>JBBQSM010000093.1:0-18370 GCA_038234895.1 Gemmatimonadales bacterium
AAGTCGCAATTGTTCAAGGCGCGCGCGAAGCTTCGCCGGCTCCTCGCCCCGCTTGTAGACGCAACTGACGCCGGCCCGAGTGAACGCAGCTATGCAGCACCTGGATACTGAACGAATCGCCGCCTTCGATCACGAGCCGCCAACCACGGAGGAGCTCGCGCATCTGAGCGCCTGCGTCGTGTGCCGTTCTGAGCGAGATGCGTTCGATGCGCTGGCTCGGCTGGCGGCGCACGACGGCTTTCGGACGCTGGCGATCGAGGCGCCGCGACTGACGGATTGGGAGCAGCTGTCGGTGGCGTTGCGGGTGGAGGGGATGTTGACGTCGGCGTCGGACCATCGGGTGCCGGAAACGCCCCTGGTGGTGCGCGCCCTCGATGGAACGGGCGAACGGATTGCCCGCGAGCCACACGCAGTGCCGACAGTGGCGCGTCGTTCCCATGCCAGTACGCCAGCCCGCGGCGTGCCGCGCTGGTTGCGTGCGGCCGCCGCCGCCGTGCTGGTGGTGGCGAGCGTGGTCGGGGGACGGATATCCGCGGGCGCGTCGTTGCTCCCGTTGGAGCGGTCGGCCGAAAGCACCGCTTCGCGCGCCGCCGACGGATTCGACGCCACGATCCGGCCGGCATCGCTGGGCGGCGAGGATACGTTCGCCTCCGTGTCGCAGGCCACGGCGGTGCTCAACAACGCGCAGGCCGAATACGAGCGGGCGTCGTTGTGGCTCGCCGCCAACGATACGACGGTGCGTTCGTCCGACGTATACCGGGCGCGGTTGGCTGCGCTCGACCAGATGATGGCGGCATCCCGGGCCGCCCTGCGGGAAGCGCCGCAGGACCCCGTGCTGAATCACTACTACCTCGCGGCGTCCACGGCGCGCGAAGTCACGCTGCAGCAATTGAGCGGTGCGCTGCCGGTGGACAAGACGATCGAAGGGTACTGATGCGACCGATTCCGATGGTTCATTTCGATGTTCGTCTTGAGGTTCGTCCTTGCGTCCTGTCTGCACTGGCGTCGGCTGGCCTGGCGTTGGGCAGCGTCGGGGCGCAGCAAACGCGCACGCGCGTCACGACCACGACTGGGTCCGCATCCAGCCGGTGCGCGGAGCTGACGTCATCGCCCACGCTGCTGACCGAGGGGCCGGAGGGGCGGGCCTTGCTTCGCCTGAAACGGGAACTCGACGATGCCGCTGTGGTCATCAGGCAGCGCGTCGATTCCGATCGCAGCGTGGAGATCCGGCGCATTTCGCAGGCGCAGCGCGGCGTGGATTCGTTGATGCAGATCATCGTGCGCTACAAGAATGCCGATGGCAGCGACGGCGAGGCGATCACGATCCGGCGTGGTGACAGCATTCCGCGTATCATCGCGGGGCGGCGCCTGAGCCCCGGCATCGCGTTGTTCGAGAGCATGGAAGGGAGTCTGCGCGCGGTCGCGCCGATGATGGACAGCGCGCTGCGCTGGGTCGGTCCGGATATCGAAGTCGCGATTCGCTCGATGCAGCCGCAGATCGCCGCCTTCTCCGAGGCGGCGCGGATGCACATGCCGATGCGCGTGGCGATGCCGACCGGCTGGCTGGGCATGCACCTGTCCGAGTCCAAGATCACCGTCATGTCGCCCGAGGGAGCGCTGACGAACTACTGCGACTATCCGGTGATCGAGGCGGTCGACGCGGGCTCACCGGCGGAAAAGAGCGGACTGAGCGCCGGTGACACGGTGCTGGCGTACAATGGGCGCGACGTGCGCACGCAAGCGGTGAACTATGCGGAATTGCTGGTGCCCGGGCAGACGGTGCGCATGCGCGTGCGCCGTGGTAACCGGGCGCGCGATCTGTCGGTCGTGGTGGGCGCCCGTCCAACCCCCGATCGCGCGATGACGTTCTCCAACTGCGGACCAGGGCAGGTGTGTGAACGCGTCACGGGCACGTTCAGCTTCGCGCCATTCACGTCCCCGACCTCCCCGGTACCGCCCACGCCGGCAACCCCGCCGCTTCCCCCCACGCCGGCTGTGGGCACGATGCTGGCCGGCACCGGGATGGCGGTAATCGCCGGCGCCCAGCTTTCGGTCATCGATGACGAGTTTGCGCAGTCGATGGGACTCGAGTCTGGTCTGCTTGCACTGCGGGTGCCGGCCGGTACGCCGGCGGCCGATGCGGGCTTGCGTCCGGGCGACGTGATCCGCGCCGTGAACGGTACGCCCGTCCGTGACTTGGCGCCGTTGCGTCGTGCGTTCTCGTCGACGCAGTCGCGGGAAGTCCGCCTGACAGTCGTGACGCGCGGGACGGCGCCGCGCGTGCTTGTGGTGCGGTGGTAGTGCGGTGGTAGTGCAGTGGTAGTGCAGCGACTGCGTCGGGTGTGCGCTACTTGAGCGACCCGGCCGGCAACGAGTAGAGCAGGCGTACGGTCGCGCGATCGGCCTCGGTCAGGTCGCGCACCCGGATGCGCGCCGACATGATGTTGTCGGGGTCGTGCGAGTGATCCAGGCCGAGCAGGTGTCCGACTTCATGCAACGCGATCGCGCGCATTTGAGGCGGGGAGACCATGCCGCCGCTGGGGTGCGCGATGCCGAGCTGGATCTCGCTGGAGACCAGCCACCAGGCGGCGTCGCGACTCCACACCGTTTTGCCGCTGATACCGTTGGCGAAATGGTCGACGAAGGTCACGTGCACGTCGGCGGTGCTCGAGTCCACGACGAACGTGAAATGCACCGGAACGCCGGCGTGCACCCACGTATCAAAGGCGTCGCGCACGGCTGAGACAAAGTCGGCGTTCCACCCGTCCACGCCCTCCGCTTCTTCAATCCAGACGCGCAATGGGCGTGAGAGGCGATCGGGCCAGCGGGTGATGGCCGAATCGCGCGCGTTGACCAGATCGTGGATATAGGTGCCGTCCGCCCCGGTGGCTAAACGCGCGCGCAACTCGGGCGGGTCGAGCGCGCGTGCCGTGGTGGTGTACGGGGACGCGTCGACCACGGTGCCCAACTCCGACACCGCGGTGCCGAAGGCCTCGTCCTGGGAAAAGGCGGAGACCGAATCGCGCGGCGTTGCGCGGCGGGGTGTGTGGGCCGACGCGATCTGGCCGGCCGCTTCGTTCTGCAAGGTCACGCGCGGCGCATCCAGACTTTGACTACCAATAAACCAGGCCAGTCCGGCGACACATGCAGCGAGCAGTGATTCGGCGGCCTTCATGGTCTGGTGTCAGGAGTCGGGTGGTTTCTCCGCGAGAAACGTCTCCACCTGCGTGAAGAACGACTGTGGCGCCTCCCAGAAGGGATTGTGCCCGACGTTCTCCAACGACCGCAGTGTGGCGTGCCGGAGTGTGCCTGCAATGCCCTCGGCCACGGAGCGCGGAAGGATGTCTGCTGCACCGTGCAAGACGAGTGTCGGCGTGGTCACGTCACGCAGCGTGGCGCGCCAGTCGTAGCCATGGCGACGGATGCGAGCCGCGACGACCGCACCGGTGACACTGGTGCCGGTGGGCGCCGCCACCGACGCGGCAAAGGCGCGGTCCGCGAAGTACGCGGGGAAGAACGCCCTGGTGTACGCGGCGTGATAGGCGAGTTCCGGATCGACCAAGCGCGCCGTATCGAACGCCGCCAATTCGGCGCGCTGCGCACCCTCCAATCGCATCAACGCCCGGGCGTGCAGGTCGGGCAGCCACTCACCGGTCACACCCACCGCACACACCACCACCAACCGGCGCACAGCGGCAAGATCCTGCGCGGTGGCCAACATGGCGATACCGCCGCCCCACGAATGGCCAAGCACGTCCCACCGCGCGATGCCGAGCGCGGAGCGCAGGGCCGGTACGTCGCCGGCGTCGAACTCGATGCGTGACGCGACCGCGCCCGGTGGTGTGGAACTGCTGCCACGCCCGCGCTGGTCGTAGAAGATCAGTTGCCGGGTGGCGGCGAGCGGTGCGAGGGCGGGCCAGAGCAGGTCGTGGCCAAAGAGCAGGCCCCCGTTGATACAGAGCAGGGGGAGCGCGCCGGTTACGTGGGGGGTACGGTAGACGGCGAACTCGAGCCCGCGGACGCGTACGCGGAGCTGCTCGACCGGCGGGCGCTTGGGGAGTGCCCGCCGGAACGCCAGGTACTGCTGCACTGTGTTGTTCACGAACGCACGCGTTACGTAGGCGTTAACTAGACGTTGCGTCGCCGGCCTGAGGCCATCTCATGTGATCACCGTTGGCGCCGTGCGCCCCGTGCGCTCCTGCAGTTCGCACAGCGCGAGTGCCGCGTTCACGAGCGGGCGGAGGACATCCTGCACGTCGTGGTCAAGGTGATCGGGGCGCGCTTCGTAGGCTTCCACGTAGATGCGCAACGTCGCGCCGGCCGTGCCGGTACCGGACAGCCGATAGATGATGCGTGCGCCGTCGGTGAAGCAGATGCGCAGTCCTTGCTGTGCACTGCTGGAGCCGTCGACGGGATCGAGATACGCAAAGTCGTCTGCTGCATCCACAGTGCGCTCGGCGAGCGACGCTCCGGCGAGCGATGGCAGCAGTTCGCGCAGGCGCGAGAACAGCGCATTGGCCGCATCGGACGGTATTTCTTCGTAGTCGTAGCGTGTGTAGTAGTTGCGTCCGAAGCGGGCCCAGTGGTCTCGCACAATCTGTTCGACCGACTGCTGGCGTGCGGCAACGATGTTGAGCCAGAAGAGCACCGCCCACAGGCCGTCCTTTTCGCGCACGTGATCGGAACCGGTACCGAAGCTCTCTTCGCCGCAGAGCGTGATGCGGCCGGCGTCGAGCAGATTGCCAAAGAACTTCCAGCCGGTGGGCGTCTCGAAGCAGGCGATGCCCAGCGCGTGCGCGACATGATCGACGGCCTGGCTGGTGGGCATGGAGCGCGCGACCCCCGCGAGCCCGCGCGCGTAGCCAGGCACCAGTGTGGCGTTGGCGGCGAGCAGCGCAAGACTGTCCGACGGCGTGACGAAGAACCGGCGGCCGAGCACCATGTTGCGGTCGCCGTCGCCATCGCTGGCGGCGCCGAAGTCGGGGGCGGCGTCGCCGAAGAGTTCGTCGACGAGATCGTGCGCGTACGTGAGGTTCGGATCGGGGTGTCCGCCGCCGAAATCGGTGAGTGGCGTGCCGTTGATGACCGTGCCGGCGCGCGCGCCAAGTCGCCGCTCGAGAATCTCGCGCGCGTAGGGACCGGTGATGGCGTGCATCGCATCGAAACGCAGCGTGAATCCGCCGGCGATGAGCGCGCGGATGGCCGCGAAATCGAAGAGCGATTCCATCAGCGTGGCGTACGCCGCTACCGGATCGACGATCTCGACATGCAACGATCCCACCTGCTGCGTGCCGATGCGGTCGAGTGCGACGAACGGGAGATCGGCGATGCGATAGCTGGTGAGTGCCGCGGCGCGCGCCGCGACGGCATTCGTGAACGATTCGGGGGCGGGACCGCCGTTGTCCGCGTTGTACTTGATACCGAAGTCACCATCGGGACCGCCCGGATTGTGGCTGGCGGAGAGAATGATGCCTCCCGCGCCTCGTTGCCGGATGAGATGCGATGCGGCCGGCGTGGAGAGCCAGCCGAACTGCCCGACGATGGCGTGCGTGATGCCGTTGGCCGCAGCGATGCGGAGAATCGTCTGAATCGCGTCGCTGTTCAGAAAACGCCCGTCGCCGCCGACCACGAGTGCGGCGTCGGCGGGGAGCGCCGCGACGTCGAGCAGCGATTGCACGAAGTTCTCGAGGTAGTGCGGCGTCTGAAATACGACGGTGCGCTTGCGTAATCCAGACGTGCCGGGACGCTGATCGGCAAAGGGCGTCGTGGTGACAGTGCGTACGGTCGTTATCATGGCATCACGCAGAGAATTACCGAGGGTTTCACGGACGGGGAGCTGGGCGGGCACCGCGAAAAATACCCGCGGGATCAGCAGCCTGACGGCTTATCCCGGTGTCCACGGTTGCAAGACATCCGCGATGCGTCCGCTGGTGATCAGTTCGCGCAGTTCGTCACCCAACTCTTCACTGCGCGCGCGCACGATCTCCCAGCGTTTGATGCGTTCTGCGTCGGGGAGCGTGGTGAAGTCGCGCCGGTCGGGGATGCGGCCGCCGGGCAGGGACGCGACGAATGCATCGGATGGGGCGATGAGGAGCGTGCGCAGGAAGTTCTGTTCCCGGGCCCGGCGCCAGCGGAGTGCCTTGTCGAACCAACCCGGTACAACGTGGGAATAGAAGTGCGGATAGAGCACCAAGCCGTGGCCGGGACCAAAGTCGATGTCGAGGTGATAGTCGATCACCCCGCCGTCCCAGTACACCGCGTCCGGCGTTTCCGGAATCAGCACGCCTTCGAGCAGCAGCGGAATGGACCCTGAGGCGAGTAGCGCCGCGCGTGCATTCTCGAGCGTGAGTGGGCGATGTGCGGTGGGAAAATCGGCGAGTGTGCCGAACGGCGTATCGTCGCCCGCGGAGTGAAAGATGGAGCGGCGGAGTTGCAGGGCGAGCGCTTTGCGGCTGACCACATTCGCCGCGGCCGCGATGGCCAGCGTGACGGCGAGCACGAGCTTTCGTTCACTCGCCGCGAGTCCGCGTCCTTCGGCGGTGATGACGTGCAGGCGTACGAACGGATGCGACAGAATGTCAGCGACGGCGTCCTGTGGCAGCAGTCGCTCGAACACACGCGTGAGCACCTCGGTCACTTCGCGCACCGACGGCTTTGGCGTATACGACTGCTCGTAGATGTAGGCGTCGTGTCCGCGTGCGAGCGCGGCGATCGGATCGCGCTGGGCGAGGCAGGCCATGCGCCACGCACCGATCGACGAGCCAATGCAATGCAGCGGGCGGGTGCGGGGTGCCTGCAGAAACTCGCCGAAGAGAAAACGGTCGATGCCGGCCAGCACGAGCCACTTCGCCCCGCCCGAGGCGCCGGGTAGTACATCCACGTCGTCGGCGCGGAGACCGCGCTCCCGAATGAGTGCGATCGCCTGCGGCCCAGCGCGTACGGTGAGCAAAGCGGTCATGACAGCACATCCCGTACAGCGTTGTAAGGAGAACGCGAATTACGTCAGGCGCGAGGGGCGAATAGTCTCCTCGCGTCCCCGTCGGTGGACGCACGCATCGCCGAACACAGATCGTGAGGTTTTATGTCAGTTCCTGCGCGTCTTCCACGAATCATACAAGGCGGCATGGGAATCGCCGTCTCCAATTGGAACCTGGCACGTGCCGTGTCGCGTCACGGGCAGCTCGGCGTCGTGTCGGGCACCGCGCTCGACACGGTGCTCGTACGTCGGCTGCAGGATGGCGACCCGACTGGCGACATCCGACGAGCGATGGCGCGGTTTCCGCTGCCGGAGGTGACGGCATCGGTGCTGGCGGACTATTTCCGTGCCGATGGTCGTGCGCCCGAACAGGCCTACCGGCTGTTGCCGCTGTATCGGCAGCAGGCATCGGTGCGTCGGCAGCAGATCACCATGTTGGCCGCGTTCGTCGAGGTCACGTTGGCCAAGGAAGGGCACGACGGCATGGTGGGGATCAACCTGCTCTCCAAGATCCAGATGCCCACACTCCCGACGCTCTACGGCGCCATGCTGGCCGGCGTGGATGTGGTGCTGATGGGTGCCGGCATCCCCCGCGAGATTCCCGGCGCGCTCGATGCCTTGGCTGAACATGCCGCCACGTCCATCAGATTCGATGTGATCGGGCAGCCCGCGGGCGAAAGCGCCGTGCTGTCGTTTGAGCCGCGGGCAGTATACCCGCAGGCCGAAGCGCCGCTGCACCGACCGCTCTTCTTCCCGATTGTGTCGGCGGGTTCGCTGGCGCAGACGCTGGCGCGCAAGTCGAACGGGCGCGTGGATGGGTTCATCGTGGAGGGACCGACGGCGGGCGGACACAACGCGCCCCCGCGCGGCGCGCTCAAGGTGGACGAGACGGGAGAACCGATCTACGGAGAGCGGGACATCGTGGACCTCGCGGTGATGCGCGACATCGGCGTGCCATTCTGGTTGGCCGGTGGCTCAGGCAGTCCCGACGCGTTGCGCGATGCCGTGGCGCAGGGTGCGGCCGGCATTCAGGTTGGCACGCTCTTCGCCTTTTGCGAGGAGTCGGGGTTCACGCCGGAGATCAAGCGCGAGGTCACGAACGCCGCGGTGGACGATCGCGTGCACGTGCGCACCGATGTCCGCGCCTCGCCCACCGGCTATCCGTTCAAGATCGTGACAACGACCGGTGAGACGTCATTGCCTGCCCGTGAGCGGTTGTGTGATCTGGGCTATCTTCGCGAAGCGGTGCGGCGCGATGACGGTACGATCGCATACCGCTGCGCGGCGGAGCCGGTGGAGCAGTACCTCGCCAAGGGCGGTGCGATGGAGGATACGATCGATCGGCAGTGCCTCTGCAATGCACTCTGCGCCTGCATCGGCGCGCCGCAGTTGCGCGACGACGGGACCGTCGAGCCGGCGATCGTGACCAGCGGCGATGATGTGAAGCATCTGTCGAAGTTTCTGGACGGCCGGGAGTACTACACCGCCGCCGACGTGCTGACCTACCTCACGCGCGCATCGGCCCAGACGTTTTGCGGCGTGGCTGCGATCGAGGTGTAGCCGGGCGCTTTGCCGTGCGCGTCGGTAGCGTTCGAGATGGCGCGAATCGACAGATCGGGCGGACCGTCGCCGGGGGGTGGCTTCGGCGGTGAACGGGGTGGGGGCGGTGGAGGCAGCGGCCGTGGCACCGGGCCGGGCTCTACGCCGCCCACGCGGTCGTTGCGCGAGCGGCTGGGCGCCATCCGCAACATTCCGCCGTTTCTCTTGCTCATCTGGCAAACGAGCAGGTCACTGACACTCGGCACATTGCTGCTGCGGTTAGTGCGCGCGGTGTTGCCGGTGCTCACGCTCTACGTGGGCAAGCTGATCATCGACGAGGTCATGGCGCATGCGCCGCGCGCGTCTTCGACGCTGGATGTGCGGCAATGGATCGCCGACGCGGCCTCGCATCGCATGCTCTGGCTGCTTGCGGCCGAGTTTGCACTCGCGGTCCTCTCCGATGTGCTCGGTCGATTCGTGTCACTGTTTGATTCGCTGCTTTCGGAACAGTTTTCGAATGCGACGAGCATACGGCTCATGGAGCACGCGGCCACGCTCGACCTTGAAGACTTCGAAGACAGCGAGCAGCAGGACAAGCTCGAGCGCGCGCGGCGTCAGGCGTCCGGGCGCATGTCGCTGATGAGTCAGCTCTTCGGGCAGGTGCAGGATCTGATCACGATTGCCAGTTTTGCGGCGGGTATGGTGGTCATTGCACCATGGCTTATTGCGCTGCTGCTCGTCGCACTGATTCCGGCATTTCTTGGCGAGGCGTACTTCAACGAGAAGAGCTACGCGCTGGCCTACTCTCGCACCGCAGACCGGCGCGAACTGGACTACGTGCGCATGCTCGGCGCGAGCGTGGAGTCGGCGAAAGAGGTGAAAATCTTCGGACTCAACGCGTTCCTGATCGATCGGTATCGACGGTTGGCGAACGATTTTTACGCCGCCAACCGCCGACTGGCGATCAAGCGTGCGAGTTGGGGGGGCGCGCTGACGGCGCTTGGGACCGGTGGTTACTACGTGGCGTATGCGGTGATCGTGTGGCGAACCGTTGCGGGGCAATTCACGATCGGCGATCTGACGTTTCTTGCCGGCTCGTTCCGACGGTTGCGCGGTCTGTTCGAAGGATTGCTCATCGGTTTTACACAGACGGCGAGTCAGGCATTGTATCTCGACGATCTGTTCTCGTTCTTCACGATTGCGCCCGGCATCACGTCGAAGCCCAATGCGCGACCGTTCCCGATGCCGATCCGGACCGGACTGGTGTTCGAGAATGTCGGATTCAAATATCCCGACGCGGACCGTTGGGCCGTGCGCCATCTCGACTTCACGCTGCACGCGGGGGAGGTGCTGGCGCTGGTGGGCGAGAATGGCGCAGGGAAGACCACGCTCGTCAAGCTGTTGGCGCGCCTGTACGATCCGGTGGAGGGGCGCATCCTGCTGGATGGGCACGATCTGCGCGAGTACGATCTGGACCAATTGCGAGCGAATATCGGCGTGATATTTCAGGACTTCGTGCGCTACAACATGACCGCCGGCGAGAACATCGCAGTGGGGCGCATCGACGCGCGCGACGATCAGGCGCGGATTGTGGAATCGGCGGAGCGGAGTCTGGCGAGCGGCGTGATCGCCAAGTTGCCCAAAGGATACGATCAGCAGATCGGCAAGCGCTTTCGCACCGGGGTGGATCTCTCAGGGGGCGAATGGCAAAAGGTGGCGATCGCACGCGCGTACATGCGCGAAGCGCAGCTGCTCATTCTCGACGAACCCACGGCCGCACTCGATGCGCGCGCGGAGTTCGAGGTGTTCCAGCGGTTCAAGGAGCTCAGCGAAGGGAAGACCGGCGTGCTGATCTCGCATCGGTTTTCCAGCGTGCGCATGGCGGATCGCATCCTGGTGCTCGAACACGGTCGCGTCGAGTCGTCAGGGACGCATGAGGAGCTGCTGGCACAGCGCGGGCGGTATGCGGAGCTGTTCGAATTGCAGGCGGCTGGCTATCGCTGATAGCGTGCAACGAAGCGTTCGTCGATCGATCGCTTCAATCGCTGCGCCCACCGTGCGTGTACCACCAGTCCACGCCAGGTCAGGAGCGCCGCTCCGTCGGCGGTGTCGAGGATGAACATGGTGTGGCGTTGCGGATTGAATGGACGCGCATCGGCAGGATTCGATGCCATCGCCGCGCGCAGGTTATGTGCGAGGATGGGTGCCGCACGCACGGCGTAGACGCCGGACTTGGACATCCAGGGAGCGTTCGCGATGGAGATGCAATCGCCGGCCCCCCAGAGTGGCACACCCGTCGTCGCACGCAGCGTGCGATCGACGTCGAGATAACCGGCGGCGTCGGTGGGCAACGCGGAATCGCGAATGAGCGCCGGTGCGCTGGCGCCGGTGGCCCAGACCGTCATGTCGGATCGGAGCTGGCGGCCGTCGCCAAGTTCAACCGCGCACTCGGTGACCGCACGTACATCGGCGCCTGCCAGAATGCGGATGCCATGCCGTGCGAACACGGGCGCGAGTGCGCGAGCGAGACGTGGGCTGGCTGCAGCGCTAAACCCGGAAGGGACGTGCGTTGTTGCCGAGACGATCGTCACGGAGACAGCTCGCCGGTCTCTGTGCAGTCTTGTGGCCAGTGCGATGGCGATCTCGACGCCTGCCGCGCCCCCGCCGACGACACAGCATTCGATCGCCGTATTGTCCTGCTGCGCCAGCTCATTGGCACGCGCCAGCAAGGCACGCCACGCCGACAGCGGTTTCGGTGTGTACGCATGCGTTCGTACGCCGGGGAGCGCCAACCCCGACGCCGACGCACCGATGTCCAGCGAGGCGTGCGACCCGGTGTACTCGCCCTCACTCGTGTCGACGCGAACGGACGTCGCGTCGGCGTGTACGCGGGTCGCGGTCGCCTCGATAAACCGTGCGCCCGCCGCTTGGCAGAGCGTTGGCAGATCGACAGACAGGGCGGACTCGGGCCACGCTTCGCGAAGCTGCCCGGGCATCATTCCCGAATAGAGCTGTATGGGGGACGGCGAAATCAGGGAAAGCTCTCCCTCGAACGGCTGCTGCCCTGCGGCGCGCAACACTTCGAGGTGCGCGTGTCCACCGCCGATGAGCAGGAGACGGCGCGCTCCGGTCACGCGGTGCTCACCGGATGAAACGGAAGTAGCTGGCGAAGAGCGATTTTACAAATGGTGTGAGCTTGCGACGACGCCACGCATCAGCAGCTTTTCGCAGCATTTCTCCCTGCGTGGGATACGGATGCATGGTTTTGCCGATCATGCCGAGTCCAAGTTTGGCCGTCATGGCCAGCACCACCTCGCCGATGTTTTCACCGGCATGTTCGGCCACGATGGTCGCACCGAGAATCTGGTCGGAGCCACGCGTCAGCACGATACGGCAGAAGCCCTCGGTCTCGTCGTCCAGTCGCGCGCGATCGACCTCATGCAGGGGGACGGTAACCACGTCCACCGCAATGCCTTTCATGGCGGCCGTCTCCTCGGATTCACCGATGCTGGCCACTTCCGGACTCGTGTACGTCACGCGCGGCGTGATCAGATCACTCGCCTTGCCGCGTCCGAAAAACAACGCATTCTGCACCACGAGTCGCGCCTGAAAGTCCGCCGCGTGCGTGAACTGCAGCACGGAGCACACGTCACCGACCGCATAGATGCTGGAATTGGTGGTGCGCAAGCGATCGTCGACTGTGACACCCGTGCGCTCGTCGAACGCGACATTGGCGCGCTCGAGCTGCAATCCGTGCACATTCGGCGTTCGTCCGGTGGCGACGAGCAACGTGTCGCAATCGATCTCCTGCGCCCGCCCGTCACGCACTACGTGCACCGTGGTGGAGCCGTTCGCGTGCGAGACCCGCGCGATGTCGACGCCGAGGAGGATCTCCACGCCCTCGTGTCGCATGACGTCCGCGACGATCGTCGAGGCGTCGGCGGTTTCGCGCGGCATAATCTGCGTCGCCTTGTCCAACAGTGTCACGCGCGTGCCCAGTCGCGCGAATGCCTGCGCCAGTTCGCAGCCGATCGGTCCCGCGCCAAGGATGACGAGATGCGCGGGTCGTTCGGTGAGCGTGAAAATACTGTCGTTGGTGAAATACGGCGCGTCGGCGAGTCCCGGAATGGGCGGTACGGCGGCGCGCGCGCCGGTGGCGATCACGGCTCGACGAAACGCGAGCGTCGCGCCGGCCACCGTTACCGCGTCGGGCCCGTCGAAGGTGGCGTCACCGAGAAAGACATCGATGCCGAGGTCGCGGAATCGCGCGGCACTGTCGATTGGGGAGAGGTCGGCACGCATGCGGCGCATACGCGTCATCACGGTGGAGAAGTCACCATCGCCGTGTGCTGGCGGGGCGCCAAAACGGGACGCGCCGCTGCGAGCGTTCTGCCATGCACGCGACGCACGAATAACGGCCTTGGACGGCACGCAACCTACGTTGAGACAGTCGCCGCCCATGAGGTGCCGTTCGACGAGTGCGACCCGCGCGCCAAGTCCGGCCGCTGCGGCAGCTGTCACGAGACCGCCGGTGCCTGCCCCGATGACGACGAGGTGATAGCGCGACGCCGGCGTGGGATTTTTCCAGTCAGCGGGGTGCACCTGCGCCAGCAGTCGTGCGTCGTCTGTGTCGCGCGCGAGCAGTGAAGGGCGCTGAGCGCCGGAGTGCGGGGGCGTTGCGGCCGTCATGCGGCAATCTCCGTGGCGCGCAAGCTTCGCCGCGCAACGCGTGTGACAATGGTGGTCACGGCGATCGTGGCGACGAGGCCGACGACCAGCACCACGTAGTACGCGGTCCCGCGCTCCGGTGCACCGCCAGCGGCCACGGCGGCGACATCTCCTGCCAGCTTGCCATAGTAGACATAGAGCACGGTTCCCGGCAGCATACCAATGGAGGCCACCACGTAGTCGAGAAAGCGAACCTGCGAGAGTCCCAGTGCGTAGTTGAGCAACGAAAACGGAAAAACCGGCGAGAGCCGCAAGAGAAAGACGATCTTGCGGCCATCCGCTGCGATGGCACGATCGAGTGACTGAAACTTCGCATTACCCGCGACGCGCTGTTCGATCTGTGTGCGCGCGACGTAGCGTGATACGAGGAACGCCGCAGACGCACCGAGCGTTGCCCCGATGAACACGTACAGCACGCCGAATGCGAGACCGAAGATGGCGCCAGCGGCCAGCGTGAGCAACGAGCCGGGTACGCCCGCGACTGCGGCCAGGATGTAGCCGCCGATGAAGACCAGCGGGCCCATGGCACCGAGTCCGCGCACCCATTCCACAAAATCCGGTACGTAGCGTGCACCCCAGCGCCCAAGCACAACGAGCACAACGCCGACGGCAAGTACGAGCGCGACCGTTCGCCACACCGAGGACGTGGATGGGGCCATGGGTGCGTCGGCGGCGGGTGGAGGTGTGCCGGAGGAGCGTTCCCGCTCAGTAGACGTGGTTGGTTGGGGCATGGTTCCGCTGAATGTGAGGGCCGGTCGCGGCGGATCCAAGGTCGGAACCAGAAATCCTTGTCGGAGATAGTCTTGCAGATCCATTTTCGTTCGAATGGCGTAGTTCCTACGTCACGCCTTCTCTTGCCCGATTCATGCCATGACGACTTCCAGCCCTCATGTTGCGCCCCATCGTCCGCATTTTGCCACGCGCATGTTCGGGTGGCTCCGCGCGTGCGGCGTGCGACTGCTGCTGGCTGGCGGGGTGGTGGGTGCTGTCCTCCCTGCCGTTGCCGCGGCGCAGCGCGCGCCCGTCGAGTTCGATCATGGTGCGTTCGATGCGCTGCTGCGTGCGCATGTGGCGCGCGGCATGGTCGACTACGATGCCTTCGCCAAGTCGCCGGAATTCACGCGCTATCTCGGATCACTCGCCGCCGCCGATCCGTCGAGCGGCTGGTCCACTCCGGAACAGTTGGCGTTCTGGATCAACGCCTACAACGCGTACACCATCCACCTCATCAACGTCAAGAACGAACGCCAATCCATCCGCAACATCAACAAGAGTTTCGGCTTCGTGAAGGCGTACGGTCCATGGACCGAAAAGTTCGCGAAGGTCGGTGGAAAAACGTACGGACTGGATGAGATCGAGCAGGACATTATAAGGGTACGCTTCAAAGAGCCGCGCATCCATTTTGCGCTCGTGTGCGCGGCGATGGGATGTCCGCCGCTTCGCAGCGAAGCGTTCACGGCGGCACGTCTCGACGTACAGCTGGACGAGCAGGCGCGGGAGTTTCTGTTGCGCTCGCCGACCAAGAATCGCGTGGATGTCGCGGCGCGCACGGTGTACGTGAGTCCGATTTTCGTGGAGTTCCGCGACTATATCAAGGATTTCGGCGGGTCGAACGCGTCGGTGGGCAAATTCATGGCGAAATACTTTCCGGCCGGCCCGGAGCGCGACCTGCTGAACAGCGGCACGTTCAGCGTGCGTGTGACGGACTACGACTGGTCGCTCAACAGTCAGGCGAATGCGGCGCGAAATCGCAAGCCGAAGTAGCGCTGTGCATACGCTGCCGCGCGCCACGCTCAGCGATCTGGTGCACATCGTTCGACGTCCCGTTGGTGACGAGGCCCGGCGGTTGCTCGCGGCGAATTGGGAATCGCTCGATCCCGCGATGCGTGTACCGCAGCAGATGTTTGGCCGGCAAGGCAACGGCTGCGGCGCGACGATCGGGGCGATGCCGCGGTGCGACTTCGCCTGCGGCGGCTGCTATCTGAATGCCGAGGCGAACACGGTACCAGCGGAATCGGTCAAGGCAATCAAGACGCAGATGCGCGCGCTGCGTCCCACGCTCGGCCATGCGGGCAACATTCAGCTCACCGACGGTGAAGTCACGCTGCGCCCCGCCGAGGAATTGATCGAACTGTTGCAGTACGCGCAGTCGCTCGGGCTCATTCCCATGCTGATGACCCACGGCGATTCGTTCCGGCGTCGCCCCGACCTGCTCGCGCGACTGATGGTCGAGGGCGGCCTGCTCGAGCTGAGCATTCATGTGGACACGACCCAGCGTGGCCGTGTGGGGGACGCCTACCGACGCGCGCGTTCGGAGGAGGCGCTGAATCCGCTGCGGGCCGAGGTCGCGGAGATCATTCGTGCGGCGCAACAACGGACCGGCCGCACGCTGCGCGTAGCCACGACCATGACGGTGACGCGCGAGAACCTCGACGGCGTGCCGGATGTAGTGCGCTGGCTGACGCACAACGCCGACGCGTTCCGGCTGATAAGCTTTCAGCCGATCGCGCAGGTGGGGGGCACGGAAACCGGCTTCGGTGGCGGGGTGACCGTGGACGCCCTGTGGGACCGCATCGCGGACGGACTCGATGTGCCCGGCGGCTCGGCGCACACACAGCAGATGGGCGTCTGGTTCGGTCACCAGTCGTGCAACCGCATGGTCAACGGCTTTGTCGTCGCGTCGCGCGGCACGTCGCCCACGTTCCACGCACTGCGCGATGGCGCGAGCGATTTGGATGTACGCGCGGTGGACGGATTCCTGTCGCGCTTTGGCGGTGTCTCGTTTCGTCTCGACGACCCGCGCGCGATGCGGCTGCGCGCTTTGGGCTTGTTGCGGTCGGCCCCCCGTTTCTTCGCGGGCATTCTCCCGACCTTTGCACGCCACTGGCTGCGGCGCGTGGGTCAGGGCAGTGCGTTGCGCAGTGCGTTGCGCAGTGCGTTGCGCGGTGCGAGGCCGTTGTGGCGCGGCGCGGCGCGCGTGACGCCATTGGTGATCGTCAGCCACCACTTCATGAGTCGCGACGAAATCGACTCACCATTGGGCCGCGAACGCCTCGCCCACTGCGTCTTCAAGGTTCCGGTAAACGGCGACCTGTTGTCGATGTGCGAAGTGAACGCGCTGGGGTGCGTGAACGGTACGACGAATCGCTGGCGACAAAAAACGAATACGCCGTCACCTGATCAGAACAGCTCGTCCTCGTCGCCGGGAGCGCGCGGCACCTCGTACTCATCGGTTGGCAGCGCGAAGGCCTTGATCAGCTTTGGATCGCCGTCGATGCCGAGCACGCGCTGCGCAATGTACTCGCCGATAACTGGGCCGAACTTGAAGCCTTCGGACTGCCCGACGCCGGCGATCCACGCGTTCCTCGTGTCGGGTACATGGTCCACGATGAAGTCACGGTTAATGCTCGACTCGTAGTGGCAGCAGCGCGTTTCCAGCAGCGGTGCGTCAGCCAGCAGCGGAAACCGACGTTGCACGAAGCGCCGCATCCCCTCGATGCGATCGGGAGCGGCCCAGCGCGTGCTGGTGTCGGGGTCATTCTGCAGCGGATCCGGCGGTGGTGGTGGAGGTGCAGCCTTGGCCCGGGCCTCCCGCTCGGCTTTCTGCTCTGGGGTTTCCACGGGTTGAGGCGCTGCAATGCCACCGCGCACGCGAAATCCGCGACTGTCGGTGGGAAGCGCGGCCCATCCGGTCACGCCGGGAAAGTTGTAGCTGGGAAGATTGGGATAGGTGAAACGCGAATCGCCCACCGGCGTGCCGAAGTAGCAGACATAGCCGAGTGGGATGCGCATGCGGTTTTCCATGAGCGCGGGGAACAGTTTGCGCAGCCAGGGTCCGCAGGCAAAGACGTACGAATCACCGCGAATGATCGAGCCGTCTTCGAGTTGCACGCCGTCGAGATTGCTGTTCACGATCGGGCGCAGCGTGGCTCGCGATTGAATGAACTTGACGCCCATCTTCACGCCCACGGCGGCGACGGCCTGCGTGGAGGCGCGAGCCCGCGCGACACCGGCATCGGGCTCGTAGATCGCGATCGTGGTGTCGTCCGCGTTGATGACCGGCCAGCGCTTGCGCACCTCGTCACCGGTGAGGACTTCGTGGGCGACGTTGTTGGCCTTCCACAGTTCGAGCGTGCGCTTGAGGAACGGTTCGTCCTTTTCGCGCATGATGATGTCACCCGTTTCGTGATAGAACTTGGTGCCGAATTCCGAGCCCCATTCTGCGTCGAACGCGCCCCAGCGCCGGATCGCTTCGCGTGCCCAGGGCGTCCACAATTCGCCGACCGTGCGGTCGCCGTATGAGGAGCGGATGCCGCGGGATTCGTCGCCGCTAGTGGAACGCGAGTTGCCTGCGCCATACGCATCGATGAGGGTGACCTTGGCCCCCCGCTTGCGCAAATGGTAGGCGGTCCAGCCGCCCCACGCCCCTGCGCCGATGACGACCACATGCCCCACGCCTTTGCCGCCGCTCGCCTTGGGGTCCAGTCCCCGGACCTGCGCCGAAGGGACGGTGGCGCACCCCGTTGCCAGCAGCGCGCTGGCGCCGACACCGGCCATGCGGAGGAAATCGCGGCGCGGGATCGACTCGGTGTCGAGGTCCGCGCTCAGGAACGGGTTTAAGTCATCCGGCATTGCGTCGACGGGCTGAAGGGTTGCGCCGAAGATGTGATGATGCCCCGACAGTTGCAATCCGGGGTGCGCTTGCGGAGATTGGCCGCCATGTCGCTCACGTCGCCAAGAACCGTCGGAATTCGATCCCGCGCGCGCGCCGGTGCGATGGCCGCTGCTGTTGTGCTCTGCCTCACTGCACTCGTGACGGCGGTCGCGCCATACGCCGAGGCGCAGGAGGCGACCGCGGTCACCGACTCTGGGGTCTACAGCCCGGAGCAGGCGGTGCGCGGTGACGAGGTGTTCACGCGCGTCTGTCTGCAGTGCCACACGCGCAAGGATATGTCGTCGGCCGACTTCCGGCTCAACTGGAACGGGCGCACGGCCTTCGACCTGTACGACCTGATTCGCAGCACCATGCCCGACTCCGCGCCGGGCTCGCTGTCGCGTGACGAGTATGCCGACGTGACCGCGTACATGCTCAAGCTCAACGGCATGCGTGCGGGGACGGCGCCGCTG
>JBBQSM010000094.1:0-18112 GCA_038234895.1 Gemmatimonadales bacterium
CGCAACAAGTCGCCCGCGCTGGCTTCGTGTGGCGTTCGTCGCTACACTCCGCACAGACCTTCGACCGGAGCCGTGCATGTCTTCGCGACCGCCGTACGCACCAGATCTGTCCAAGGGCGTGTTGATCATCGACTGGCCCCTCTTCGGCGAACTCTCACGCGCCCTGGCGCTCAAGGTCGCGAGGGTGTGGAATCCGGAGATTGTGATCGGCGTCGCAACGGCCGGCGTGGTGCCCGGCGCCGCGGTCGCCGCAATCCTCGACCTGCCGTTCCACTCGATCCTCGTGTCGCGTCGCTACAGCGCCGAACGGGTGCGCGCCACACCCGCCGTTTTTGGCGCCGCTCCGGCCGAAGTGCGCGGAAAGCGCGCGCTCGTTGTCGACGAAACCTGCGGGTCGGGCGACACGATGCGGCTGGCCGTCGCCGCGATCATCAACGCCGGCGCGAACGAAGTGCAAACGGCGGTCTCATTCCGCACCGGTAGCTTTGAGCCCGATTTTCACGCGCTGGCGACCGAAGCCAATATCGTGCTGCCATGGGATCGCGAGATACTCATCGACAATGATCTGCGCCCGAACCCCAAGTACGCAGGAATGCTTCCCGGCAACGACTGAGCGTGTACTGATCGCGCGGTGATTGGCCGGCGTCGCGTCGGCGCCGGCGATCGGTCTTACGCCGAGGCGGCAGCGGCTTCGTAGTGAGTCCCGCGGCTCATCGCCTCGTGGACATAGCCCAGCACATCGCCCGAGCCCAACAGGAAACGGCACCGCGCGTCGCCATGGGCTCGGCATTCAACCTCGAGCACCGCGATCGGCGCCTCCGCCAGTCGGCCGAAGAACCCCGAGAACATGCCTGTGGACACGAGGCAGCCGCCGTTGGCACCTTCCGCCTCGCTCCACTGGTTCGCGTCGAGCGCGACGACGGCGTCGCTGATGGAGCTGAGGACGATCTCGCCCCACCCGGCGGCGGCAAAGTACTCGCTGACCAGCGCGGAAAAACGGGAGTTCTCCAGCGTCTCCGGACCGTATTCGCCGCGGTACGAAAGCCACGTGGCAAAACTGTCGTAGAGCGCGCTGCCGGCATGGTAGCCGGCATCGCGAATGGCGTCGGCTGACAGCGCGGGCTGCGCGTCGCCGACGGAGCCGTGGAGCGCGGTGAGGAACTCCACCGGCATCGCCACGGTGCGCGTCGTGAGGAAAGGCAACAGAGAGCTCATGTGTATCTGAGACGCTCGCCCAGCGAGCACGTCACGTCAAGTCGTCGCCGCCGGTCGGCGTGACGGCTGTCATTCCGCATGCGAGGGCCCCGCTGGCAGATCGCTCTGCACGCGGCGTAACAGTTCAGCCTCGTCGATGACCTCCACGCCGAGATCCGTGGCCTTGTCCAGCTTGCTGCCGGCCTCCTCTCCTGCCACCACAAAGGTGGTCTTCTTGGACACGCCGCTGGTGACCCGACCGCCCGCCGCCTCCACAAGCGCTGTCGCCTCGCCGCGCGACAGGGTCGGCAGGCTGCCGGTCAGCACCACCGTGGCACCCGTCAATGCGCCGCCGGAGGTCACCGCGTTCGGTTCACTCAGCGTCAGCCCGCGCTCACGCAACCGCTCAATCAGCGCCCGCGACGAGGGATCGGCAAAATAGGAGGCCACCGACGCCGCAATGATCTCCCCAATGCCGCGCACCGCGCCCAGCTCTTCCGGCGTGGCGGCCATCAGGGCATCCAGCGTGCCAAACTGCCGAGCCAGGAGCTGCGCCGCCTGCGCCCCCACATGGCGTATCCCCAGGCCGAACAACAGGCGAGACAACGGCTGCTGCCGCGCCGCGCCGATCGCCGTGACGAGATTCTCGGCGCTCTTCTGCGCAAACCGCTCCAGGGCGACCAGCGACAACACTTCAATGGCGAACAGGTCGGCGAAATCGTGCACCAGCCGGGCCTCCAGCAACTGCTGGATGCGCGCATACGACAGCCCATCAATGTCGAGCGCGTCTTTGGAGGCGAAGTGCACCAACCCTTCCAGTTGTCGCCCCGGACAGGCCACATTCGGGCAATAGATCGCTACATCGTCGCCGTACTGCGCGGTCGGCGTCTGGCACCGCGGACAGAGCGCCGGCATGGACCACGGGCGTTCACTGCCGTCGCGCTTTTCCGGGAGCGGCCCCAGCACGTACGGAATCACATCCCCCGCACGGACCACCTGCACAAAGTCACCCGCCCGCAGATCCTTCTTGGCGATCTGTTCGGCGTTATGCAGCGACGCAAAGGTCACCGTCGCCCCTCCGACCTCGACCGGATCGAGGACGGCGAAGGGCGTCAGCACCCCCGTCCGCCCCACGTTCACATCGATGCGCAGCAGCCGGGTCACGGCCATGTCCGGCGCGAACTTCCGCGCGATCGCCCACCGCGGCGTGCGATCGTTGCGCACCCCCAACTCCTCCTGCAATCCCACCTCGTTCACCTTCACCACGCACCCGTCGATCGCAAAGCCGAGCTCGGCGCGGGTCTGGTGTTCGATGGTATGCGCCCATGCGGTCACCTCGCTCATGGACGTGCATCGCTGGCGGTGCGGCGCGATAGGCACGCCCCACTCGGCGAGCTGATCCAGCAGCGCCCACTGCGTGGGAGCCGCCGCGGCGCCGTTGGGCAACACCACCGCGTACCCGTAGAAATGGAGCGGACGCGACGCGGAGACCGCAGAATCAAGCTGCCGCAGCGAACCAGCCGCGGCGTTGCGCGGGTTCACGAACACCGGCTCGCCCGCCGCCACGCGCGCCTCGTTCATGCGCTCGAAGCCGGCAAAGGGGAGGTACACCTCGCCCCGCACCTCAAGCAGTGACGGATGGCCCGACCCACGCAGTCGGAGCGGAATGCCCTTGATGGTGCGGATATTGGGCGTCACGTTCTCCCCATCCGTCCCGTCCCCGCGCGTCGCTCCGGTCTCCAGTACGCCGTCCCGGTAGGTCAGCGCGACCGCCGCCCCGTCAATCTTAAGCTCTACCGTGTAGCCGCTCTGGCGTACCCCGTCGCCTATGATCCGTACGATCGACTCCTCGAACGCCTGCAACTCTCCATCGTCGAACGCGTTGTCCAGCGACATCATCCGCACCATGTGCCGGTGCGAAGCGAACGACGCCTGCAACGGCGCACCGATCCGGTGTGTGGGCGAGTCGGCCGTGCGCAATGTGACGTAAGTCGCCTCAATTTCCTGCAACTCGCGGAACAGTTGGTCGTATTCGTGGTCTGACAGAGAGGGTCGGTCGAGCACATAGTACTCGACCTGCGCTTGCGCCAGTTGATTGCGCAATTCAGCGGCTCGGCTGGCAATATTGGATGGGACGTCGATCATGTCGGAAAATTAGCGCGCATCGCGCGGGAGGCAGCATGAGCTACGGACGGGGCAGGAATAATGACGATGCCAGAGGTTTCGCGGTCGGCATGATCGTGGGAGCTCTGCTGGGCGCGGGTGCCGCGCTATTGTTTGCACCGGCCAGCGGCGACGACACGCGGCGGTTGCTGCGTCGCAAGGCACGTCGCCTCTCCGACCGCGGCGGTGCGGCGATCGGTCACATTGCTGAAGACGCAGAGCGCACGGCTCGGCAGCTCGCGCGCCGCGGCCGCAAGGCAGCCATGCGCGCGCGCAGCGCGGCTGAAGAGTTGATCGAGGAAGGCCGTCGCTCGAGCTGGCGTTCCTGAGCGCACCGAATCACGTCGACTGATAGCTCGACGGATCGTACTGCGGGCGTTTCGCGATCAGCGAAGCGCCCGCAGTTCCTTTTCGGCATCGCGGCGGTACACCGCATCATTCGGATCGAACACCGGCGTCTTGAGCGCCGCTTCATAGGTCGCTCGGGCCTGTGCCGGTCGTCTACTGTCGCGATACACCCGTGCCAGATCGAGCAAATGCACCAGTCGGTCGGGCTCCACCGCGACGGACTGCTCCATGTAGCGCGTCGCGTCCGCCCAGTTCGCGCTGTCCAGCAGTTTGCCGCCGAGGAACGCGCGGGCAAAGGCGCGCTGGATACTGCCCAGACGCATGACTTCCGCGTGCCAGACGCCCATCACATGCAAGGCGCCAGGATGCCTGGGTTGCAGCTCGAGCGCGCGCATGGCGTGGGTACGAATGTCGCCGGCGTACTTCACACGATCACGCGCACCCAGTGACAGGGCGGTACGACCCAGCGCGCGCGCCAGATGAAAATGTCCCTCGGCGTCGTTGGGCATGATCGCTACGGCGCGCCGTGCATAGTCGGTGGCCTTGGCGTTGTACGCGTCACGTCGTTTGCCATCGCGCTCGACTTCACCCAGATCGACGGCTTCGCGCGACGCCTTCCACAGCGCGGAAAAATCACGCGCGTCGACGGCAATCGCCTGCTCGTAGCGCTCGAGTGCGGCGGCCGAGCGTCGTGCCAGGCTTTCGCGATCTCCCAGCGCGACGTAGTCGGCAGAGGCGGTTGCGGCGCGCGACTGCGTTTGCGCGCGCAGCGCGTGCGTTGGTGCGAGAACAGCCGTGGCGCACGCGATCACAGCGAGCACCTGCACCATCGAGACGGTGCGAGTGACGGTGCCGAAACGTGTGCGGCGAGCGCGATGATTCACTCCGGACTCCAGCAGGGCAGCTTCCGGCAAGCGGATGCTGTCCGTGCGTGATATGTTGGCTCCACTATGCTGGCACGCACCCTGATTGAGCGGAAGCGAGACAACGGACGCATCAAAGCGTCTGAATGGCGCATGTTGATGAAGCAATATGCCGCCGACGACGTCCCCGACTACCAGATGGCCGCCCTCGCTATGGCCATTTACTTCAATGGACTCGATCGCGACGAACTCGGTGCGCTCACCGACGCGATGCTGCACACCGGCGCATCGCTCGATCTCACGCACCTGCGCATGGGACGTGTCGACAAGCACTCCACCGGCGGCGTCGGCGACAAGGTCTCCCTCGTGCTCGCGCCGTTGGTGGCCTGTCTCGGCGTCGCGGTGCCTATGATGTCGGGGCGGGGACTTGGACATACCGGTGGTACGCTTGACAAGCTCGAATCGATCCCCGGTTTCCGCACCGACTTGTCTCTCGATGTCGCGACGAAGCAGATCGAGCGCCTGGGATGCGCGCTGATCGGACAAACGAGTGAGATTGCCCCCGCCGATCGTCGGCTCTATGCACTGCGCGACGCTACGGCGACGGTGGAGAGCATTCCGCTGATCAGCGCAAGCATCATGTCCAAGAAGCTCGCTGAAGGGCTGACCGGACTGGTGCTCGACGTCAAGCGCGGGTCGGGAGCATTTCTTCCGGAACTGGAGCGCGGACTGGCGCTCGCGGAAACGATGATCGGGCTCGGCGCCGACCACGGCTGTCCGGTGGTCGCGTTGATCACTGCGATGGATCGGCCACTCGGCCGCGCCTGCGGCAATGCCCTCGAGGTTGAAGAATCCATTATGGCGCTGCGTGGCGACGGGCCGCCTGATCTCATGGCCGTGACCTATGCGCTCGGTGCGGAGATGCTGTTGTTGGGTGGCGTGGTGACCGATCGGGACGATGCGCGGCGACGCATGGAGGTCGCGATTTCGAGTGGCAAGGCGGCGCGGAAATTTCAGGAGATCATCGCCGCGCAGGGGGGGAATCCCGCCGTCGTGGACGATCCGTCGTTGCTCCCGCAGGCGGCCGAATGCGAGCTGTTCGTGGCCCCGCGCGACGGCATCGTCGCGCAGGTGGAGCCTCGGGCCGTGGGGCGCGGCATCACGGCGCTGGGCGGTGGACGGACCCGCGTAGATGATGTCGTGGACGCGTCCGTTGGGTTCGTCATCACCGCGAGGCCCGGCGATTTCGTGCGCGTCGGCGAACCGCTGGCAACCGTGTTCGCGCGGGATCGGTCGGGGGTCGAGTCTGGACTGGCTGCCCTCGCCACAGCCATCCGCATCGGCGACGAAGCCGAGCCACCCCTGCCGCTGATCTCTCACCGGATCACGGAGGCGGGCGTCGAATTGTACGACAGCTGAGCCCCGGGCGCCCGCACAGCGGCTTGCCACTCCCTGTTGCCTTGCCAGTCGAATAGTTTGATGGTCAACATACGGGCCGATCCGTTGGCCCTGTCCCGTCCACGTGCTCTTCCACGTGCTTTCAGCGCTCCCCCGGTCGAACGACAGATGATCACACCCGGAACGAACAAACTGCTCAGCCTCGTCTTTGCCGCAGCGGTGCTGCCGTTGCTCGCGCTGTACGGATTGCTGATCATGATCTCGACCCCGTCGGCCGAGGGTGGCATGGAGCCGACCGTCACCACGATCTGCTACGTCGCGTTCACGTTTATCTTTGCTGCGCTCATCGTCGTGTGTCTGAACTTTTCGCGCCAGCTCGCGCGTCAGGCGAAGGGCGAGTTGCAGACGCCGTAAGCGCAACAAGGCCGGCAGGACCGCGGCCCGCACGTTCGTACGCTCGTTATGGGGGCCCGTCACTGTACGGGCCCTTTTTTTCGTCTGCGCACGCGTGCGATAACGACGGTGGCACGGTTCCGTCCGATAGGGTGGTCGATGCCTGCCGTGTCTACAGGGACACACAGCGTCTGTTCCCGACCCCTCAGTCTTCCGCTCATGCCAACGCTCCGCCGCCTCCTCGCGCCGATAGTCTTCGTGTGTGCCGCAGCCGTTGGAGCCTGTAGCGGCGAGAGCACTGCACCGGATACGCCAGCAGGCGCCACTCCCGCCACGCCCGTTACGCCGGCGTCTACGGTCCCCGTGCAGGTTGCCGCGCCCAATCCGTCCCTGGCCGCCGTCGTGTCCGAACCGTTCGTGTATGACGCGTCGCGTAGTGGCGCGGCCTTCACCGATCCGCGTCGCACAGGCCTCGCCTACGCCGTCTCGTTCGCGCCGTCGAGCAACGGCTTCACCGCGACAAACGGGCGCATTACCGGTACTCCGGTTGCACCTGCGATGACGACGGTCACCATCACGGCTCGCGACAGCAGCGGAAGCAGCGCCTCACAGAGCTTTGTCATCGTCACCTTCGCTTCCGACCTCACGACGCCGACACTGCCCGTCACGCTGTTGGCCTACTCGGACGCTCGCGTGCCGCTGCCCCGACACTATGCGCAGGCGCCGCCGAACGCGCCCAGCCCCATCGCTGCCGACAACACCCCCAGTACGAATCCGACGACTGACGCTGGTGCCACACTTGGCCGCGTGCTCTTCTACGACCGGCGACTGTCCGTAAACGACCGCGTGTCCTGCGCATCATGCCATCAGCAGCAATTCGCCTTTTCCGACAGCGCGCAGCTGAGTCGCGGGTTTGCCGGCGCGCGCACAGGGCGACACAGCATGGGGCTGGCCAATGCACGCTTCTACGATCGCGGGCGTTTTTTCTGGGATGAGCGCGCCGCGACGCTTGAAGCGCAGGTACTGCAACCCGTGCAGGATGCAACGGAGATGGGCCTCACGCTCGACCAGCTTCGCACCAAACTGTCGCTCACCCCGTACTACGCGGCACTGTTCAGTGCGGCATTCGGCACCGCAGACATCACGACCGAGCGCGTGGCACTCGCACTCTCACAGTTCGTTCGCAGCATGGTGTCGGTGAACTCGAAGTTCGATCGCGCCTTCGCGGCCAACGGCATGCCAAACTTTCCGGCGACCTTTACCGCCGAAGAACTCGCCGGGCAGATGCTGTTCAACGGCCGCGCCGGTTGCGCACGCTGCCACGGCACGAATGCGCACATCAGCGACGATATTCACAACACCGGACTCGATGCCACGGAGACCGACGCCGGCGCCGGGCGCGGGCGTTTCAAGGCACCGTCGCTCCGCAACGTTGCGGTGCGTGCGCCGTACATGCACGACGGGCGTTTCCGAACGCTCAACGATGTCATTGCGTTTTACGACGCCGGGGTGCGCGCCAACCCGGATCTCGATCCACGACTCCGCGCGGGTAACGGGCAGCCGCTGCGTCTCAATCTGTCGGCAGTCGAGCGGACGGCGCTTGCCGCCTTCCTGAATACACTCACCGACGTGACCTTTCTCCAAGACCCGAGACTTTCCAGCCCCTTTCCACGCTGAACCATGCAGCGCTCCGACCCGACCAGCTGTTCTCGACGCGACGCCATCGCGCGCATGGCCATTGGAGGACTGAGCGCGTACGGCGGTACCCTGCGCGCGCAGTCGGGCGGCGCGACGGAGCTCACGTTTTTCGTAATGGCTGACCCGCAAATTCATCTGGAAAAGTGGGGCACGGCGGGCACCGAGCAGATGATCACGGTGATCAACGAGCTGCCGGGCCAACCTTTCCCGCTTGGCGGGACCGTCGCCGAGCCCCGCGCAGTGATTATCGCAGGCGACCTGGTCGATGTCGTCGATGATCCGCGTCACTGGGAATGCTACAAGCAATTTTTTGATCCGAATGGCGGTGCGCGCCTGCGCTTTCGCACGTTCGAGCTGATTGGGAATCACGACATTGCGACGGGCCAACCGGAAGGCGCGCTGAGTAGCGTGCAGCGCGAGTATATCGAACGCAACAGGCGGCGATTGGGCGATGTATTCCACTTCGACGACAGTCACTATCACTATGCCTGGGACTGGGGACCGTTGCATCTCGTCAATCTCAACATCTTCCCCGGCAATCAGCACCGCCCCGTCTACGACAGGATCGCGCCGTGGAACGATCCGCGCGGCAGTCTCGACTTTTTGCGCAACGACTTACGCGCGAACGTGGGTGACAGCGGTCGTCCGGTGATCCTCGTCTGGCACTACGGCCTGCGCGGCTGGGGACTCGACAAGTGGTGGACGCCGGAGGATCTGACGAATCTCAAGCGCGTGATCGACGGTTACAACATCGTGCTCATCCTCCACGGCCACGAACATGAGTACGATCACTACGAGTGGGAGGGACATCCGGTGTTCATGTGCCCTTCGCCGCAGAAAGACCGCGATCCGCGTACACCCGACGTTCCCAGTATTCCCAAAGGGTTTCTGGTCGTCCGTCTCATCGGTACCGAACTGCAGGTCGCGCATCATACGGCATCGGGCTGGGGTGAGACGTGGTCGCGCACGATCTCACTCGGCGACGACAGCAGTCGTGCAGCGCTGACCGAGTCGCTTGCGCGAATCGCGCGCCTCGCGATATCATAGCCGTGGCGCCATGGGGCGCCTCCGGTCCGCGGAAAGGGCAGCGCCCACCCCTGCAGTTGCTTGACTCCACACGCCCTCTTCGGGCCGATGGTGCGGACGCCGGCCACAACGAAGGAGGCGTCCCATGGTGTCACCATTCAAACGTGCGCTCCCCGCGCGCGTCGATCTCGCGCAGCAAAAGTCGCAGGCGAAAGAGCTGCTGCATGCCTTCGCCGCATCCAGCCCCGATGCTACGGCGCGCATACGTGCCGTACTGCCCGACAAACCGCGCATCGTGCTCGCCGATGCGCAATTCGTGCTCGCGCGCGAGTACGGCTTCGAAAGTTGGGGCGCACTGAAGCGCCACATAGACGATCGCATCGCTGCCGCGCGCGCGCCGCACGAACGGTTGCACTACGCCATGCTGCAACGCGACGCCAACACCGCGCGCGAACTGTTTGCACAGCATCCGGAGTTCCGCCCGCTCATCAACGCGCCGCTCTTCGCGTACAATGCACCGGCGCTTGTGGCCTGCGCAGACGATGCCGACATGGTAAATGTCCTGCTGGAATTTGGCGCAGATCCGAACAAGCGCAGCAACTGGTGGGCGGGCGGATTTCACCCGTTGCACGTCGCGACGGGCCGCGCCGCCGAACGTCTGCTCGCAGCAGGGGCAACACCCGATGCATGCGCGGCGGCGCATCTCGACAAGCCGGAGCTGCTCAAATCCCTGCTCGCAGCCAATCCCCAATGCGTGATGGAGCGTGGCGGCGACGGGCAAACGCCGCTCCACTTCGCACGGTCCACGCGCGTGATCGACCTGTTGCTCGATGCGGGGGCAGATATCGATGCGCGTGACGAAGACCATCGTGCCACTGCGGCCGAATGGATGCTCGATGGTGCGCGCGACGCCGGTCGTTACGCACTCGCACGGTATCTCGTGGACCGCGGCGCCACCGCGGACGTCATGCTGGCCAGTGCGCTCGGCCTGACCGACCGGGCGCTCGCACTCGTGCAGCGCGACCCGGCATTGCTCGAGGCACAGACCGGGCGCGGACACTACGCCGAAATGTCGCCGAGCAGTTTTCATATTTATTTTTGGAGCATCGGACGGCATCGCGGGCCGTTGGACGTGGCCGCGCAGTTCGGCCAACAGGACACGCTCGCGGCTATGCTGCCGTTCGCCACGCTGGTGCAGCGACTGCGACTGGCCTGTCGTCGCGCTGATGCCGACGGCGCGCGCGCCGTGCTGCGTGACCATCCGGATATCGTTGCGACGCTTTCGCCGGAGGACAGCCGCGCCATCACCGACGCCGCATGGGATGCCGATGCGCCGGCCGTTGCACTCATGCTGTCGCTTGGCTTCGATCCGGCCACACCCGGACACGACTCGGGTACCGCGTTGCACTGTGCGGCGTGGCAGGGGTCGGCCGAGTGTGTCGCCGCCATTCTGGGCACGGAAGCGGGGCGCGCACTGATCGCGCTGCCCGACGCGCATCACCAGAGCACACCGTTGGGCTGGTGCTGCCATGGCTCGCTGCAAGGGCCCAAGTCGGGCGACTTCGTGGCGGTTGCGCGGTTGCTGCTCGAGCACGGCGCGCCACTCGCTACGTTCGCGGCGTCGGACGCGGTCGAAGACGTGATGGCCGAGTGGGGGTGACGCTCGCGAGGCCACCAACCGCGCCCGAAGATATACGCCCTTCTTGCACTGCGGGCCGGCGATCCCTTACACCTGATTTCATTCGTAGAACACACCTTCGATGTGTGCCACACGCAGACCGATACCGGGCGCGGTGATGATCTGCGTGTCACGCCGCACGCCGGCCCTACAGAACTCGACGCGGTTCCGCCGTGGAAACGTTGCCCTCTGCGTGGCTGTGCCACACAAACTCACCCTTGACCTTCACAACCAGCAGATCGTGGCCGTTGAACTGACCAACGACGTGTGGTTGCCAGTGCGCGTCGAACGTCGCGAGCTTTTCGGCAAGATTCATGGCGAGCACGTGAACTCCTGACGTGGTGATGAATCGCTCCGATTCTTCTGGAGACATGCGTATCTGCGTACGACTGAACTTGCACTTCCCCAGGTTCGTTCGCGCTGTGGCGATTGGGAATTCAGGCAGCGATTGATGGTGCGGCGTACCGGCATTCAACCACGAGTAGCGAGCGTTGGTCGACGGATATGTGGCGGGACGACAGGGCATGAGGGACTCCGCCGCTCACACAGCGATGGAGGCTCCACCGAATCGGGGCGCGTTCAAGTGCAGAGTGCTACCTCCCGTGGCGCGTCGTGTTGCACTTCAAAGTTGACTGTTGGCGTCGCGGTCCCGCGCTCCAGCGCACGAGCCAGATGCGGAATGCATGACGTCATCGCGGACCGGAAGAGCGGGACGGTGGCCGCTGCTGGACCTCCATCGCGCGCCCGGCCGGAGATCTCGGCGCGCAGGACCGCGCCCGGCATCGCGCGCACTGCGTCGATGAGTGATTGCGTAATTGCGCCGAGCGGGACTTTGGTGCGCCGGGACCACGGCGACGGCGGAGCGCCCGCATACTGCCCCGCGTTCACATAGACGAACCGCTACGCAGGCGGCCCCTGCAGCTCCGGTCCTTTCAGTACGATCGTGCCCGCCGCGCGCGTCACCACCTGCACGCGAAGCTCAAACGCCACCGTCTCCGCCGACGCACGCACCGGGGCGACGAGCTCGTAGCGTCCGCGCTGCATTCGCAGGAATACGTGTGAGTGCGGATCGCGCACCACGACACGCAACGTAAGTTCGTCCGCCATAGACCTTTCAGAGTGATGTTCGCGAACGCCTGCAGTCAGGTCGTGCTGCAGCCGATCAAACAAATTGCGGAGTGGCGGCCACGCCGTCCCGACCCTTCCCGATAAGCCGTGACCGTCTGCTCGCTACCCTAGCCCGGCTGTCTGCAGCAACCGCCGGTAGTCGGCGCCATCACGCGCGCTAGGACCGCGCCGTCGTGAAGAACCACAGGCCCAGAGTGTGACACACAGCGAACCCCGCGGCCACGAACACGACAGCGGAGATCGAGGTGGCTCCCTGGACGAGGCCAACGGCGACACCGACATGGGTGGTAGCGATGCGTAGAATCACCACGCGCGGCGGTGTTCGGACTCGGCTGGAGATTGGGTGGGTTGTGGGGAAGCGTACGCCCGCACCGTCACCACCGCCATCCGCACACTAACGGGCGAGCGCGACCTCGCCGTCTGCATCGTGGCGTGCCTGCAGACGCATAGGTCGCGGGCCAATTGGCATCCGCACCAGCACCAGCACCTGCACCTGCTCGTGACCGATGGCGGCTTCCGGCCCAACGGGACGTGTGTCACCTCGCCCGCCCACGCCACGACACGACACGGCGCGGTTGACGGAGGCGTTCCGCCGGGCCGTGCCGCGGCGGTTCGTGCAACTGGAACTCTTCGACGATGCGCAGGCCGCCGGGATGCGGACGTGGCCGCACTCCGGGTTCCACGTGCACTCCGCCGTCTGGGTGTCCGAGGACGATCGCGCGTTTGCGACGCGCCTCGCACGGCATTGTGCCCGCAACCCCGTCGCGCTGAAGCCGCTCACCTGCGACCGAGCCGCCAGAGCGGTAACGTACCGGGCGGACACGTCGGAGGGGCCAACGCGGGGCACGGAGACCGTGGACGCGCTCGCGTTCCTCGCCCGGGTGCTGGTCCACATCCCCGACCGCGGGCACGTTACGATGCAGTACTATGGCCGGTATGCCAATCGCCCGCGTGGCAGGCGGGGGACGGCGGCGCCCGCCGCAGCGAACGACCCGCCCGCGATGGTTGCCGCACCACGTCTGGCGCCGACCGGGGCCACCCGCCGGTGGGCGAAGACGCTACGGCGGCCTTGCTGCAACGGAGCGTCGAAGTCGACCCGCTCGTGTGTCCGTCCTGCCATGTCGCGATGCGCGTCGTCGCCTTCATCACGCAGGCGTCGGTGATCGACCAGATCCTCACCTACCTCCGCACCCGCGCGGCCCCAGCAGCGTCCGCCGCTGCGCGGAGCCCCCCCATCGACGCGGGCCCCCGCGAGCCGAGGCACTTCACGCACCCCCGCCCGTCGCGCGAGGCCCCGACCGCCCCGTGAGGACGGTCCTCTCCGACGCCCCTCCCCACGCTCACCGGTGCTGGCGAGGCACGGAACCGGGGCCGATACTCACCCCACCCCGATTGAAATTCCGCTCCCGACTTGCCCCGATTCCCCTCGCCTCACTCCCATGGACACCAGCGTTGCCGAACTGATTCGTGACGCCGAAGCGGGGCAGCCGACCGCAGCCGACCGTCTTTTCACGGCGATGTACGCAGATCTCCACCGGCTCGCCGAACGACAGCTGGCGCAGCGCGGGCAGGAGCTGACGCTGGGGGCGACCACGCTCCTCCACGAGGCGTACATGAGCATGGCCGATCGGGAGAGCGTGGCGTACCCCGACCGGGCGCGCTTCATGGCGTACGCAGCCCGGGCCATGCGCGGGCTTGTGATCGACTACGTCCGGAACAGACGTGCGCAGAAGCGGGGTGGGGAGTTTCACATCACGGGGATCAATACCCTCACGCCGGTTGCGAACGCCGAGGTGAGTGGCGGGGAGGACATCGAAGCACTCGGCGAGGCCCTCGAAGCACTCTCCGCGCTGGACCGCGCGTTGGCGGAGTTGGTCGACCTCCACTTCTTTTGTGGCTTCGGGTTTGCTGAGATCGCGGTGATGCGCGATGTGTCCGAGCGCACGGTGCAACGCGACTGGAAAAAGGCGCGCCTGCTGCTGCGACGTGCCTTGGACGAGGGCGTGCCTGATCCTGCACCAACAGCCTCGCTTCGTTCGCCGTAGGCTGGGCGTTCGGACGGGTGCCGACCGGAGATGTCGTGTTTGGGCCGCATTCCCAGATTGTCACGGTACGTGGCCGCATCATGCGGTCGCGACACCCGACTCGGAGACCAGCATGTTCCAGCTCGCGCGCCATTTCAGGAAGGCTCTCCGGTAGCGGGCTCCCCCGAGCACCTTCGTCTGCGCGACTAATGGCCATACAGGTGGTGGACTCGCGCAGAGACGAACGATCACGCGCTCGGGCAGATCAGTGCGAGATGTCGTGAATCACGCGCTCATTACGATGTAGACGGAAACGCATCGTATCCCCAGCTTAGCATGCACTAGCCGCTGCCTTTCCCTGATCCCTGTGTGAATGCCCGACCCACGACCGCTCGACCCGCTGCTGTATGCCCGTGTCGGGCCGCTCCTTGATCAGGCGCTCGACCTTGCGCCTGAGCTGCGCACGGCGTGGTTGGCGAGCCTTCGCGACGAGAGCGCCGAAGTCGTGGACACGCTGGCCAGACTGCTCGCGCAAGACAACGCATCGCGAGAGTTTCTGCCCAGCGGGCCGGGCCGCTACTCGCTCGAGCAGCTGTTGGGCGGGTGGGCCATGTCCATGGCGGGCACACCGATCGGCGCATGGACGCTTGATGAACCAATTGGGCAGGGTGGGATGGGCACCGTGTGGCTGGCCCACCGCGCCGACGGCACGTTCACCGGACGCGCCGCGATCAAGCTGCTTCACCTCTCCAGCGTCACCCCGGCCGCTCTCGAGCAGTTCCGCCGCGAAGGCACGCTGCTCGCCGCGCTGTCGCATCCGAACATCGCGCGCTTACTCGACGCGGGTGTGACCGAGGCGGGACAGCCGTATCTGGTCATGGAGTACGTCGACGGTGTTCCGCTGGACGTGTACGCCGAGCAGCGGAAGCTCGGGCAACCACAGCGCGTGGAGTTGATCCAACAGACGCTGGAGGCAATCAGTCATGCCCATGCGCAACTGATCGTGCATCGTGACCTGAAGCCGTCGAATATTCTCGTGCGCCCCAACGGTCGCGTGGCGCTGCTGGACTTCGGGATCGGCAAACAACTCCTGGAGTCGCCAACCGATGCGCAAGCCGCCGTTACGGAGGACGGCGCGCGGGCGCTCACGCCCCTTTTCGCGTCGCCCGAACAACTGCGTGGTGACGCCATCGGCACCGCCAGCGACACGTATAGCGCGGGCGTCGTGGCCTATCAGCTACTCACGGGAACGCATCCCACCGCCGGTGAGAGTCGGACGGCCTCCGATATCATGCGTACCACCCTCGAGTCCGAGGCAAAGCGCACGGAGCTTGGCGATCTCGACACCGTGCTGCGGAAGGCGCTGAAAAAGGCCCCAGGCGAGCGGTATGAAACGGCGGCCGCGTTCAACGACGACTTGCAGCGCTACCTCGAGCGCAAGCCGGTGCGCGCGCAGCCGGACACACTCGGATATCGCATGCGTCGCTTCGCGCAGCGCAATCGGGCCGGCCTCGTTGGGGCGTCGGTGGCGATTCTGGCCTTGATGGCCACCGCCGGCATCGCTGTTCGCCAGGCGTGGCGGGCGGACCGCGAGCGCGATCGCGCGCTGTTTCAGGTGGAGCGAGCCGAAGCGACGCGGCAGTTTCAGACCCTGCTCATGTCGCAAATCGGCACCACCACGCTCAGTCAAAAGGGGCTCCTCGACAAGGGTGTGCAGATGTTCGACGCGGGACAGACCACCGACCCGCGGGTCACCATCTCGCTACTCCTGAATTTCGCCGACCGGTATGCGGAGTTGGACCGTCATGTAGAAGTCCGTAAACTGCTGCTCCGCGCGGATTCATCAGCACAGCGCTTGGCGGATGTCCCGGCGATGTTTGCGACGGCGTGCGCGCTCGCGCGCCACTATATCGCCACGGACCAAACGGCCGCGGCGCAACAGCAGTTGGTGCGCGCTGAGAATGTCGTGTCTGGAACCGCGGCGGCAAACGAAGTGGATCGTGTGGCGTGCCTGCTTGCGCGCGCCAGCCTGCTTCCCCGAAACGCCGAGGGTGACTCCGGGCTGGTGCTGTATCGGCGTGTGGTCGCGATACTCGACAGCACAGGCCGCAGCAACACGTTGCAAATGGTGTCCGTGCAATCGCTGTTGGCCGGTCGACTGGGCAGATTGAATCGCTCGCGCGAAGCCATCGCGGTGTTGGAACGCCAGCAGCAAGCCCTGACGCGTCTCGGGCTCGCAGGCTCGTTCGCATCGACGGCCGTCATGGCCAACATTGCGACTGAGCGAGGTTTGCTTGGCGAACGCGCGGCGCTCCTCCCGATATGGGGTCAAGTGAATGCGCGGATCATGGCGGCCGACACGGCGGGCGGCGTCAATCCGACCACCGGCTTCAACTTTGCCTCCGAGTTGATTGCTGATGGTCAGGCCGATTCGGCCTTGGTGTGGTATCGCGCCGTCGCCGCCAGCGCAGCCAAGCGATTGAATCCAGTGATAGAAAGTCGCGCGCAGTTTGGCATTGTGCGCAGCCTTACCTCGCTTGGACGCGGCGCAGAGGCGGCGCCTGCGCTCACCAAGTATCTGGCGATGCTGCGCGCCCAGAAGCGACCCGTCTACCGCGACAGCCTCATCCTCACCGCCAACATCGCCGCCGCGCTCAGAGACACGGCCAGTGCCACCGTGCTCCTCGAAGGCGTCATGACGTTGGATAGCGTGTTGGTCACTCCGCAGACCACGCGTCGATCGTGGTCTGCGTTAAGCACGCTCACCCCATTGTTACTAAGCCAAGGCGCAGCGGAACGCGCCCGTACTTACGCGCGTGTGATGCGAAGCATCGCGGATACCGATTCCTTGACCGCCACGCGGAGTGCCGACGTCGGCCTCGCTGATCTCTACCTCGCGCGCTCGTTTGCCGCGCAAGGTATGCGCGACAGTGCGAGGGTCTGGGCCGCGGCCGCCACCACGGCGCTCCGGGCCGGCGCGGGCGCTGGCCATGCGCGGACAAGGGAGGCGGAAGCGCTGCTTGGCACCTTGCGCTGACGTAAACGAATGGCACTCCGCCCATTGGCGTGATGTCCGCCCCGTTTGCGAACAGGTCGAAACTAGAAATCAGGTGGCGGCCGTGGTTTTCTATGCCTGATGGTGTGCGAAGAACTCGCAGGGGGTCAGATCTCCCAGTGAGCTATGCGGTCGTATACGGGTGTAGTCGCGACGCCTCGCTTCGATGACGCGCCTGGCGTGGTCGAGCGAGAGAAACTGATGCACGTTCAAGCATTCGTCGCGCAAGCGGCCGTTGAACGATTCGATCTGCCCATTGTCCGTCGGTTTGCCTGGCCGCGTGAAGTCGAGCTCTACGCCGCGACAGAACGCCCATGTGCTGGGCGACACGAGAAATTGACCCCCTGACGACATGAGGAATTGACCCCTCCCCCCTGATTCCTCAGCCGGAGGTCCCCTTATGCCCGAATTGCCCCCCACCCTTTCCCGGTCCCGTAGCCGCGGAGAGGTGGATCCCGCGAACATCTGATGACGTCGCCCGCATGTTGCAGCTCCACGCGCTGGGCTGGGGGGTCAAACGCATCGCCCGCGAGCTGGGCTGCGCCAAGAACACGGTGAAGAAGTACGTGACGCAGGGCGATTGGCGCCCGGCCGCGCCCCTGGCCCGCGTGGGCGTCGTAGACGCGCTGCAGCCGTGGCTCGCGGCCTGCTTTCCCTCAGCATCACGGCAATGCCGATGTCGTGCGCCAAGCGCTGCGCGCGGCTGCGCGCGGCCGCGCGCGCGACGGTGCGCTTTGAAACGCGCCCGGGCGAGCAGCTCCAGATCGATTTCGGCGAGCGCACCGTGGTGATCGCGGGCGCGAAAGAGCGCGTGTACTGTTTTGTCGCGACGCTCGGCTACTCGCGTCGCTTGCATGTGCGCGTGTTTCTGCACGCGTGACAAACCGCGTGGCTCGAGGGACTCGAGAGCACCTTCACGGCCTTCCGCTGCGTCCCCGAGACCGTGCTGCTCGATAACGCGAAGGCGCTGGTGCTGCGGCACGTCGTCGCCACGCGCGAGGTCACCTTCCATCCGCGCTTGCTCGCGTTTGCGCCACACTGGGGCTTTCGTCCCATCGCGTGTGCGCCTCAATCGCGCGCAGACGAAGGGCAACGACGAACGCGGCGTCGGGTATGTGAAGCACCACGCGCTCGCCGGTCACGT
>JBBQSM010000095.1:0-17975 GCA_038234895.1 Gemmatimonadales bacterium
ACGTCCCGACCGTTGTCCCAGCGGGGGAGGGGTTTGATCGGGATTGGCGCGCCTTCACGCCGGATCGTCTCAACCTTATCCAGGCCGGTATCCTGTCGCAGCTTGGCCACGGCCTCCTTAAGACCGAAGCCTTTCTGCAACGTGCCCGTCCCGATACTCGTCGTCGCGCCGTGCGGAAACACCCACGCGTAGAAGTCGGGGGAGAGCGGTGCCTGGTAGTACACGTCGCAGCGCGCCGCGCCGAAATCGGCCTTGTCGTCGACCGGCGACTTCACGATTTCGTGATACGCGAAGACGTGGCGCGCCTTGTGGGAACCGGGCACGCACTGCCGCGCGATCGGGGAGAGGGCGCCATCGGCTCCCACCACCATACGCGTCCGCACCTGCCGCGTCTCGCCGGAGCGTGACTTGCCGTCGGTGTACGTGAGAATCGCGACCCCGTCGTCGCCACGCGAAAACTGCGTGAAGGTGCCCGTGCGTCGTTCCGCACCGGCGCTGACGGCCCGTTGGCGCAGCCACTCGTCGAACACGTCGCGGTCCACCATCCCCACAAAGCCATCCCCGACAGGAATGTCCACCTTACGGAACTTGGGGGAGATGATGCGGGCGGTGTCGATATGCGCCACGAGCATGGACTCGGGGACGTCGAAATCGCGCAGCAGTTGCGGGGGGACGGCGCCGCCACACGGCTTGGTGCGTCCCGCACGGTCGAGCAGCAGGACCTTGCGGCCGTCTCTGGCAAGCTCATGCGCGGCGGTCGCGCCGGCCGGACCGCCACCCACCACGACCACATCGTATAACGTGCCGTCGATCGTACCGCTCTGAACATCACTCATCACAACGCCTCCCCACAATGGCAGTCGCACGCGACTGCTGGTGAACACCTTCCGGTTGCAAACCCCACCCGACTGCGCGCCTGCGCGAGACGGCTCATGACTGCAGCACCGCCGGCAGCATCTCGCCGCGTGTGCGGAACACGTCTGTCGCTCGTTCACTCGATGCGCTGCGCAACGCCAACCACGCGGAGGCAGCGAACAGCACCGCCTGCACGCCAAACACCACGAGATAGCCGCGCACGGGTGAGTCCATCACCGACCGCGCCACGTCGACACCGACGGCGCCGGTCATCGTACCGGTTGCGTAGGCAATGGCCTGCGCGGCACCGAACACCCCAAGTCGCAGACCGGCACGACCATCCTGCCGGTCGCCCGTCAACGACATCATCGACCCGATCGCGCCGATCGCGAACACGCCGTTCGACAAGCCAAGCAGCGCGACAATCATACGGAAATACCGCGGATCGCCCACAGCAGGCGATACGGTCAGCGCCATGTACGTGAGCGCCGAGGCCAGACACCCCGCCGCGGCCCACTGCCGCAGCTGACCGGTGCGCGTGGCCAGCAGCGCCGCCGCGATCATGCCGACCAACACCCCCCCGTGATGCATACCCGACAGCTTTGTGCTCTCGCCCGGCGTCATGCCGAAGGCGATCCCGGCGAACGGCTCGAGAATGAGATCCTGAGCGCTGTAGGCAAACATCGCGAGGAAAATAAATCCGGCGAAGATGCGTGCCGCAGGTTCTTCCCACACGGTCTTCAGCGACGCCAAGAATGGCTCACGCCTGTTGGCGCCGGCCGGCGACTGACCCAGCATGCCGGGCTGCACCACGGTCCGCCGTTCAATACCGATCGTGGCGAGCACGCCGATCAGCAACCCGACGCCGCCGATGCCGGCCGCGATCACGATCAGTCGCGTGAACGAAAACGGATCGAGCAGCGCCCCCGACGTGGCGGCGGTGATGATGATGCCCACGATCATGAGAATCCACGTGATCGCCGCGGCGCCCGCGCGCTGTTCGGGACGGGCACGCTCACTCATGAGCGCCAGTAACGGCGTGCCCGACGCACTCACGCCTGCACCCAACACCATGCTGGCGATCGAGGCCAGCACGACGCCCAACACAGGGCGTTCAGCCATCACGGGAATGCTCGCGGCGACCCCGACCCCGCCCAGCGCGCATACGAACAGTCCGCCCAGAATCCACGGCGTCCGTTTGCCACTCCGGTCGCTGTCGTGACCAAGGCGGGGACGCAAAAACAGCTGCACGCCGAAGTGCAACGCCACCAGGATCCCGGGGATCGTTGCGGGAAGCGCCAACTCGACGACGATCACGCGATTGATGGTCGTGGTCAGCAACACCACCACCGCGCCGATGGCAGCCTGTACGAGGCCGAGCCGGGTCAGTTGCCACCAGCTCATCGCACCGCCTCGAGCATCGGCGTGGCGCGCACCGCGAAGGCCGCGATCATCATGCCGGAGACATAGAACGGCACACCGGCGGCGCTCAACCAGAGCGCGCGCTCCACGGGCGCCTGCAAAAAGCGACGCATCATGGCGGCTTGCACCACGGTCAGCACTCCGATCGCGACCGCGTGCCACGGCTTGTGCCAAGCCACCAGCAGGGCGATCGCAACCAACTGCGCCACGAGCATCACCGCGGATGCGACGCGCGCCGCCCCCTGCGGACCAAGCAGGACGGGCAGTGAGCGCACATTCATGCGGCGATCGCCTTCGATCGCCTTGAAATCGTTCAGCGTCATGATGCCGTGCGCACCGATCGAATACACGACCGCGAGCACAATCACGGCGGTCGGCGGAACGGTGTTGCCGAGCATCACACCGGCACCGACGACCCAGGCCAGTCCTTCATAGGTGAAGCCCACCGCCGCGTTGCCCAGCCAGCCGTTCTGTTTGAGACGCACCGGCGGCGCGCTGTAGGCCCACGAAAAGAGCAACGCGAGCGACACCGCGCCGATCCCGAAGGTGCCCAGCGGGATGGAAGCAACCAGCGACAGCATGGTCCACAGAATCGCCAGTCCCAGTCCCCAGCGTCCGGGAATGCGTCCCGACGGAATGGGCCGATTGGGTTCGTTGATCGCGTCGACGTGGCGATCGAACCAATCGTTGACCGCCTGACTGGACGCGCAGACCAGCGGTCCCGTGATGCAAATGCCAAGGGCGAGCAACGGGATACGATCCCCAAGAGGCACGCCGGCCGAAATCGCGCCGCAGGTGAAGGCCCACATGGGTGGGAACCAAGTCACCGGCTTCAGCAACGTCAGGACCGCTTTAGGGTCTGGCCGCGAAGGGGCCGCTCGTAAGGGGACGCTGACGCTCATGGGCGTCTAGTTTAGTTTACAGTTTGGAAATGCAACAGAGCGATTTTTGCCGCTTTCGGTCGAACGTTCGGACTAACTGACCGTTTCTTCGTCTCCGCCTGCGCCTGGCGAGACGAGCCGGTGTCTACGAAGCTTTACATAGAGGCTCTGACGGCTCACGCCGAGTACTTCGGCGGCGGAAGTGCGGTTATCGTTGGTCAGCTCGAGCGCGGCTTCTATGAAGTGGCGCTCCACCAGATCGACGGTGTCACGGACCAGATCGCGCAGCGAAACCCGACCGACCAGTGAGGTCAGCTCTTCCACGGCGCGGGTGAGGTCGCGGGCTCCCGGAGGACTGCTCGTCGCCAGACGGCGGCCGACGTCGCGAATGGTGAAGCCGATACACGGTTCCTCACCTTCGGGCACCCATACCGCGGACACTTCGACTTCGCTCTGCCCGCCGTGAGCGCCGCGCGCTGCCGTTCCGATCAGACGTACGGCGCCGTGCTTTTTGAGCATACTATGAAAAATCGGGAAATCGGCGCCGGGACGACCGATCCACGTCGCGAGTGCTTCGCCGCGCACCTGATCCAGACTGGCCAGTTCCGCGATATCCAGAAACGCCCGGTTGGCGGTCAGGACATTCCCTTCCAGATCCGTAACCACGAATCCGTCCGGCGACCGTTCGATCAAGTCGAGCAGTCGGGCCGGCGATCCGGCGCTCGCGTCGGGTGAGCCCGCCTCGGTCGGGGACAGACGCACCAGAATGAGCGTGGCGGACTCCTGCCGGAAGCAGGACGCGGATGCGTGATACGTCCGCTCGTTCCCCGTGATCGCGACGGTCACGTCACCCGCACGGCCGCTGCTTCGCGCCGTTGAAAGCAGGGTCTCCAGCGATTCGGCGCTGGCAGCGGCGACCCCGAACGGGAACGAACGCCCAATCAGCCGCTCCGCCGGGTCGTTGAACAGCTGTCCCGCCGCACTGTTGGCGTCGAGCACCTTGAGTGTGGCCGCGTCGATGACGAGAATGCCGTCGGTCGAGAGCTGGAAGAGCAGGCGGTAGCGCGTTTCGACATGCCGTAGCCGCCAATAATCGCGCTCAAGCGACTGCTGCGCTTCGACGAGCCGCTGTTGCAGCGCCGAGACATGCCGCATGTCGCGCCCGACGGCGACGATGTCGCCGGAGCGTCCGAGGCGGAGGGCGGTGTACGACACGGGCACATCCGCGCCATCGGCGAGGATGTGGTTGACCTGTCGACGCTTGGACAGACCGGCACCGCTTGCCTCACGCAGGAGCGAGTCGGTCTTGGGCTTCGTCTCAGAGGTCACGGTCTCGTTGAACAGTCGGCCGACCCATTGCCGCGATCCGTCGAACTGCGTCTCTCCGGCACCAATGGCTACGTCACGAATGACCCCAGCACTATCCATGACAAGCGCGATGTCACCGGACACGGCAAGGAGCGCTGCTGCGGTCGACGCATCGAGCTCCCCGAACGTCGGATCACTGGCGTCGAATGGCTTCACTGAGCTCGCCATGGCCACTCGTTGCCTCCCGCAAGGTACCGAACTGGCGTGACGACTTGGGGGCTGCCAGCAGGGTCCGGGCTACCTTCGACGCGTCGCGCGCATCCGTGGCATACGCGTCGGCACCCACTCTGGTGACCAGATCGGGGTCATCGATGAAGACCTTGCCGCCGACCAGGAACCGAACGTCCGGATTGCGCGACGCTGCGCGCAGGCGGCGGATCTCGCGCTTGAGGGCGGAAAGACGATTCTCGCAGCCGACCGAAAAGCCGATCACGTCGAAGCGTTCACTGGCCACGAGATTCAGCAGATCGCTCTCGCTCCATGGTGCGCCCACCAGCACGCGCCAGTTGTCACGCAACAGGAACTCGGCCACGATGATCACACCAAGCGTGTGCTGTTCGCCGGGGATGCAGGTGAGCAGCGCGCTGCCGGTGGACTCGGTGCGTCCCGCCTCAGCCTGAAATACCTGTGACAGTTCGCGCAACATGCGCTGAATCCGCCCCATGGCGACCGTCACCTCGACGAAATCGCACTCGTCCGCATCCCAGAGTGTTCCGAGCCGTCTCGCGGTCGGCGCGAGGAGGTCGATATAGATGGCCTCGATCGTCGTGCCGTCGGTCACGAGATCCCGGACATACTGCACGGCCAGACTGTCATCCGTGCCGCGAATCGCGGCGACAAACGACGTCACATCGTCTTCTGAGAGCTGTCGGGCCACGGCGGACATTAATGAAGGAGGTAGCGGACCGGCACGATGGCTGAGCATCAGTCGCGGTACGATCTCGTTCTGGATCATACGCTCGAGTCGCTCGCGTTGACGGGCAGCCGCTGCGGGAGACAGATCGGCCCGATCCGTCTTTCCGAGGGCGTTCGTATCGAGGGGTCTTTCCACGGCGGGGGTCTTGGACGCGCCGAACATTGCCGTTGTGCCTCCCAGGCGCAAGAACGAAAAAGACGCTCGGCGAACATTGCGTCAGCGGCTGGAGTTGTCAAGCAAACTTGACGTCAATCTTTCTTGACAACTTTCTTCCCTGACCCTACCATCGAGGCAATCTGGGTAGCGAACCCCCGGAACAAGACGGCTTCAGAAAGATGACAGTGGGAAAGACTCATACGACGGCCGCATCTCATGCGACCGCAGCTCCGCGTGCAGCGTCGACGGTGCCAGCCATGGGCGTGGCGCCTAACGGCGCGTTGCCCAAGGGTGCACTGTACACGCCCGAGGAGCGTCGCCGTCGCGACGCGTCCAAGTGGACGTTCGTGCAGGGCGTCCTCGCGCCGCTGCAATTTCTCGTGATGGCGATCTCCGTCGCGCTGGTCGTGCGCTATCTGCGCACCGGCGAGGGACTCGCCGCCGCGAACGTGTCCGTGATCATCAAGACCTTCGTGCTCTACACGATCATGGTCACCGGGGCGATCTGGGAGAAAGAAGTGTTCGGGCAGTATCTCTTCGCCCGCCCCTTCTTCTGGGAAGACGTGGTCAGCTTCTTCGTCATCGCGCTGCACACGGCCTATCTGATCGGTTTGGCGCTCGCTTGGCCGCCCCGCACGCTGATGATCCTGGCGCTCGTCGCGTACGGCACGTACGCCGTCAACGCCATCCAGTTCATTCTCAAGCTGCGCGCGGCTCGCATGTCCGAGAAGGTCGACGTCGTTGCGCCGTCGGTCGCAGCGTCTACCAAGGTGATCGCATGACCGCCGCCAGTCTTCCGCCGTTGCAGGTAGGATGCGCGGACCCGGCCACCGCGTCGCGCGGTACCCTGCCGGTGATCCGCGAGCGCGGCCAGCACGAGGTCTTCTGCGGCCTCACCGGCATTGTTTGGCTGCATCGCAAAATGCAGGACGCCTTCTTTATGGTGGTCGGCTCGCGCACCTGCGCGCATCTCGTGCAGTCGGCGGCCGGCGTCATGATCTTCGCCGAACCGCGCTTTGGCACGGCGATTCTTGGCGAGCGCGATCTGGCCGGCCTGGCCGATGCCAACGACGAACTCGATCGCTGCGTGAAGCAGCTGCTCGATCGGCGTCCCGACGTCAAGACGCTGTTCCTGGTCGGCTCGTGCCCCTCCGAAGTGATCAAGCTTGATCTGCAGCGCGCCGCCGAACGGCTCAACGAGCGCTTCTTCCCGCAGGTGCGTGTCCTCAACTATTCGGGAAGCGGCATCGAGACCACGTTCACGCAGGGCGAGGACATGTGCCTGCGGAGCATGGTGCCGCATTGCCCGGCCGGCGCGACGGACGTGACCAAGCCCGAACTGTTGGTCGTCGGCACCATCGCCGACGTGGTCGAGGACCAGTTCACGCGACTGTTTGAGCAAATGGGCATCGGACCGGTGCGGTTTTTCCCGCCCCGCCACGCGCGCGACCTCCCGCCGATCGGACCGGGTACGCGCCTGCTCCTCGCGCAACCGTTCGTGAGCGAGACGGCGCGCGCACTAATCGCGCGCGGTGCCACGTTGCTCTCGGCGCCCTATCCGTTCGGTGCAGAAGGTACCACGGCGTGGCTTGCCGCCGCGGCTGCGGCGTTTGATGTCCCCGCGGAGCAGTTCCGTCGCGTGATCGCGGCGCCAGCCGAACGCGCACGCAAAGCGCTGGAACGCTATCGGCCGCGGTTGTCGGGCAAGCGCCTGTTCATGTTCCCCGATTCGCAGCTCGAGATTCCGCTCGCGCGATTTCTGCATCGAGAATTGGGCATGGAGCTGATTGAAGTCGGCACGCCGTATCTCGACAAGATGATGGTCTCGGCCGAACTGCCGCTCCTCCCCGATACGGTGCAGCTCACCGAAGGGCAGGACGTGGAGTTGCAACTCGATCGCTGCCGCGCGGCGCAACCCGATCTCACCGTGTGTGGGCTTGGGCTGGCCAATCCGCTCGAAGCGGACGGGCTTCGTACCAAGTGGTCGATCGAATTGGTGTTCTCTCCGGTGCATGGTTTCGACCAGGCCGGCGACCTCGCGGAACTGTTCGCACGGCCGCTCGAGCGCGCCGAACGACTGACGGTGTAGGAGCAGACTTATGGAATTGACGCTCTGGACGTACGAAGGCCCGCCGCATGTGGGCGCGATGCGCATCGCCACTTCTATGGAAGGCGTGCACTACGTGCTCCACGCCCCGCAGGGCGACACGTACGCCGATCTGCTCTTCACCATGATCGAACGGCGCGATAAGCGGCCGCCGGTCACGTATACCACCTTTCAAGCGCGCGATCTGGGCGGTGACACGGCGGAGCTGGTGAAGGCGTCGGTGCGTTCTGCCTACGAGCGCTTCAAGCCGCAAGCGATGTTGGTGGGCGAGTCGTGCACGGCGGAACTCATTCAAGACCAGCCGGGATCGCTGGCCATGAGCATGGGGTTGCCCATCCCGATCGTGCCGCTTGAACTGCCCGCGTACTCCAAGAAAGAAAACTGGGGCGCCAGCGAGACGTTCTATCATCTCGTGCGCACCATGCTGCTGCCGCAGGCGCCGGCACCCGGTACGCCCAAGGCTCCGCGCCCCGAAGGTCGGCGCGCCCGCTGCAATCTGTTGGGACCCACGCTGCTCGGCTTCCGCAATCGCGACGATGTGCGGGAAATTACGCGACTGCTTACCGAAATCGGTGTGGACGTGCAGGTGTGCGCGCCGCTCGGCGCGACGCCCAACGACTTGAAGACCATCCCCGAGGCGGACTTCAACGTGGTGCTCTATCCGGAAGTCGCGGAGACCACCGCGCGCTGGCTGCAGAAGACGTTCGGCATGCCGTATATCAAGACCGTTCCGATCGGTGTGGGTGCCACGCGCGATTTCCTGCGCGAGATCGGCCAGATGTCCGGCGTCGATGTCGAGCCGATCCTGTCGCGAGAACGCGTGGGTGACGCGCAAGTGAGCGCCAGCCGTTCGCTGCTGCCCTGGTATTCGCGCTCTGTCGACGCGACGTATCTCACCGGCAAGCGGGTGTTCATCTTTGGCGATGCGACGCATGTGTTGGCTGCAGCGCGCATCGCCAAAGACGAGTTGGGATTCAACGTGGTGGGGATCGGCACCTACGCCCGCGAGTATGCGCGCGACGTACGCGAGGCAGCGAAGGCGATGGGGATCGAAGCGCTGATCAGCGATGACTATCTCGAAGTCGAGCGCGTCATCGGCGAACTCGCCGTCGAACTGGTGCTTGGTACGCAGATGGAGCGGCACATCGCCAAGCGTCTTGGCGTGCCATGCGCGGTGATCTCGTCGCCCATCCATGTGCAGGACGTGCCGGCGCGCCATTCGCCGCAGATGGGCTTCGAAGGCGCCAACGTCATTTTTGATACGTGGGTGCATCCGCTGATGATGGGACTCGAGGAGCATCTGCTGCAGATGTTCCGCGAGGACTTCGAATTCGGTGACGGCAAGCTGTCATCGCATTTGCATTCCGTCGCGCCGCGAGAGGCGACGCGTGAGGCGACGCGAGAGGCGACGCGTGAGGTATCGCGCGAGACGCCACGCTCGTTGGACGCGATGCCCGCCGGTATCTCCGGCGACTATCAGGCCCATCCGGAGCCAGCGGGCGCGGTGGGACTCGCCGAAGAAGAAGGCGAAGCGGAGCCGGCGCTCAAGCTGACCCCGGTGCTCGGTGTGCCGGCGCTACCGGCCGCCGCGCAGTGGCAGGCGTCGGCTGAGGCGGAGCTCAAGAAGATCCCGTTTTTTGTGCGGGGCAAAGCGCGACGGAATACGGAAAAGTACGCCGCGTCGATCGGCCTCGCCGAGATTTCCGTCGACACGCTCTACGAAGCCAAAGCGCACTATGGCAAATAAGGCCGTTCCGGTGCGGTTCGTGATCGTCACACTCGACGCGCATCTGGCTGATGCGTTCGAGCGGGCGAAGCACGCGCTGCAGCGGGATATGCCGGGTTTGCACATCGCCATGCATGTGGCGGCGGACTGGGGAAGCGATCCGTCGCTCGCCGAACGCGCGCGTGCTGATATTGCGCAGGCGAATTTCATTGCCTGCACGCAGCTGTTTCAGGAAGAGTACGCGAAGGAAGTGACCGCGGCCGTGCAGGCGCGCCGCGCGGAGGCAGACGCTGTGCTCTGCGCGTTGTGCACACCAGAGCTGGTGAAGTGCACGCGCCTTGGCCGTTTCGACATGAGTGGCGGTGAGAACCGTTCACCGTTCTCGCCGATCTCATTGCTCAAGAAGCTGCGTGGTTCGCGCGAAGACGGAAAATCGAGCGGAGAGCGCCAGATGTCGGCGCTGCGTACGTTGCCCAAGCTGCTCAAGTTCATTCCGGGACCGGCGCAGGATGTGCGCGCGTATCTGCTGCTGCTGCAGTATTGGCTGGCCGGATCGGACACGAACATCGATCAGATGGTGCGCTACCTGATCGATCGCTACGCAGCCGGACCGCGTGCGTCGCTGAAAGGTGCGCTCAAGCCGAGAGATCCGGAGCAGTATCCGGAGGTGGGCGTGTGGCACCCCGATCTGCCCAACCGTGGCATCGCCGCGGAGAGCAAGGCACTGCCCGCGATCAAGAATGCCAAGGGGACGGTGGGCGTGCTCGTGGGGCGCTCGTATCTGTTGGCGGACAACACGGCGCACTATGCGGCAATCGTGCGTGCCCTCGAAGGGCAGGGGCTGCGCGCGATTCCGGCGTTCGCGAGTGCACTCGACGCGCGACCGGCGATCACGCAGTTCTTCCGTGACAAGGACGGTCGGCCGGTCATCGATGCGATGATCAATCTCACCGGCTTTTCGTTGGTTGGTGGGCCGGCGTACAACGATGCGATCGCCGCGCAGGCAGAGCTCAAAACGCTCGACGTGCCGTACCTCACGCTGCAGACGCTTGAGTTTCAGACCATCGACGAATGGCGTGCCGACGCACGTGGTTTGAATCCACTGCAGGCCACGTTGCAGGTGGCGATTCCCGAGCTCGATGGTGCGATCATTCCCACCGTGTACGGCGGCAAGGGGAAAGCCGAGAACGGAAAAGCCTCGGCATCGGAGCCCATTGCGGAACGTGTCGAGCGAGTCGCGCAGCGGGTCGCGCGCTTGGTGGCGTTGCGTCGCAAGGAACGTGCAGAACGCAAGATCGCGCTCATTCTGTTCAACTTCCCGCCCAACGCCGGCAACACGGGCAGTGCGGCGTATCTCGCGGTGTTCCCCTCCATGCAGCGCGTACTCGCGTCGCTTAAGGAGCAGGGGTACACCGTTGAGCTGCCGGCCAGCGCCGACGACCTGCGCGAGCGCATCACCAACGGAAATCGCGAACGCTTCGGTGCGCCGGCCAACGTGCATACGCGCGTCGCGGTGGACGATCATGTGCGCCGCGAAGTGTTCCTCAAGGAAATCGAAGGCACGTGGGGGCCCGCGCCGGGCAAGGCGCTCACCGACGGCCAGTCGCTGTATGTGATGGGCCTGCAACTGGGCAACATCTTCATCGGCGTGCAGCCATCGTTCGGCTGGGAAGGCGACCCGATGCGCCTGTTGTTCGAGGGGAACTTTGCGCCCACGCACGCCTTCAGTGCGTTCTACCGCTGGCTGAAAGAAGACTTCAAGGCCGACGCGGTCTTGCACTTCGGCACGCACGGCGCGCTGGAGTTCATGCCCGGCAAGCAGGCCGGACTCGACAACACCTGCTGGCCGGAGCGGCTCATCGGCGACTTGCCGAATGTGTATCTCTACGCGTCGAACAATTCGTCGGAGGGGACGCTGGCCAAGCGACGCGGCAACGCCACGCTGGTCTCGTATCTCACGCCGCCCATCGCCAACGCCGGTTTGTATCGCGGTCTCGCTGATCTGAAGTCCTCGCTGGACCGCTGGCGCGCGCTCGACAAGTTGGTGGCCGACGAGTCCAATACGTTGCGCGCGCTGGTGCAGCAGCAGGCCGCGGCCGTCGATCTCGCCGTGGCCGAGCCGTTGTGGACCGCCGAACAAGCCGATGCGAACATCGCAGTGTTGCGCGAACGGTTGCTGGAGCTCGAGTACACGCTCATTCCGATGGGCCTGCATGTGGTCGGCGAAGGGATGACACCCGAGGCCCGCGTCGATGTGCTGATGGAAATCGCACGTGTGGGGCGTCCCGAAGCGGAGCTCGGACCGATTGCGACAACGGTCGTGGGTGCGGACGCGTCGCCAGACGGGATGCGCGCGGGTGATGTGATCGCGCGCGAAGCTGTGACGGCGCTGGTCGCGGACGGGCGTGTGAACGACGCCGTGCGCGTGGGCAAGGATGCGGCGAAGGCGGCCGGCGTGCGCATCGCGGACGAGAAGGCATTCGGGCAGCATCTGGAGTTGCTGGCCCCGCTCGATCCGCTGCTGCGCGACGACAACGAGATCGGCGGCATTTTACGCGCGCTCGATGCGCGCTACGTGCCACCGGCACCGGGCGGTGACCTGCTGCGTAATCCGCAGGTGCTGCCGACTGGTCGCAACCTGTACGGCTTCGATCCATATCGTGTGCCGAGTGCCGTGGCCATGCTCGAAGGTCGCGCGCGCGCGGAGTCGCTGTTGGCGCGCAATGCCGCCGATGGCCGATCGTTTCCGGAGACGATCGCGCTTGTGTTGTGGGGCACGGACAACATGAAGAGCGAGGGCGCGCCGTTGGCGCAGGCCATGGCACTGATGGGCGTTGCGCCGCGCTTCGATGGGGTTGGCCGTCTGAGTGGTGCGCGGCTGGTGCCGCTGGAGCAGCTCGGTCGCCCGCGTGTCGATGTGGTGATCACCCTGTCCGGCATCTTCCGCGATCTGTTGCCGTTGCAGGTGAAGCTGTTGGCTGAGGCGGCGTTGCTGTGCGCGGAGGCCGACGAAGATCTGTCGCGCAATTTCATTCGCAAGCATGCGCTGGCGACGATGGCGGACACCGGCTGTGACATGGCCACGGCGGCGCTGCGCGTGTTCTCCAACGCTGACGGTGCGTACGGTTCGAACGTGAACCTGCTGGTCGAGACGGGCCGGTGGGAAAAGGAAGACGACCTCGCCGATCAATTTGTGCAGCGCAAGTCGTTTGCGTACGGGGTGAACGGCCGCCCCACGGCGCAGCCCGCGCTCATGAAGCGCGTGCTGGGCACGGCTGAGCTGTCGTTCCAGGGGCTCGACTCCGTCGATCTCGGGGCGACGGACATCGACCAGTATGTGGAATCGCTGGGCGGTATGACGCGCGTGATCGCGCAGCAGCGTGGCGGCGAGACGCCTGCGGTGTACGTTGGCGATTTCAGCGGTGCGGCGAGCAAAGTGCGCACGCTAACCGAGCAGGTGGAGCTTGAGTCACGCACCAAGATGCTCAATCCCAAGTGGTACGAAGGACAGTTAGCGTATGGCTACGAAGGGGTGCGCAACATCACCGGCCATGTGGCGACGACGCTTGGCTGGTCGGCCACCGGCGGCAAGGCGGCCGTTCCGCAGTGGGTCTACACCGAAGTATCCAAGACCTTCGTGCTGGACGCAGCAATGCGCGAGCGGCTGGCGAGCATGAATGCGAATTCGGCGGCAGGGCTGGTGCAGAAGTTGTTGGAAGCGAACGACCGGGGGTATTGGGAACCCGATGATGCAACGCTCGAGGCGCTGCGCGACGCGGCAGCGGACCTCGAGGATCGATTGGAAGGGGTGTATGCAGCAACTTGACGCCCGGCAAGGGCGCGGAGAGATGACGATATGACGGCAACACAGCTACCGATCCTCGGCGAGGATGGTGAAGGCAGCGTGCAGGTGCATCAGGACGACTCGATGAAAATCGATGGCGCGCTGGTCATCGCAGTGTACGGCAAGGGCGGGATCGGAAAATCGACCACCTCGTCGAACCTGTCAGCGGCCTTCTCCAGACTGGGCAAACGCGTCCTGCAGATCGGCTGTGACCCGAAACACGACTCCACGTTCACGCTGACCAAGCGCATGGTGCCCACGGTCATCGACGTGTTGGAGTCGGTCAATTTTCACTCTGAAGAGCTGCGCCCCGAGGACTTCATGTTCGAGGGGTACGGCGGCGTGCAGTGCATCGAGGCGGGCGGCCCACCGGCTGGCACCGGATGTGGCGGCTATGTGACGGGACAGACGGTGAAGCTCCTCAAGGAACATCATCTGCTTGAAGACACCGATGTGGTGATTTTTGACGTGCTGGGTGACGTGGTGTGCGGAGGATTCGCGGCGCCGCTGCAGCACGCGCACTACTGCCTCATCGTCACGGCCAACGACTTTGATTCGATTTTCGCCATGAATCGCATCATTGCCGCGATTCAGGCCAAGTCGAAGAACTACAAGGTGCGTCTTGGCGGCGTGGTCGCGAATCGCTCCAAGGACACCAACGAGATCGATCGCTTCAATGCGGCGGTCGGGCTCAAAACCATGGCGCATTTTCAGGATATCGACGCGATCCGTCGCAGTCGGCTGAAGAAGAGCACCATTTTTGAGATGGAAGATTCGCCGGAAGTGCACGCGGCGCAGGAACAGTACATGCTGCTCGCCAAGCGGATGCTTGAGGATGTGGTGCCGCTGCCTGCCAACCCCCTCAAGGACCGAGAAATTTTCGACCTGCTCGGTTTCGACTGACATGGCGGAGCAGCCAGTCACATCACCGAATTCAGACCCGTCGTTCGCGGGAACGCCGGTTGGGGGTTCGCAAGCCGCATCGTCGTCGTACCTCGAGCGGCGGGCCTGGATCGGTGAGTATTTCGACAAGACGGCGGCGGATGGGTGGAAGACCCTCACGTCCGACGCTCCGGTGTCGCGCGTACGCGCCACGGTGCGTGAAGGTCGTGACACCATGCGTCGCACGTTGTTGAGCTGGCTGCCCGATGATTTGCGAGGCAAGCGCGTGCTGGACGCGGGGTGCGGGACGGGAATGCTGGCGGTCGATCTGGCACTGCGCGGTGCCGCGGTGGTGGCCGTCGATCTGTCGCCAACGCTGGTGGCACACGGAGCTGAGCGCGCGGCGGCGGCCGGCGTGGCCGACCGGATCGATTTCCGGGCAGGCGACATGCTCGACAGGTCGTTCGGCATGTTCGACATGTCGGTGGGGATGGATTCGCTCATCCACTACGACTTGCCGGAAATTCTCGCGTCGCTGCACAACTTGGTGGAAAGGACACGCGAACAGGTGCTATTCACCGTCGCGCCGTTCACCCCTGTACTGGGAACCCTGTTGACCTTGGGCCGCCTCTTCCCCCAACGTGATCGGTCCCCGCGCATCGTCCCGATGTCGGAGCGGCGCCTGCGCAAGTCGATCGCATCGACGCGTGGGCTGGAGGCGTGGCAGATGGCACGGACGCAGCGCGTGGAGCGGGGGTTCTATCGCTCGCAGGCGTACGAGTTGCATCGTTATGTGGGCGTTGCGGTCTCGCCGCGCGCCGACTGATCCATTAGGAGAGGAAAGAACGGATGATGATGCCGGTATGGGGGGCGGCGGCCGCGGTTGTTGCAGGGGCCGTGCTCTGGTTTGTCACCACGCGACGCTCGGAGGTGCCGTGCACCGTGGAGTTGGAATCCACGCACGATCATTTTCACGCGCACGTGCATCTGAAGGGAGTCGAGGTGAACCCGGGTGATGAAGTGCTGGTGCACGGCACGCCATCGCGGGTGCCGTTTGGTACGCAGCGCACATTCGAAAGCACGGCCACGGTGCAGCGCGCCAGTTGGTTGCGCCGCCAGTTCGTGAAGCTTACAGGTGGAACCGAGTTGTACGAACTCTACGACGTCGGTTTCGAGGGCTGACACTCATGTACAACACTGCAACAGAAATTCCGACACGCGCCTTTGCTCCGCCCAATGAGTCCACAAAGGCGGCGCAGCAAAACGCGATGCTCAGTCCGCGGTTCTACACCACGGACTTCAAGGCCATGGACGCGCTCAAGATCGCGCCGGACAGCCGGCAGATGTGGGACGATATCCTCGCCGAGTTCCGCCGCGATCCGAACAAGGACCATTTCAAACGCAACGCCGAGTTCGACGCCGACTTTGCGTCGATGGACCCGGAGTTGCGCACGCAGTTTATCGACTTTCTCGTGTCGTCGGTGACGGCCGAGTTCAGTGGCTGCATTCTGTATGCGGAAGTGAAGAAGCGCATCAAGAATCCGGACGTGCGCGAGCTGTTCGGCTTCATGAGCCGCGACGAGGGTCGGCACGCCGGCTTCATCAATCACACGCTCAATGACTTCGACGTTGCCGTCGATCTCAGCTTTTTGACGAAGGCGAAGAAGTACACGTTCTTCCAGCCCAAGTTCATCTACTACGCCACGTATCTCTCCGAGAAGATCGGATACGCGCGATACATCACCATCTATCGCAACTTCGAGCAGCAGCCGGACAAGCGGTTCCACCCGATCTTCAAGTGGTTCGAAAACTGGTGTCTGGACGAATTCCGGCACGGCGAAGCGTTCGCGGTGCTGATGCGCTCGAACCCGCAGTTTCTCGAGGGGCGCAACCGCCTCTGGATTCGCTTCTTCCTGCTCGCCGTCTTCTGCACGATGTACGTGCGTGATCACGCGCGCGCACCGTTTTTTGCGAACATGGGGCTGGACGTCGAGGAGTTTGATCGCAAGGTCATCAAGCTGACGAATCTCATCAGCCGCCAGGTATTTCCGCACACCATCGACACCGAAAGCGAGGCCTTTTGGGCGTTGCTTGGCCGGATGTGGCGGAACACCGACGCCATGCGCAAAGCGGAAGAGCAGGGTGGCCTGTTCTCGACCGTCAAGGTGACCATGCTCAAGGCGGCGAACGCGCTGACCTTCGTGCAGCTTTTCCTACGTCCGCCGCATAAGCAGGCGTTGCCCGCGGATGTGCGCATGCAGCCGACCTGGTAGCGCATGAGCAAGTCGTCGAAAGGACCGGCGCTCTCCGTGCGCACGTGGCAGAAGCTGGGGATGGGGTTCATGCCCTTCGCGGATGTCGCCACCACGGAGCTGCCGCTGAGTCGACTGCTGCGTCTTGCGCTGTTTCAGCTGTCGGTGGGAATGGTGCAGACGCTGTTCGTGGGCACGCTCAACCGCGTGATGATTCTGGAGTTGCGCGTCCCTGCGTCGCTCGTGGCGATCATGTTGGCGATTCCCCTGCTTGCCGCGCCGTTTCGAGCGCTGATCGGATTCAAATCGGATACGCACCGCAGTGTGCTCGGTTGGAAACGGGTCCCGTATCTCTGGGGCGGTACACTGCTCCAGTTTTCGGGATTGTCGATCATGCCGTTTGCGTTGCTGGTGCTCTCCGACGGCGCGCGGAGCGGACCGGTGTGGGGCGGCTACGTCGGGACCGCACTCGCCTTCCTGCTCGTCGGGGCTGGCACACATACCACGCAAACCGCCGGGCTCGCGCTGGCGACGGATGTGGTGTCCGAAGACAAGCGGCCACGCGTCGTTGCGCTGATGTACCTGATGATGCTGCTCGGAACACTGGTCAGTGCCGTGCTCCTCGAGATATTTCTGCGGGACTTCACGCCGACCAAGTTGATTCAGGTCATTCAGGGCACGGCGGTCTTCACGGTGGCATTGAATCTGGTGTCACTCTGGAAACAAGAAGCGCGGGTGCGTGGCGTGGTGGAGTATGCGCGGGGGGAGCGGCGGCCGATGTTCCGCGAGGCGTGGCGCACGTTCTCGCAGGGCGGACAGGCCGTGCGCCTGCTGGTCGCCTCGGGGCTCGGTTTCTTCGCGTTCAATCTGCAGGACGTGCTCCTCGAGCCGTATGGCGGCGAGATCCTTGGACTGTCCGTGTCACAGACCACGATGCTGACCGGCATCATGGCGGTCGGAGCCGTGGCAGCGTTCGCGCTGTCGGCCAATCTGTTGCGGCGCCAGTACGACCCGATTCGCTTGGCGGCCTTTGGTGTGCTGGCGGGGGTGAGCGGGTTCGCCATGATCATCTTCGCGAGTCCGCTCGAATCGCCGCTGCTGTTTCGTGCCGGGACGGCGATGATCGGCTTCGGCGAAGGCTTCTTCGGTGTCGGCACGCTCTGCCATGCCATGGCGCTGCGTGATCCGTCGCAGCACGGCATCGCGCTCGGCGCGTGGGGCGCGGTCTTTGCGACCGCGGAAGGATTGTCGTTCGCCGTGAGCGGTGTGATGAAGGACTGGCTGTCGCATCTGGTGCAGAGCGGCACGCTCGGCCCGGGTTTGAGCTTGCCGTCTGTGCCGTACTCGGTAGTGTATCACATGGAGATTCTGGTGTTGTTCGCGACCCTCGTCGCATTGGGTCCACTCGTCGCCCGTCGCGCCGTCGGTCAAGCCGAGCGTGACCGCAGTCCGCGCCCGTTCGGGCTGGCTGATATTCCCGCTTGACCACTCTTCAACGCACGGAGCTGTTGCCATGCAGTACATCGATGGGGCACAGATCGCGCTCTACGCCTTCTGGCTGTTCTT
>JBBQSM010000096.1:0-17428 GCA_038234895.1 Gemmatimonadales bacterium
GCATAGCTCAGCTTGCGGCGCGAAATGGCGCGCAGCGAATCGGCCACGGCCAGCGTGCGCGCATCGAGCACCGTGTCGTTCACGTTCATCTGCGAAAAGCGCGACACGATGCGAATCACCGCGCGCCCATCGCCCAGACCGGGAAAGGTGGCCTGCAGTTCGATGCGCTGCTTGGCCGGCAGCCAGAACTCGCCGTTACGCTCGCCGTTTTCGTATTCCACAAAAGCAACGGCATCGCCGAGAGAACCGATCAGGCCGCGCTTCGGCGGATTGGCGCGTACGAAGTAGCCACGCAACCGCACCAGCGTACCGCGTGACGCGTCGAGATCCATTTCGCCGTCGAACAGCACCACGGAACCCGTGATGTCGGTACGCGGCTGCACGCGCACGTGGGCGATGGGGATCGAGCGATCACCAGCGCGCATCGTGACGATGGTATCACCACCGGAGTAGCGATAGTATTGCTCGCGGTCGGCCGCCAAGGGATGAATGGCCGGCAGAGTGTCGGCGCCATCGGAGCGCGTGGTGGGGCGCGTGGTGGAGCGCGCATCACTGCGGGCCGAGGACTGCTGCGAGTTCGATCGCACGCGCAGGCGGTTGCCGTACAACACGGGATTGAGCCAGCCGGTCTGAAAAACCGACAGCATGGAGACATTCGCGCCCATCTGCTGCGCGCGGTAGCCGACGATGTGCTGATCGTAGAACCCGGTGCGATTCCATTTGAGCGTACTCGCCACCTGCTCCACCGCCGCCACCGCTTCATTCCCCTCTTCGCGCCGCAGCAACACAGAGATCTCGGTCTCCACTTGCGACGTAAAGCTGATCAGCGATCGCGGCAGAGCATTCCGTTTACTAGCATCCGCCAACAGGTCGAGGAGCGCACGCGGTGCGGTGGCTCTGGTGCTGTCCGTCTGAGCGGAGACAAACTTCGGCGCGACGAGCAAGGCGAGCGCGCCAGCGGCAACGAGAAAGGAAGCGATACGCATGACCTCGTATACGCAGGGGTACAACGAAAGTTGCACCCCTGGGTTTTCCCGTCCGTTCGTGGTCAGTGCGTGATCAGCCCTTGAGCTGCTGCACCCGCTCGGCGGACGCGGTCCAATCATGCACCGCGTCATCGAGGTCGTCCCGAGCATCGTCGAGCGCCTTGCCCAACGTTGCCGCTTTCTGCACACCGGCCGGCGTGTCGTAGAGCGTGGCATCGTCCAATTCGTCGGTGATGCCGGCAATCTTCGCTTCCAGCATCGACACCCGCAGCTCGGCGTCAGAGAGCGCCTTGTCGGCGGCACGCTGCGACTTGCGCGCATCGTTCGACGTCGGTGCCGCAGGCTTCGCGCCCGGCTTCGCACCCGCATGGCCAGAAGCATGACCATGGCTCTTCGCTTGCGACTTGTCGTATGCCTGTTCCTTGGCTTTGTCGGCGCGCTCGCGCTCGCGTTGCAGCTCGCGTTCCCGATCGCGCACTTTCGCGTTCTTTTCCGACTCACGCTGTGAAATCGCGCGCGCGTCTTTCTCGGCCTTGATCTTGTTCTCGGCCCGTAGCGCTTCCCACTCCACGAAGCTACCGGGAAAGACGACGAGCTTCTGATCCTTCACTTCCCACACCTGCGTGACCAGACCGCGCAGCACGGCACGATCGTGGCTCACGATCAGGCAGCTGCCGTCGTATTCCTCGATTGCATCTTCCAGCGCTTCGATGCTTTCGACGTCGAGATGGTTCGTGGGCTCGTCGAGAATGAGCAGGTTGTTGGTGGACAGCGTGAGCAGCGCCAACGCCACGCGCGCGCGCTCACCACCCGACAGCGTGCCCACGGTGCGCTGCACTTCGTCGCCGCTGAAACCGAATCGGCCAAGGTGGCCTTGCACCTGCCGGCGTTCCCACAACGGACGCAAGTCTGCGATCACGTCATAGATCGCCGAGTCGAGCGGGAGATGCGCGAGATCCTGCCGGTAGTACGCGACCGTGGTGGACGGACCCTTTTTTACGCGACCGGCGAAAACCGGATGCTCCTCGAGCAACGTCTTGATCAGCGTGCTCTTGCCTGCACCGTTCGGCCCAAGCAGCGCGATGACTTCGCCGCGTTCCAGCACCACGTTCACATCGCGAATGAGTTCACGGGGACCGTCGGCGCTGTGCACGCCGACGGTAACGTGCTCCGTCTCGATGACACGATCGCCGCTGCGATTGCCGGCCGTGAGTCGCAACGCCATGACGCCGTCGGCACCGATCGGAGCGGACAGACGCGGCATTCGCTCCAGCCGCTTGCGACGCCCCTTTGCCTGCCTCGTGTTCTGCCCCGCGAGATTGCGCGCGATGTACTCCTGTTCGGAGGCGATCTTTTTTGATTGCTGATCGAACTGGCGCAATTGCGTGAGCCGACGCTCTTCGCGCTGCTCGATGAACGAGGCATAGCCGCCCGTGTACGCGAACGCGGTGCCCCCCTCGAAGTGCAGGACATGGTCAGCCATCGCCGCGAGAAACGCGCGATCATGGCTGATGCACAACACCGTGCGATCGGTCTCGCGCAGATAGGTCTCGAGCCACGCCGTCGTTTCGAGATCGAGATGGTTCGTGGGCTCATCGAGTAACAGCACTTCGGCGGGCGTTGCGAGCTGACGCGCCAACGCCACGCGGCCGCGCTCCCCGCCGCTCAGCGTGCCGATCTTCGTCACCTTGGCGGCCTCCGGATCGAAACCGACACCCATCAGGACCGAGTCCACCTGCGCCGCCATCTGGTAGCCACCATCGCGCTCGAACCGCTCGAGATCACGACCATACTTGGCCATCGCGGCCTCGCCATGATCGTGCTCGAGATTCGACGCCTGCTCGGCCAGCGAATGCTCCAACGCGCGCAGCTCACCGAACGCGCCGGCGACGATGTCCCACAGCGACATGTCCTCGGGGAACTTGCGGTGCTGATCCATCAGCGCGATGCGCAGGCCGGGCTGTCGTGTCACCGTGCCCTTGGATGGCGCGAGATCGCCGGTGATCAGCTTGATCAGCGTCGTCTTGCCCGTACCGTTGCGCCCGACCACCGCCCAGCGATCGCCGGCGGCGATGGTGAACGTGATGTCGCGAAAAATCTCCGAGGCGCCGAACTCCATGCCGGCGTTGCCGATGGCCAGCAACGTCACGATTCCGTCCGGATCACGGGCGCAACTCCGCCAGCGTTGGCGGCGGTCCTTTCAGCACGATCAACCTTCACAAAAGCACTCGAGTTTCGGGAAATTCCTGGAGTCCACGCCGCTCGCACGGCGTCGGCGGTGGTACGAAGGGCATCGCGGTGTTCGTCAGGCCAGTGCTCGACCCGACCACGCAGCCGGACCGCCCGCCAATCATCGCGCCATCGCACGGCGACGTCGCCGAAACGTGGGAAGGCGGCCAGCATGGTCGAAACCACGATCGCGATCCACCCGGCAGGGCGCCCCGCCGCGATCAGTCCCACGGTGAGCAAGACGCCCCACAGCAGATACCACGCAAAGATAAGGTAGAGGCCCGGCACACAGGCACGCGCCATGAGCTCGGCGCCGCTCGCGGCGCTCCGGCGCGCCATCCGCCAGATCAGGGCGAAAATCGGCCCGTGCACCAGCCAGCCAAGTGCGGCCAGCGGAGCACGCACGATCAGTCCGGGAATCGTCGGCCACGCCGCGTCCGCGCGGTCCACCGGCACACCGGCGGCAGCCAGCACACGCGCATTGTCGCGCGCCGACGCGGGAACGCCACCCGCACGCGCGACCGCGGCCGCGATCTGCTGGATCTGCGCGACCAGCACCACATCCGCTACGGTCGTCGACTCCACCAGTTCCCCGCACGTGCGCTGCACGCCAGCCGCCCTCGCCAACAGAAGTCCGGCCTCCCCCCCCGAACCAGCCGGCGGACGCAACGCCGACAGCACAGCCGTCATCCGCTCGCGCGCGTCGGCGAGCTCCCGTGTCGGTGCATTGCGGGTGACGTTCAGCAGTGCGTCCCGCATCCGGTCGCGCAATCCCAGCGCCAACCGGGCCGCCTTCCGATCCGGCGTGTGTGCACTCTCCTCCTCTGGCGAACCGCCCGCCGGGCCGGCAGCGGTCGCGCCACGCAGCCACTCGTCGAGCGAAAACGGCTCGCCGATGTGGACGAGCAGATCACTCCGGGGCGTTCGCGCGGCCTCGTATTGCACGCCGAACGCCACGATCTGCAGGCCTTTTATCTTGCCATCAAGCGTACTCTCCAGCGCCATTTTAGCGACACCCGCTCGAAAATGGCCTAGATGAGGACCATCGTGCACTCCTCCTTCAGGAAAGACCCCCACAATCGCACCTTCGCGCAATGCGTCGCCCACGGCCCGAAACGCGTCCACGTTCATGGCGGCCGCGTCGAGCCCGTGTTGGCGCATTTTCCGCGCATCCCGTACCCGCACCACGGGAATGACGCCCAACCCACGGTACGCCGCCTGGGATGCCCCCGAGGTCGCACCAGAAATCGTGGCGACATAGCGAAGCGGCCGCGGCGTCGTCAGAAAGCCGCACAGCACATCCGGAATGTCGTTCGGATGGTTACCGATAAGCAGCACGGGCCCGGTCGCCGGAATCCGATCCAGGCCGACAAAGCACCGCTCCCGATAGAGCCATCGCAGACAGCGCCGGCCGACCCAGCGAATGAAGGAATGCGTCATCAGGGACGAAAGAAACGTGATCGCCGGTCGCTGTGCCATACGCATGTGGGGAATTTCCGGTCGACCCTTTGTGATCCACTGCGCCAATGCTGATGCTCGCAAGAAGCACGATTGAATGAATTTGTCAGAGACCCGCCAGGGAGTGGGGACCATGAGCGCTGAATCAACTGCCGGAACGCCACTTGACGGACTCCACGTCGACTTCCACCGCGACGTCTTCTTTCGCAGCATGCTTCGTGAGCTGGCCGGCACGCTGGAAGAGGTAGTGGGGATGGACGAAGCCGCCGGGTTCATCAGTGTCGTGGGACAGCGTGTCGGCGATCAGCTCAACGCCGCCTACCGCACCGCGCTCGACACACCGAAGCTCGACCGACCACAGATCGCGGACGTGCTCGTCGATCTGAAGCGTCGTATCGACGGCGAGTTCCGCATCGTCGAGCAGAGCGACGAGAAGCTGGTTTTCGTCAACACGGCCTGCCCGTTCGGCGACAAGGTGCTCGGTCGACCTGCGCTGTGCATGATGACCTCGAATGTCTTTGGCAGCATTGCGGCGGAGAATCTCGGCTACGCGAAACTCGTGCTTCAGGAGACCATCGCTCAAGGACACGGCGTCTGTCGCGCTATCGTGCATCTGCAGCAGACGCCGGAAAGCATCGCGGCCGATGGGCGCGAGTATTACGGGAACTGACGCGCGCGTATGACGGCGCACCAGTTTCTTGATGTCGTCGATTGGCTGCCCGATCCGATGTTGCTGGTCAGCCGGGACGGCGCGCTCATCGCCGCGAATCTTGCCGCGCGCCGTCTTCTCGGCGTAGCAGTTCCGCCATCGGGCGAGTTGTCTATTGACGCGCTAGTGGATGGCGACGCGACGGCAGCGCGGTTGCTCTTTCGCGAGAGCGCACGATCGCGACAGCACCGTCCCGGATCGCTGACGTTGCGCGGCCCCGACAGCCGGCCAATGACGTGCCGCTGTAGCGCCGGACTCTGGCGACCGGCAACCGACAACACACCGGCGCTGGTCGTCATTCGCCTGCGCGCCGAGGAGCAGTCGCCAAGCAAGTTCCGCGTGCTCACCCAACGCATCGAACAGCTCGCGCACGAAATGCATCGGCGACAAGTGGCGGAAGCCGCCCGCTTGAAACTCGAAACGCAGATGCTGCAGACGCAAAAGCTCGAGAGCCTGGGCGTACTCGCAGGTGGCATTGCGCACGATTTCAACAACTTGCTCACCGGTATCATTGGCTACGCCGATCTCGCCCGACATGAATTACCCGTCGATTCCGCTGCCAACGAGTTCCTCGACGAGGCCGTCAACGGCGCGCGACGTGCAGCAGAATTGACGCAGCAGATGCTGGCCTACTCGGGCAAGGGCAAGTTCACGATCGGTCCGGTCGTGCTCTCCTCGCTGGTGACCGACATTGCTCGGTTGCTCGAAGTCTCGATCTCCAAGAAGTGCGTGCTGCGCTTCGACCTGATGGCCGATCAGCCACCGTGCATGGCGGATGCGACCCAGCTGCGTCAGGTGGTCATGAACCTGATCATCAACGCCTCTGAGGCGATTGGTGATCGCAGCGGCGTGATCGCTCTGAGCACCGGCGTAGCGTGGTGCGAACGTGACTATCTGGTCGACACCTATCTCGACGAGTCACTGAAGGAAGGGCTCTACGCGCACCTGGAGGTGGCCGACACGGGACACGGGATGTCTGCCGAAACGCGCGCGCGCATCTTCGATCCGTTCTTCAGCACCAAGTTCACCGGGCGTGGACTGGGATTGGCCGCCGTGCTCGGCATTGTCCGCGGCCATGGCGGTGCTATTCGGGTGTATAGCGAGGAAGGACGTGGCACCACATTCAAGTTGTTGCTTCCCGCCACTCCCGGCGACGCTGCTACGCCGACGGCTGCAGCGCTCACGCCGCCCGTATGGCGTGGCAGCGGCACCGTCCTCATCATGGAAGACGAGGAGAGCATTCGTGCGCTGACGCGTTCGATGCTCGAGCGTATGGGCTTCGCCGTGGTGCTCGCGTCAGACGGCCGCGAGGGGGTGGACGCATTTCGTCGCCTGGCGGGCGAGAACCCGCTGGTCCTGCTCGACCTCACCATGCCGCACCTCGACGGCGCCGCGGCCTATCGAGAACTGCGCCGGATTCGTCCGGATGTCCGAGCGATTCTCATGAGCGGCTACAGTGAGCAGTCGATCGCGTCACAGTTTGCCGGAAAGGGACTCGCCGGCTTCATACAGAAACCGTTCCGTCTCGCGCAGCTGCAGCAGACCATTCGCGAGGTGCTCGCCGGACGCACGGTTAGGATAAGCTGAGCGCGTCTGGCGTCATGCGTACGTTAGCCCGGCATACGACGTGCCGCCTTGGCCGCCACGAGCATCCGGTCCGCCGCCGCCACACTGTCCTGGTCCAGCCCGAGCGTGGTGTGCGACATGCCGATGCTGATCCCGATCTGCACCGTCAAATCCAGAATCGTGAACTCGGGCGCGATCGCGGCGCGAATTCTATCGGACAACACCTCGGCATCGGCCGCACTGCTTCCCGGACAGAGCACGGCGAATTCATCGCCGCCCAACCGCGCGACCAGATCGGCCTCTCGCACACAGCGACGCAGTCGCTCCGCCACCTGACGCAGCACCTCATCGCCGGCGGCGTGCCCGTGAAGGTCGTTCACAGCTTTGAACCCGTCGAGATCGCAATAGAGCACGGCTCCCTGTGCGGTCCCGTCGAGCGCGCGGTAGAACGGTTTCCGGTTGGGCAGCCGCGTCAATTCGTCGTGATTGGCCGCGAAGTCGAGATGCCACTGATCGGTCGCCCAGCGCAGAATGACCTCGACGATGCTGCGGGCGAGCGACATCCCCTGCACATGCACCGAGGGCGGATGTCCGCGCGCGATGGTCCACACCACAATGAGCGCGCTCGCGTCGCCGGAGCGCACCGGCTCGATCCAATAGCCCCCGAGTCCGCACGCGACAGCGAGCGCACGCATGGACGGCGATAACATGGAGAGATCGGACGCTTGCACGCCGATACCGCTCGCCCGAACCATCGCAAACGGACTGTCCGGCTCGTCGCGCCTGCCAAGGAGCGCGTCCGGAAGCAGCCCGCCCTGCGTGACGCGATGTTCCCGGCCGTCCGGCGTCGTCCACACAATAGCCACCCGAGACCGCATCGGTCGCCACGACAGCGTGTCGCACACGGTCAGCATCACGGTCTCGAGCGGTTCGCCGCCGACCAGTTGCAACAGGGCGCGCTCGAGACCGTCGCGTGTGTCGGACGGCCGCCCAGTCGTGGTCAGGAAGTGGCGCGATCCGTCAGTGGCCTGCCCCGCCGTCATCTCCAGCGCGATGTAACTGCCGTCGGCGCGTTGGATGCGAAAGTGCGTGGTTCCGGGTGCTGGCCCGAAATCACGCGCTACCGCTAACGTGGTCGCAGCGCGTTCCCGTTCATCCGGGTGCACCACGTCGAACAAGCTCCTGCCCAGAAAATCGTTGGGCAAGGCGCCGAGAATGTCGAGTGCAGCGTCGTTGATGAACACGATCTGCCCCTGTTCATCGAAGACGGTGATCAGATCGTTGGAGTGCTGGACGATCGATCGAAATAGTTGTTCGGCAGAGGAATTGTCCACAATAACGGAAATCTACCGCGCGGACTTCGTCTCGGCCCACAAGACAATCGGCCGCGACTGGCGCGGGCGGGGGCGGCCGGAGCCGGCTGCGAGACTTCCCCCCGGGTGGCTACGTTTCCACACCATGACCGTGCCCACCACCGAATCGCCTTGCCTCCGTGTCTGCCATCTCGACCCGGACGACGTCTGTACCGGCTGTCGCCGCACGCTCGACGAAATTCGCTGTTGGAGCGTGATGACCGGTCCCGAGCGGATTGCCGTGAATCAGCGTGTGGGCTTCGAGTCGCACGAGCGCCGGTCACATACCAGATAGGTTCACGATAGGTTCACGATAGGTTCACGGCGCGCGATGATTGCCGGAAGCGAAGTGCAGACCAGTCGTCGTCGATGGCGACCTGTCGCACGGATTCGTAGCCGGCTGCGGTGAGTGCTTCCCAGCCACGATCCCGGTTAAAGTCGCAACGGTACCGCTTCGACGATTGCTTCGGGTACGCGAACCAGAGCTTCGCGTCGGTCGCGGCGTTGGTGACCACGCGCTCTATCGCCCGGTTCAGCGCTGCGTGCGTGATGGCGAACGCCAGTGCGAAGTGCACCGGCGTCCCGCTCGCTACGTCGCGGGCGATGCGAATATCGCGCAGCGTGGACAGCTCGGACTCGAACGACTCCGGCGCATCGAGTACCACAATCGCAGTCTCGTGCTTGAGGTTCAGCTTCTCAAAGACAGTTGGCATATTCTCAGACCGAGGCGTGACGCGTGGCGCTGCATCTTCCCCAGCATACACTCACCATGTATCGACCGTTAGCCCTTTCGGCGCTCCTGTGCGCGCTGACCGTGCCGAGCGAGCTCACGGCGCAGCGTTGGATGACGCGGCAGCAGGACGCGCAGTGGGCCGGTGTGAATATCGACAAGCCGATTACACCCAAGCTCGCGCTCTGGTTTGACGGATCGTGGCGACGTGTAGAGCTCGGCGCTGAACCGCAACAGCTGCTCGTGCGTCCTGGCTTGCAGTACACGCTGGCGCCCGGCGTTCGCGTGTCGGCGGGCTATGCTTACATCGCCACGGCGCCATATGGCTCGCTGCCCACTGCCACCCCGCTGCGAGAACGGCGCACGTGGCAGCAACTCTTGCTCACGCACCGGGCCGGCGCGGCCACAGTGAACCATCGCTATCGGCTGGAGCAGCGCTGGATTCGTCCCGTGCTCGCCCCGGCGGCAGGGGCAGACGGCACACTCGGCCCCACAACGTATCAAAACCGCCTGCGCTATCTGGGGCGTGGGCAGATGAATCTGGGCACGCTCACCTACCGCACACGCCCGGTCCTTGGCATTGTGTGGGACGAGCTGCTCATGCCACTGGGCGGCCCCGCACAAACGCTCACCATTGCGCAGAACCGCGCCACGCTCGGTGTCGGGTTTCCAATCACGCCGACCCAACGCGTAGAGGTGGGTTACATGAACCTGTACAATGCGTTGGCGGCGCGCCGCGCCAACGAAATCAATCATACGCTGTGGCTGTCGTGGCACTACACGGGCGTGGCGCCACGACAGCGCTGAACGAGCGCGTTACTTCACGACTGTGATACTGCGAATGCGCGGTAGCGTTTTCAGTCGCTGCGGTGGCGCGTCGTCGGCCGGCGACTGCTGAATCCGCCGAACGATATCCATGCCCTGCACGACCTTGCCGAATGCGGCAAAGCCCTGCCCGTCGGGATTGCGCATACCGCCGTAGTCGAGCGACGGCTGGTCATTGATGCAGAAGAAGAACTCGCTTGACGCGCTACCAGGCGTACTGCGCGCCATGCTGATCGTCCCGTCGAGATGTTTGATGCCCGTCTTGTCGTTCGTTTCGTGCGGAATGGGCGGGAGCCGTTTGGTGGAGTCGCTGTCCAATCCGCCCTGAATGACTTCGATTTTTATGGGACTGGTGGGCTGGTTCTGCATGGTGACCACACGATAGAACGCGCCGCCATCGTAGCGCTTCTCTTTGACATAGCGCAGAAAGTTGCCCGCGGTGATCGGCGCCTTGTCTGCGTACACATCCACCAGGATCGCGCCCACATCGGTATCGATGCGAACACGTGTGGTGCCACCCGTGGTTTGCGCCACGGCTGAACCCGCGGCAACGCTCAGAGTAAGCGTCGCCGACAGGATGGTGGCGGTGAGCGATCGTCGCACGGCACGCAGCGTGCTCATTTGTCGAACCAAAGCGGGCGGTCAAGCAGAATGCCCGTTGGCGTATTCGGATTGGAGTTGATCTCCTCGCTGCGATAGAGCAGACGCCGCATGAGATTGGTGGAGAGCGCCCCGGCCGGTACTGTCATGACCGGATATTCCTGACCGATCGGACCGCTGCGACGCCACTGCAGCCAAGCATCGGCGGGACGCATGAACAAATCGAGCCACTGCTGTCGGGCCAGCTCACGACGGAAGTTGCCACCGGTCAGCGCCGGCAGACTGTTCACGTACGTGGTGATCGCCGACGCCGCGACACCAACGCCGGCCATGGACTCGCGAATGCCGGCGCGATAGCGCGTGTCCGCTGCAGCGAGTCCACCCTGCCAGAACCCGCGCGCGATTGCTTCGGCCTCCAGCAGCAACTGCTCCGAATACGAGAACGATACTTCGGGAAGGTTGGCCTTGAGCAGACCGAGATTCACCAGCGACGACGTTGCCGGATTGTACTGCTGCACCGGATCGAGTGAGACGAACGTTCCCGCCGCCGCGCCTGGACCAGGCTGAAAAAACACGGGCAGCCGCGGATCGTTGAGCGGCTGCATTTCGTTGAACATCACGTTCGATGCATACCAGTCGGACTGCACGCCGCCGCGGAAAATCGCGGTGAACGAGAAGCGCGGATTCTGCCGTCCCGGCGAGTCAAAGTACGGGAACTTCATCTCGTCGCCGCCCGCCGCAATCATGGACTGTGACGCCATCGCCCCGATCGCCGTGGCCTTCGACGGATCGGCGTCGACCATCGACATGAGAATGCGGAACTTGAGCGAGTTGGCGAAACGACGCCACTTGGTCATGTCGCCGCCGTAGTACAGATCGTTCGGCGCCCCGATGCGTGCCGAACTCGCATCCATGGAGGCCATCGCCTCGTCGAGCAGTGCGATGCAGCCATTGAGGACATCCTGCTGCGAGTCGAACTTGGGAAAGTCCACCGAACCGTCGGCCGCTTCGGAGAAGGGGATGTCTCCCCACAAGTACGTCGTCTGCGAATACACGAACGCCGTGTAGATTTTAAGCTGCGCGATCGCATTGTTCGGTCGCGGCGTGCGATCTTCGGCGTCGTTCGTTGCCAACACAAGGTTCTTGAGCACCTCGGTGTAGATGCTCCCCCACGCACTGCGAATACGCGTCTGGTCGTAGCGCGCCTGTTCAAGTCCCCAACGTCCGCCTGATGCCCACATCTGGCTCATCAAGGCGACGGGCCACGTGAGTTCGCCCGCGCGAAGCAGGGAGAACTTGACCTCAGCCGCGGTAAAGAGCAGCGCTGGATCGGCCGTGGTGGAGCGGTTGGGGTCGACGTTGAGCAGGCCATCTGAGAAGCACGAGGCGCCGGTGGTGGCCAACAGGATTGCAGCGGTCACTCGCGTTGCCCGTCGTACGAGGCGTCGTACCCCCGACTGCGGCGTGGTCAACGCGATGGTGTCGTTCGTCTGCCCTGCCGGCGTACGCGATGATAAGTGCTGTCGCTTGGTCGTCATATGAATATCGATGAATTGGCGTGTATGGCGCGGCGATCAGAAGGACAAACGGAGATTGGTACCGAACGAGCGCGTGCTCGGAATGTTGTTGCGCTCAATGCCCTCGCCAATCAGACCGGTGCCATGCACGTTCGACTCCGGATCGATGTGCGGCACCTTGCTGGAGATGAGCCACAGGTTGCGTCCCTCAAGCGACCACACCGCTTCGCGTGCACCCAGCTTGGCGGCCCAACTTGCAGGCAGTTTGAACCCAAACTGCAGCTCACGAAGCTTGCTGTACGAGCCATCGAAAATGTTGTTCTCCGGGCTCACCGAGCTGTCGAGCTGCTGCCAGTAGGCCTGCACGCTGGACACAGGCACGGTGTTCGGACTCGTGGTGCCATTGGCGTTGCGGATCACACCCGGCTGGACGAATGGCGTACGATTCTCCGTTTCCTTGGCGGTCCCCGAGGAACGCAGCGCCGAGGTGGTGTTGGACATGATCACGCCACCACGCCGCACGTCCACCAGAAACGAGAGCGAGATGTTCTTGTACGAAAAGCTGTTGTTGATACCGCCAATCCAGTCCGGATAGATGTTCCCGAAAAGAGTGCGCGCGCCGGTGATGCGCAGACCATTTTGCGGATTGATGATGTACTGGTTGGTGACCGAGTCGCGCAGGAAGCCGACGCCCTGAATGTTGAACGTGGTGCCGGGACGTGCGACGATGAACGTGCCGAACCCATCGCCTGAGGTCACGGAGAACTCTTTCAGACCGTCCGCAAGCTTATCGACGACGTTGCGATTGCGGCTGTAGTTGGCGTTCACGTCCCACGTGAGTCCGTTCCCGGGCCGGCTGAACACACTGTAGTTCACCTGTACTTCCAAGCCGCGATTGGAGATCTGGCCAACATTCAACCGTCGTGCGCTGAAACCGGTGGTCTGCGGGACCGCGAGCGACACGATCTGATCGTAGTTGCGCACGGAATAGTACGTGAGATCCAATCCAATGCGATTCTGCAACAACCGGAACTCGCTGCCTACTTCCCACGACTCCTGCCGTTGCGGACGCAGGTTCGACGGCGGGATCACGTTGGTGGCGCCGAACGCCGAGGCGCCGTTGAAGGGGAAGTTCTGGTTGAAGGTGTAAATGTCCGAGACCTGCGTGAGTGGCGAATAGGTGAACGCCAGCTGGTATGGTTCCTCGTCGGAGCCCACGTTGGCCCAGTTCGCGCGCAGCTTGGCGAAGTTCACCTTCCCACTGCTGAAGATCGCCGCATCCTTGAACGCATCGGACAGCACGAAGCCGGAGGAGATCGACGGGTAGAAATAGCTGTTGTTCTTCACAGGCAGGGTCGATGACCAGTCATTGCGGCCGGTCACATTCACGAAGAGGTAGTCGCGCCACGCAAGGCCAACGTCGCTGTACACGCCGAACAGCTGCCGCTCGGAGAAGAAGTTGGTGGCGGCATTTACGTTCGCGTTCGCCTGCGTGTACAACTGATCGATGTTCAGTCCCTGACTGAATACGCGCTGCCGCTTGAAGGTGCGCTTGTTGAAGTTGTGCCCGACCACGCCTTTGAACGTCAGTGACGTGGCAAGCTGCCGCGTGAACGTGCCAATGAGATCGGTATTCAACTCGCGCTCGTTCAGATCCTGCGTATCGAACTCACCGTCGAGACGGCCACGGGTGCCTTTGCGCGTCACGAAGCGGCGTCCTTCGACGGCGATATCGGTGCCGGCGCGGAAGGCGAGGTTGAACCACGGCGCTGCGTCGTACGAGAGGTAGGTATTACCGAACAAGCGGTCGATCGAGTTATTCAATCCGTTGTTGTCGGTGACCCAGTACGGGTTATTGCTCGTACCCGTGCCGTCGATGGATCCTGCGCGACCGTCCGGTCCGACGCGGTTCGCGCGCAGAAACTCCGTGGAAAGCGTACGCGACGCGAACGTCCAGAGCGCGACGGGAATGCTCTGCCCGTTCTGCCCCTGCGACGCGCGTCCCTTGGAGTTGGTACGGATGTAGTTGGCGGCCACACGCGCGGAGAACTTCTCCTTGAAACGCTGCCCTGCATTGAGCGCCAGCGTATACCGTGACAGCTGCGAGTTCGGGATGATCCCCGTCTGCCCCAGCCAGGTACCGCCCAGTCGATAATCGCTCGTCTCACTGCCGCCCGAGACGGACATGTTGTGCACGTTCGTCAATCCGGTATTGAAAAAATCCTTGTAGTTGTCCGGGTCGGCAGCGAGCGTCACGGTATCACCGTAGAAATTCGCCACGCGCTGGCCGGTGATCTCCGGTCCCCATCCGTTGGTCAGGTCGCGGTTGTACACCCCAAGCGCACCCTGCGCGTACTTGTTCTGGAACTCGGGGAGACGAAAGACCTGATCGGAACGCGTGCTTCCGTTATAGGTGAACCGTGGCTGCCCGGAGAAGCCGCGCTTGGTCGTCACGATGATGACGCCGTTCCGCGCACGCGAACCGTACAATGCCGATGCCGCCGCGCCTTTGAGAATCGACATCGATTCGATGTCATCGGGGTTGATGTCCTGCGCGCGATTGCCTACGTCGGTACCACCGGTGACGATCTCGGTCTCCGTGCCCGCAAAGGCGCTGTTCGAGATCGGCACGCCATCCACGACAAACAGCGGCTCGGAGGCGGACGCGATCGAGTTCACGCCGCGAATGACCACCTTGCTCGACCCGCCCACGGTACCCGACTGTTGCGTGATGCGCACACCCGACACCTTGGCCGCGATGCTGTTCAACACGTTCGAGCTGCGCGCCACGGTCAGCTTTTCCGCCTCAACCTGCGCAATCGCGTACCCCAGCTCCTTGGTCTCGCGCACGATCGCGTTTGCCGTGACCACGACGCCCGAGAGCGCACTGGCCGATTCTTCGAGGGCCACGTTGATGGTCGTACGACCACGGATTGGCTCGTCCAGCGGTTTGTAGCCAAGCAGCCGGAACGTGAACGTTTCGGTCCCCGTCTGCGCGGGCAGCGTGATCCGGTACTCGCCACTGGCGTTGGTGATGGTGCCAAGCGCAGTGCCGCGCACGATCACATTCACGCCTTGGAGCGCTCGACCGCCCTCCGCCACGGTGACTTTCCCGGTGATCACGCGCTGCGCGCCGCCATCCTGCGCCTGCGCTCGCGCTGGAACAGCGGCCAGGGGAACGCACGCGATCACCGCCGCGAAGACGGCGATGCGATTACAGCGAAGCAATGTCATAGAGGAGCTGAGGCGAAGAGTGTGAATTCGCGGGTACGATCCCGCACCGCCGTTTCCGGATGCTCCCGAAAACGCCACTACGCGTGCCCACGCAGCACGCAATCCACTCGGCGTCGCAGCGAAGTCCAGCGCGCGTTACACCGCAATACTCCCGTTCACCACAGATGAGTTACCGCCCGTCACATTGTAACGCGCCGCCGATTTAGTCAAGCGACGGCAAGCCGCTCCAGAGCCCGCCGTCAAACAATCGCGGCGAGCTCGACCGGTCCTCGCGCACAGGCGCGGCGAACCGGTCATCCCCGCCGTTCATCCCGCCGGCAAACCCGCCGGCAAACCCGCCGTCAGCGCACCAGCAGAATGCGCTGGTTGGTGGGATACAACCATTCCACACCGCGGTCGGTCACGATCGCGTTGTCTTCCAGCGGAATGCGCACCTTCGCGCCATTCCATTCCGGCGCCGGCGTCCACGCAAACAGCTCGATGGAGAATGGATTGAACGCCTTGATTGGGAACGTCAACTGTCGTGGGTTAAACGCCGCAATCGAGGGCCCACTGCCGTGCCCGCGATCACCAACCGAATGACAGCCGATCATGACTTCGACCTTACCGTCATTACTCACTTCATTAAAGGTGCCCTGCATCCGAAAGCCGCCTTTTTCGATCTCGCCCCGCAGCCGCTCGAGCATGTCGGCCGCCGTGCCGCCCGGCTTAATGGTGCGATGAATGATCTCTCGCACCTTGAGCGCATTGTCGAACGCCGCCTGAATACCCTTGGGTACCGTCGTCTCACCGGCCTTGAGGACGTAGGCCATGCGTTTGACGTCGGTCCACGTGTTCAGGTAGCCGACGCCCCAATCGATGATCAGCAAGTCGCCGCGCTGGATAATGCGCTCGTTCGAGGTCGCCTCGATGCCTTTGGGTCCGGTGATATAGACCGACGGCATATCGAAGGACGAGCCCAGCGCGTGCCGCTGTAACTGATCCATCATCCACCACGCCACATCTTCCAGCGCAGTCACACCGGGCGTGATGATTTCGTTGGACAACGCGCGTTCGGCAATCTGTCGCGAGATTTCACCCGCCTCTCCCAAGGCGACCACCTGCGAGACGGTAAAGCCCGAGCGATAGTCGGACACGAGCTTCTCCGAACTCACCAGCTTGGCTGACAACTCCGGGCCAAGCTCCTTGGTGAGCCGGTCATATGACGTCTTGCTGAGACCGTCAGCTGCCCCGACCTCCTCCGACATATTGATCGCGATACGCTTGGGATTGCGCTCGGCGATGAATGCCTTGAGTTGCGGGAAGCCGCGTACGACATCGTACACCTTGCACTGTTCGAGCAGGTATCCCGACACACCAAGCGCGGCGCGCTCGATGCGATCCCCACCACGATCGCTGAAGATGTAGTAGCCGACACTGCCTACGTAGCCGCGGCCGAGATCTTCATACATCGGATCGAAGCCGTTCTCCTTTTGCATCACAATCCACATGTCCACGCCGTTGTCGCGCATGGCGGCCGGCAGCACGCGATCGAACTTGTCGCGCCGGATCTGGCACTGACGTTCCCAGCGGGTACGCGCAGACGGCGACTGCGAGCCGGCCGGCGCGGCGGCGACCAGACAGCCAACCAGAACGAGAAGCGATCGACGTGCGCGCGATCGGCACACGGCGGAGAAGCGACGAAAGATCATGGCGACGCGGCGGGAAGTGAACGTGCAAGACGCGGAGCATACTTAGTTCGGAATGCGTGCCCGCCGACCGATAAGGTACCTCGCAAATGCCTACGCGGTAATCCGCACGTGCGTATGTCACCAATCTGACGCGCGTGGCACGGTATCTGCTTTCTAGACCCGCGTGTTGTGGCTCGAGTAGACGGACAGCGCCGTGTGCAATGACGTGCGCGCTGTGGGGTCGCACGCATTTCGCACAAGCCTGGAACAATTATGAATAACCTTCTTTCGACTTCCCGTTCTTCGACCCATTCCGTAGCAAGTCGTGTGTGGCAGCGCGCCGGCGCGTGCACCGCAGCGGTCGTCGCGATACTCGCTTCAGTGCCGGCTACTGCCGCAGCGCAGGGTGTTCGCTTCACCCTGTCCCCTTCTGCGGAGTACACGTGGTGGGACAAGGACCTCGGTATCACCAATGGTGAATTGCTTGGTGGTCGTGTCGGCGCCGACTTCGGTTCGCTGTTGTCCGTAAGCGGATATTTTCACACGACGCGC
>JBBQSM010000097.1:0-17377 GCA_038234895.1 Gemmatimonadales bacterium
AACAGCTGCGACAGACGGGCAAGATCGGAGGCGGTGGTGCCGGTGGGCACGGGTACGTGCGCCGCCCGGAAGGATGCCGCCTTGCCCCAGTGCAGATCGGCGACCAGCAGGGTGTCGTAGGCCGGGAGAAAGAGCGCGCGATCGGGGAGCAGGAGCACGCACTCGCCCATCAGCACGATCTCCGACGGCGTGCTGCGGACCGTCACGGCCGGTGCACGAACGTGGTTGCGCCGGCCTTGGTCCGCTTCTCCGCCGACACGGTCATGCGCCGTACGCGGTCGGCCAGCTTCTCGGAGCTCAACTTTCCGCGTGAGAAGTCGACGAGGAGCGGGAAGGCGAGTGGCGTTGGACGCTCGACATCGATGACGCGAACGGTGCTGTGCGACAGCCGTTCCAGCACGCGCCCCAGCCGACTCGCTTCGAGCTGACGCTCCAGCACTTCGCGCTGCGCCTGATGCACGAGGAGATTGTCGGGGTCGTATTTCACGAAGACATCATACAGCAGACCGCTCGATGCCTGCACCTGCTTCATGGATTTGGACTGGCCGGGGTAGCCGGCGAAGACGAGACCGGCCACACGCGCGATCTCGCGAAATTGCCGCCGCGCGAGCTCCGCCGCATTCAGACTGTGCAGAATGTCGTGCAACAGATGCGCGGTCGAGAGCAGTCCCGCATCCAGCGCCGCTTCGAGTGGCGCGCGCTCCGGTGACACGAGCTCGAAACCGTAGTCGTTGCAGGCGAAGACGAACGATGCGGGCTCCAACTGGGCGATGCGATAGGCAAACAGTGCGGCGAGCCCCTCGTGTACCAGTCGCCCTTCGAAGGGATACACGAAGCAGTGATGCCCGTCGCGTGTTTCACAGCGTTCGATGAGCAGCTCGTCGGGCTGCGGAATCACACTGCGCTCCGCCTGCAGCGACAACACCGGCCGCACGGCGATCATCTCTGGCCCGTCGTACACCTGCTGGCGCGCCTCTTCGAGCTTGTTGCGCACGGCCAGCGACAGCTCCGTGCTGAGCGGCATGCGCGCGCCGCCCCAGCGCGGAATCGCACCGGACGTCCCCTTGGCCTTGCGCACCCATGCGGTCAGATCGCGTACGCGTACGAACTCCAGCGGCTTGCCGGCGAAAATGAACTTGTCGCCGGCGTTCAATCGCGAGACGAAGCTTTCCTCCACGGTGCCCAACCGTCCGCCACTCAGATAGCGCACGGTCATCGCCGCGTCGCTCACAATCGTGCCGATGTTGAGCACGTGCCGCAGCGCCACGCGTCGATCGCTTACCACGTACAGTCCATCGACCAATCGCACGCGTGCAAACTCAGGATACGCCTTCAGCGCATCACCACCGCGCGTGACGAAGTCGATTGTCCAGTCGAGCTCCTGTGCGGTGAGCTTCGCATAGGCGCGTGTCGTGCGCAGCTCTGCCAGTACGTCATCGCGCGTGAAGCCGCCACCCAGCGCCAATGTCACGAGATGTTGCGCCAGCAGGTCAAGCGGACGATCGAGCGGATCGCGACTTTCGATGGAATTGGAGCGGATCGCGTCGCGCGCGGCGGCAACTTCCACCAATTCGAATGCGTGGGTTGGTACGCACACAATACGCGACACGCGTCCTGGCGAATGTCCTGAACGCCCGGCACGCTGCAGCAGTCGCGCGACACCCTTGGGGCTGCCGACCTGCATGACCATGTCCACCGGGGTAAAATCCACGCCAAGATCGAGTGACGAGGTGGAGATGACCACGCGATAGCGACCCGATTTGAGTCCGTCCTCGACGTCGGTGCGCTGCTTGCGCGACAGCGACCCGTGATGAATGGCGGTGAACTCGAACCATGACGGATCGGCGGCGATGATGGATTGAAACCAGATCTCGCACTGCGATCGCGTGTTGGTGAACACGATCGCGCTCTGCGACTCGGCCAGTCGCCGCATCACCTCGGGGAGCAGCTTCGTGTTGAGATGGCCGGCCCACGGGAAGCGCTCCATCGATTCGGGGATGAGCGATTCCACCACGATCTCCTTGGGCACGATACCACGCACCAGTCGCGTGGGTCGCGGCGCGCCGTGATCGTCGAGACCAAGCAGTGTTTCGGCGGCGACGGCAAGATTGCCGAGCGTTGCCGACACGCCCCAAGTACGCAACCGCGGGCACAGGCGGCGCAAACGTGCGAGCGCCAGTTCCACCTGTGCGCCGCGCTTGGTGGACATGAGCTCGTGCCACTCGTCTACCACGACGGCGCGCAGATCGGCGAAGATGCTGGCGCTGTCTTTGCGGCAGAGCAGCAGCGACAACGACTCCGGCGTGGTCACCAGTGTCGTGGGTAAACGCTCACGCTGGCGTGCCCGCCTGGCCTGCGTGGTGTCACCCGTGCGCGACTCGATGGTCCACGGCAGCCCCAGCGCCTCGATGGGCGCGCGCAGCGCCTGCTCCGTGTCAGCCGCGAGTGCGCGCAGTGGCGTAATCCAGAGCACGCGCAATGGCAGCGCATCGGCGCGTTTGCGCATGGCGCGCGGTGCGGGGTGCTCGTGCATGGCTTCGAGTACCGGACCAAGCCACGCGGCGTACGTCTTGCCGGTACCCGTTGCCGCGTGGATCAGTCCCGACTCGCCGCGTGCGTATGCCTCCCACACCTCGCGCTGAAATGCAAACGGTTCCCAGCCGTGTGAGGCGAACCACGCGTCAACAGGCGCCTCTGGTGTGGTCACAGCGGAGTGGACCTGCGCTCGAGCAACGCCTTGATCGACGCGAGCGAGTCCGCCTCGCTGGCGGGCTTGTCGGTGCGCCACCGCGCAATGCGCGGAAAGCGCACGGCGATGCCGCTTTTGTGGCGCGCGCTGCGCTGGATCCCCTCGAATGCGAGCTCGAATACGAGCTCCGGTTTGACGGTCCGAACGGGTCCGAACTTTTCCAGCGTGTTCTGCTTCACGAATCGATCGACGTCGCGGATCTCGGCGTCGGTGAGTCCGGAGTACGCCTTGGCGAACGGCACCAGTGCGTCACCATCCCACACCGCGAATGTGTAGTCGGTGAAGAGACCGGCGCGACGTCCGTGGCCGGCCTGCGCGTATACCAGGACCGCATCGACCGTGAGCGGAGTGACTTTCCACTTCCACCAGTCGCCGACCTTGCGACCTACACCGTACGGGGCCGCGCGACGTTTGAGCATGAGTCCTTCAGCGACCGCCTCGCGCGCCCGGCCACGCGCCGCATGCAATACCGCCCAGTCGTCGGCACCCAACACGGGCGAGATGCCGATCGGTGCACCGCTCGGCATCGACGCGATCGCCGACAATGCGAAGGCGCGTCGTGCATCGAGCGACTGCGTGCGTATGTCGACAGCCGCGTGCTCGAGGCAATCGTACACCAGCAAATGACACGGGACGTCGGCGAGCAACTTCTTACCGATGGTCTTGCGATTGATGCGACGCTGCAGCTCGGTGAACGGTAGCGGCTTGTCGTCGCGCCAAGCCAGCAACTCGCCGTCCAGCACCGTGCCATCCGGCAGCCACTCGGCGGCCGCTTCGATTTCAGGGAAGCGGCCCGCAAGCAACTCTTCGCCGCGACTCCACAGAAACGTGCGGCCGCGCCGCCGCACCAGTTGGGCGCGAATGCCGTCCCATTTCCACTCGGCTTGCCACTCCTGCACGTCGCCAAGCGTTTCTGGATCACCGTCCACCGGATGCGCGAGACAGAAGGGGTACGGTTGACTCCAGTCCGCGTCGGTGGTCTCGGTGCCGATGAGGCGTACGTACCACTCGGCGCTGGGCTCCCACTGGCCCATGAGCCGATGGGCGATGGCTTCTGCGGCGATGCCACTGACCTGTGCCAGCGCACGCACGACCAGCCCGTCCGACACGCCCACGCGAAAGGCACCGGTGAGGAGCTTGTTGAAGACGAACCGTGCCGATCCGGAGAGACGCGACCATGCGCCTTCGAGGGCAGTCCGCTGCGCGTCGGGAGGCGCAGACGACAGCGGCAACAACTGCGTTTCCACCCACCAGGCCAGCGTCTCGTCGTGGTCGGCGTGCTGCGAGTCAGGAATGAGTAGCGCGATCGTCTCCGCCAAGTCGCCAACCTGTGCGTAGCACTCTTCAAACAGCCACTCGGGGATGGCGGCGCTCTCCGCGGCCCACTGTCGGACGTCCGGCGCGCGCACGAGACGCTTGGGGCGCCGGCCGAGCAGGAATGCCGCCGCCCACGCCGCGTCGGCGGCGGGTGCCACGCGAAAGTAGGCAACCAGCGCGGCGACCTTGGCGGTCGTGGCAGTGGTGCGATCGATTGCGTCGTAGAGGGCGGCGAAGCGATTCATGCGGCTGACGGAAATATGACAGGCGGTGCTGTCGAGGGAGACCTGCAAGGCCCCCACCATCGATTTCACCTGCCAGGGGATGTGCGACGGGGCGGTACGCGGGTGCGACGGACTCGACGCGACCGGTGTCATTCCGACATCTTGCGTCGTGCCTTGCCTCCAGACCCACTACGGACGAACGCTTCGCGCCGTGCGCATGATGGCGGTGCTGCTGGCGACGGCGCCGCAGACTGTTCGTGCGCAGCCGGCCACGGTGCGCGCCGTCGCTACACCGTTGGCAACGCGCGCTGCAATCGATGTGGCGACGCATGCTCGCGTGCACGCGCAGGTGCGCATCGCGCAGCGTGCTGTAGAAACTGGACGCGAGCAACAGTGGCGGGTGCAGTGGGATAGCGCCCGCATCGCCGCGGCGGATCGTTCGCTTGCGCTGTTGCTGCGTGCGACGATGGAGCGTGTGGCCTATCGCGGTCCTGCTGCAGAATCGCTCTACCGCGCGTTGGAGGCAGACTCGGTGCGCGAGCCCGTGGTCGCCGCACACGCAGCGCTCGGTCGGGCGTTGCTCGCCGTGCAGACGGTCCGTTTGGATCAGGCGGACCAACACTATCGACGCGCGCGCGACCGGTTCGCCCGACTGGGCGATTCTGTTGGACAGGCGGAATCACTGGACGGACTCGCGTTTGTTTCGCTGCGAACCGATGGCATCGCGGCGGCGACCGGACACGTCGCGGCCGCGCGCTTGGTGCTCCCACGAACGGACGCCTGGCTCGCTGCGCGACTGTCCTGCACCCAGGCACTCATTCGCGTTCGCGCACGCATACCGATTCCCGATGCGGAGTGGCGGCAGCTGCTCGCGCGCGCCGTGGAAGGCGGACCGCGCACCGTCGCGCAGTGTCTGTTGGCACGCGCACAAGCAATTGAAGTGCGTGGTCAGCCGGAGTCCGCACTGGTGGTGCTCGATTCGCTCTTGATCGTGCAGCGCTCCGCTCGTGTCTGGAGTGGGTTGGCGGCCACGCGACAGTGGCAGGGGTGGCTGAACATCACGCTCGGACAGTTCAGTGAGGCCCGTGCGGCGCTGAACGAGTCGATCAGCCTCGGTGATGCCTCGGGTTCGATCGGTGCGGCGGGGTGGGCGAATCTCAACCTCGCGAGTCTGTCACAGAACATCGGGGCGTGGGCGGACGCGGAGCGCTACGCTGACCGGGCCATGATCGCGCTGCGTGAATCGCGCGACGAAATCGGGGTGCTGTTCGCGCGACGGAGCGCTGCGGAGGGAGCATTGCTGCGCGGGGATCTGGCGCGCGCGGAGCAGGAATTCGACGCGCTCGCCGAAGTCGCCGAGCGCCTGTCGCCGCAGCTGTTGGTGGAAGACCTGATCGCGCGCGCGGAAATCGCGCGCCGCCAGGGACGTCCTGCTGATGCGGTGCAGCTGCTCGACTCCGCGCAGCGTACGGCAGCGAGGCGCGAGCTGCCGGGGTGGCGCGGAGCGGTCGACTATCAACGGGCCCTGCTCGATATCGCGGCGACGCGATACGGTGCCGCGTCATCCCGATTGCGCGCGCTGCTGGTGCGCGAGTCGACGCTGAGCACGCCGGCGCAGTTCGAGGTGCTCAGTCGGGTTGCGCAGGCTGAAGCGGGTGCGGGCCGCCTCGACGAGGCAGAACGACAGATGCGGCTGGCGATGGAGCGTTCGGATCAATGGCGGCGCGGGCTGACGCATCGTGATCTCGTGCTGACGGCGCTTCAAAGCCGGCACATCGACTGGTCGCCGGATCAGGGGATGGCGGTCGTGATCGGCGCGCTGTCTGGTGCCGGACAACACACCGCCGCCGCTGAGCTGGCGGAATGGCGTCGCGCGCGCCTGCTGCAACGGACTGCGCTGCAGCGGGCTGCCTTCACCGATGCGCCTGAGTTCGCCCCGATCGGTGTGTCACCCGCCACGATTGGGCAGACATCCGCGCAGCGTCCGACCCTGACTCCGGCCCCGTTTTCGGTACCGAGACCGGCACCGGGTGTCGCCGTCATCGCATACGTGGTTGGCAATGCCGGGGAGCCCATGACCGCGTTCGTCTCCACCGCAGAGTCTGTGCAGAGTGTGCGACTGGCCCAGATGGACGACCTGCCCGGGGTGGTCGGCCGGTTCGTGGCGCTGCTCGAGGCAGGACGACATCCCCGGCCCGCCGCCCGGCGACTGGCCGCCACCTTCATCGATCCGCTCCTGCCACTGCTTCCGGCGTCGGTGCGACGGATTGTGGTCGTGCCGGACGGGACGTTGCATCGACTGCCCTTTGCTGCGCTCGTGCTGCGCGACAACACCTTGCTGGCGCAGCGTTTCGATGTCGCCACCGCCCCCTCGATCGCGATCGCGGCGCGCGGTCTGACCCGTGCGCGGAGCACCGGTGGCTCGGAGCGCTCGGGCGTGCTGGCGATCGGCGCCCCCAATCGCCTGCCGGACGCGGAGGACGGGTCCGTTCGCTGGCGACCGCTACCGGGCGCGCGCGCCGAACTGCGCGCGGTCCTCCGCCAGATCGATGGGAGCGAGATGTTGTCCGGCTCACAGGCGACGGTGCAGGGCTTTCGCGAGGCGGTGCGACGGGGCGGGCCGGTTCTGCATCTGGCGACGCACGCCGACGCCTATGACGCGTCGCTGACGGAGAGCGGGCTGGCGCTGGAGCCAACGGCGGCGGAAGACGGAGTACTCCGCGCACCGGCGCTGGCGATCATGTCGCTCCCGTTCGACCTCGTGGTGCTGTCCGCCTGCGAAAGCGCGGAAGGCATGCTGGTCACCGGCGAAGGTTTGCAGGGGCTCACGAGTGCTGTGCTGGAGGCGGGTTCACGTTCCGTCATCGCTACACGATGGCGACTTGAAGACGCCACTGCCGGCACTTTGATCTCCGAAATCTACGAGCAGGTCTCGCGCGGCAGCGATGCGGTGTCCGCACTTGCCTCGGTGAGGCGCGCGTCCATTGCGCGCGGCGACTCGCCATCGGTGTGGGCCAATCTCGAGTACGTCGGTGATCCGACGGTGGTTGTGCGGCTGACGGCGAGGCGCCGACCGTGGTGGGCGCTGCTTGGCGGAGCCGTGGTACCGCTCGCGGTGGTTGCCTACCTGGTCGCGGGTTCGCGGAAGAGACGCAGGGCGCTCCGCGACTGAACACCGCCGGCGGAGGTCGCGATCACCCACCATCCCTCTGCAGAACGGAGCTGACTTTCCGGAAGGGAGTCAGGCAGCACGGCAAGCGTGTCGCGGGTCGGCACGCGCGCGACGGCTTGCCCATTGGCATCGACCAGCTCCAAGACGTACTCCGCGGCGCCAGGTACGGCGGACCAGACGAACTGTTCGCGCACGGACGGCGCGCGCTCGGCTCTCGGCGCGAGAAGCTGCGGGCGGCTGGACTCGCTGGCGCGATAGGTCGTGAGTGGCTCGGCGGCACGCGAGCCATCCTCGCGGAGTCGGCGCATACCTGGCACGCCCAGCGTAAGCAGCACCGCCGCCGCGGCGGCGGCCGGCCACCAGCGTGCGGCAACGCGCGCCACCGAGCGCGGCGCCTCAGCGGCCGAGCCGACGCGACTCTCGCCATCGCTCGCCTGCGCGGCGGCGGTGACCACGCTACGCAGCAGCGACAGCTCGTCCATGGCGCCAGAGCGCAGCGCACGCTCAAGCAGCGCCTCGCGTTCGGCACCACGCACGTCGCCTGTGGCGAGCGCGGCCAGCTCGTCGGGGGTCGGTCGGTTACCGCCGGGTGCACCGGAGCGCACCCGGCGCGCTGCGGCGTAGACGCGGGCCAGATCGTCGTCGGTCATCGCGACATCCTGCCGTCTCCACGTCCAGAGGCCGTCGCTTCCGTCGCGTCGAGGTCGCGGAGTCGTCCGCGTAGCTCTTCGAGACCTCGATATAGGAGGTTGCGCACCTTGGGTTCGGTCCAACCCGTCAGTGTGACGATCTCATCGCGAGGGTAGCCTTCGAGATGGAGCTGCACCACCAGCCGACGATTGCGCACCATGTGGGCGAGCGCGAGCTCGAAGCGTTGCGCGAGCTCCGCGTCCTCACTGCGGTCGGGGGACGGCATGAGCAGGGCGGACCGGTTGGCGATGGTTATCGACACGTCTTCCAAGGAGTCCTCGCGGCGCGCGCGCTGGCGTCGCAGCAGATCGATGGCCGCGGAGAGCGCGACCCGTTGCATGTAGGACGCACTGAGTGCCTCGAGATTCTCATCTGAGGCGCCGGTCTTCCAAAGTCGCACGCGCACATCCTGTACAATCTCGTCCACATCGGCGGGCGAAACCCCCCGCGCGCGCGCGGCGCGCCGAATCAGGCTGTCAAAGCGCGCGACCAGTCGCTCGAGCGCCGTCGAGGCGAGCAAGCCGAGTTCGGCGCGTGAAGGCGTGGGAGAGGGGGTCAGAAAAAATCCGAACGGGGCGCGTGCTCTGACTGACGAAAGTGTGGCGGAGCCGCTGCAGTGGCGCCGCAACCACGCATGCAGCCCGGGGCCAGCGAGAATCCAACCATCGCGGAGCCGTACATAACGGCAGAAAGGCCGTGTTCGCCACTCCCGGTGGCACGTTCCGACCTGGTCGCCTTCAGCGATCCCGACATTGTGACTCCGAGTGTCTCATGACCCGCTCGTTTTTTCATTCGCGGTTTCGTGTCCTGTTTGCCGGCGCGGCGCTGGCTATGGCATCTGCCACGTCGCCGTTGGCCGCCCAGTCGGTCACCTACTCACAGGGCACGTTCAACCCTTCAGACTGGCAGCAGATCTCGATCGAGCAGTCCGGTGGCTGGGCTGGTACATCGACGCTGTTGGGCGCCGGCGGTAACCCGGGTTCGTACTGGCAGGTCACGAGCGGGCGGCCAGTGGTCGGCGGCGGAGGAAGCGTGCGCCTCGCGAACATCAATACGCTGTTCACCTACGATCCGGGCACCCGCGGCGCGCTGACGGCACTCGACTTCTCCTTCGACGGAATCGGACTGTCGTCGAGCGGCTACTCCGCGCAGTTCTTCGGCTTCTTTCGCCCCATTATTCGGCAGAACGGATCGCTGTATTCGGTCGCCGGATCCGACGTGCAGCCGACCACGAGTTGGGCCACCTACAACTTCTCGTATACGCCTGCCAGCAGCTGGATCTCAGTGATCGCCGGCAACACGAGCCTGCCCGACTTCACCGGCGCCGGTGGCATCATTGAATTCGGGTACCGATTCACGGGTGGCGGCACCTGCAACAGCAACAACTGCACGATCACCAGCACTGCGTCCGGCCTGGACAACTACGCCGTGACCGCAACGTCGGTCACGCCGACGGCAACGGTGCCTGAGCCGTCGACCTACGCGCTGATGGCGGCCGGGCTCGCGGGATTGCTCATCGTGCAGCGCCGTCGTCGGGCGTAGCCGCCCGAGGGTCGTTCACCGCAGATGCGTCGTGCAGTAACGGCGCATCTGCGTGAGACGCCTCTGTCGCGAGCGTCTCCGCGCTCGCCTCGGAAGGTCCGCCGTCATCGAGTTCGCCTTCGAATCGCGTGGCGATCGCGCGCGCGTCGAGCCCGTGTTCGGTCAGCCAGCGAACGACCGGCCCGGTAAAACCATGGGTGACCCACACTCGCTCGGCGCCGGTGGCGCTGATCGCCGTGAGCAGCTGTGGCCAGTCGACATGATCGGAGAGCACAAAGCCGCGATCCACACTGCGCCGCCGGCGCGCGCCGCGCACGAGCATCCAGCCGCTCGCAAACGCGGCGGAGTACGCACCAAAACGCCGCGCCCATGTCGACCCGTCGGCCGAGGGAGGCGCCACGACGATCGCGCGTGACCAGTCCGCGGACTTTTCCGCGAGTGTGGCGTAAGTGGTTCGTGGCAGCACTACACCAGCGTCGCGATAGCACTGTGTCATTTTCTCAACGGCGCCGTGCGTGAGAATTGGCCCGATGGACGGATCGAGCCCGGCCAGCATGCGCTGCGCCTTACCGAGCGCGTAGCCGTACAACAGGGAGACACGCCCGTCGTTGGCGTTGGACTGCCACCACACATTGATCTCGGCGAACACCTGTTGCTGCGACGGCCACCGATAGATCGGCAGACCGAAGGTGCTTTCCGTGATGAAGGTGTGGCAGCGCACCGGCTCCCACGGCGTGCAGGTGGGGTCGGGATCGGTCTTGTAGTCGCCGGAGACGACCCAGACTTCGCCGCCGTGCTCCAGTCGTACCTGCGCGGACCCGATGATGTGACCCGCCGGGTGAAACGAGACGCGCACGCCGTTGATCAGTCGTGTGGCGCCGTACGGGATTGTTTCCACCCGCGAGGCGTACTGACCCAATCGTTCGCGCGCGACCGATGCCCCAGGCTCGGCGAGCAGATACGACTCACATCCCCACGTGAGATGATCGCCGTGCGCGTGCGTGATGAGCGCGCGCGGGACCGGCTTCCACGGGTCGATGTAGCAGTCGGCAGCGTCGCAGTAGAGACCGCGATCGGTGAGGCGGAGCATGTATGAAAGCTACCCGGGGTGGGACCGCAATATTGCATATGCGTGTCGATGCTCGACGGTGGTGACGATGCGTCCGGGCCGATAGCTTTTCTGCCCGCGTCGTACATCCCCTCCGCCTCAGGACATGATTCGATTTGCATCGCGGTCGCTGCTCGCGCTGCTGCTGGTGCTTGGGGCGTGCGCCCGTTCAACATCGTCACGGGAGCCGTTGCGCTGGGGCGGCGACGCGGAAGGTGGGGCGCCGTTCGTGGAGGCCGATCCGGGCGATCCGACGTCGCTTCGCGGGTTCGACGTGGAGATTGCCACCTTCATCGCGCAGGACCTCGGTCGCGAACCGCGGTTTGTGCAGGTGGCATGGCCATCGATCGAGCAGTCGGTGACGCGTGGCGACTTCTCGATCGGCATGTCGGGGCTGGAGGACAGGCCGGCGCTGCAGGCGCGTTTCGCCGTCTCGCTGCCCTACTACGAATTCCGTGAAGTGCTGGCCGTACGCGCCGCCGACAGTGCGCGCATCCACACGCTGGCCGACCTGCGCGGGCGCCGCGTAGGGACGCTCGGCGCCACGATGGCGTGGGAAATGCTGCTGGCGGCCAAGGCGGAGCACGGTGTGGAGCCCGTGTCGTATGACGACAACGTGCATCCGTACTCGGATCTGGTGAACGGACGCCTGGATGCCGTGCTTCTGGATCATGTGATCGCCGAGCGTGAGCTGCGTCGCACCGGCGGCTTCGTGATTCAGCCGACGGCGCTGGCGCGTGGTCACTACGTGGCGGTGCTGGCGGCCGGGGACAGTGTGCTGCGCGATTCGGTGAATGCGACGTTGCTCGCGCGCATGCGCGATGGCTCACTCGAGCGCGTCTTCCGCTCATGGGGCGTGTGGGACGCGGAGCAGGCGGCGTATCAGCAACGTTTGCTGCGAGAGGCTGGAGTGGGACGTGTGTTGCGCGCGTCGGAGACACCGGGTGTCCCCGTGATCGCGACGTATCTGCCGGCACTGTTGCGCGCGGCACTGGTCACATTGCTCTTGTCGGCGCTGGCGATGACACTCGCAATCGTGACTGGGAGTGCGCTGGCGGCGGGACGCGTGTACGGCGCACGTCCGATTCGCGTGCTGCTGACGGTGTATGTGGAGGTCATTCGCGGCACGCCCGTATTGCTGCAACTGTTTGTGCTGTACTACGGTCTGTCCGATGTGGTGCGGCTTCCTGCATTCGCGGCGGCGGTGATTGGGCTCGGACTGAACTACGCGGCGTACGAGTCGGAGATCTATCGGGCCGCGCTGCAATCCATTCCTCCCCTGCAGCTCGAGGCGGCGCGCTCACTTGGACTGTCGGAGTTCCAGATTTTGAGACTGGTGCGCGGTCCGCAGGCGTTGCGTCTGGCGCTGGCGCCGATGACGAACGACTTTGTCGCGCTGCTCAAAGACTCGTCGCTCGTGTCCGTGATTACGGTGGTGGAGCTGACCAAGCAGACGGCAATCTACGCCACGAACGCCGGCAGTTGGGCGATTCCGGGCGCGTTGTGCGCGATCGTGTATCTCTCCATGTCGCTGCCGTTGTCGCATCTGGCGCGCCGACTGGAACAGCGGTGGACGGTGGCATGACGCGATCCGATCGCGGAGATATCGAAATAACGCACGCGTCAGTTTCCTCCAGTGCATCCGCGCCGATACGTGTGCGTGCCTTGCAGGCGATGCGCGGTGGCGTGCTCGTGCTGCGCGGCGTGGACCTCGACGTGGCGCCGGGCGAAGTGTGTGCAGTGATGGGAGTGTCCGGTGCGGGGAAGACGACGGTGCTGCGCGTGGTGGCCGCCTTGCAGCCGTTTGACGCTGGAGTCGTGGAGGTGGGCGGTGTGACCCTCTCGTCCGGCGCGCTGCCACCCGAGTCGCGACTGCGCGCACTGCGCCGCACCGTTGGCGTGGTGTTCCAGAGTCACGCACTCTTCGAGCATCTGACCGCACTCGAGAACGTGATTCTGGCCCCGATGCACGCGCTGGGCCAGTCGCGTACCGACGCCACGGCGACGGCGATGCGTTTGCTGGATTCGCTGGGCGTTACTGCGCGCGCCCAGGCGTACCCTCGGCAACTCTCCGGCGGCGAGGCGCAGCGCGTGGCGATCGCGCGCGCACTCGCACCCGACCCGCAGTTTCTGCTGATGGACGAACCCACGTCTGCACTCGATCCTGCCCGACGTGCAGCGCTTGGCGATTCAGTGCGCCTACTTGCATCGCAGGGGCGCGGGCTGCTGATCGTGACGCATGATGCCGAGTTCGCGCGTGCGTATGCGGATCGCGTGGTGGTCCTCTCGCACGGATCGATTGCGGAGCAGGGGGCGGCTGCGCAGGTGCTGTCGAACCCTGCGCACGACGCCACACGTGAACTGTTGGCGTAGGGTCGGGGCGTAGTGCACTGTCGCCGCGGCTGCGAGCAGTCCACCTCTAGCCGCCGACCAGTCTGACGCCGTACACTTTGCACTCACGCGAACGCCCAAACCTAACCGCTACGACACACCGTAGAACGTACGGTCTCCTCGTACACTGCAAGGAGGCGCTGGATGATTCGTGCATGCTGGCTGTTGTGCGTGCTGGTTTCCTCACTGGCTGGATCAGCCGCGTCGCTCGCCGCGCAGCGAGTACCCATCGATTCGATCGCGACGGGTGACACCAGCGTAGTGCACGCTTTGGTGCTGCAGGACGGGACAAAGCTGGTAGGCCGCGTTGCGATCGTGACGGCTGATTCACTTCGCATCGTATCAGCCATGTCGTCCACGATGCTGGCGCGCAGTGCGGTACGGTACGTTACGCAGTATCCGTCCACTGCACTGCACAACGGTGAACTCTGGCCGGAGAATCCGCATCCCACGCGGCTGATATTCGCACCGACTGCTATTCCTCTGAGACAGGGCGAGGGATACTTCGCAGACTTCTGGATCTTCTTTGCGAGTGCCGCGGTGGGCGTTACCGACCGGTTCACTATCGGTGGCGGATTGACGTTGTTTCCGTCGGACGATTTCACCGACAATGTTTTCTACGCGATTCCCAAGTATTCACTCGTCACACACCCTACCCTGAACGTCTCCGTCGGAGCGTTGGCGGCAGTGGTTCCCGACTTCGACGACACCGTGAATTCGGCGCGGTCGGTGGGAGTACTATACGGCGTGGTGACCAAAGGCTCGCGCGAAAGTAACCTGACTGCGGGCGTAGGCTTCGGATACGTAGGCGGCACGTTGGCCAATCGTCCGGTGCTAACGCTGGGGGGACAGCACCGCATGACCAAGCGCGTGGCGTTCATCAGCGAGAATTGGTTCTTCCCGTTCGACGGCGGTGGTGAAGCTCTCGTCAGCTACGGCCTGCGGTTTCTTGGCGAGAACGTGGCGGTCGATCTGGCGTTCGCCAACCCCGTCACCAGCGGCGAGGCTCTATTTCCGGGAGTTCCGTTACTCGGCTTCGCGATCAAGTTCTGAGCGCGACCGCCGCGACTACGGTCGCGTCACCTGGACTACATCGGCACCGTTGCTGCGTGACTGCAGGGTGATGGTCGCGCCGAGATACGAAAGCGATTGCCCAACGAGCAGAGTTCGGCTGACCTTGGCGGCGTCGGTATCGTCCAGTGGCAACACCCGCATGGTGCCGCGTCCGCTGGCGATGCTGGTGTCGATGAAGTACACGAGCGGGCCAGGCTGCGGGACGCGGCTGTCGAAGCCAAGTGCGCGGCGACTTTCCACGACGACCGCAACGGTTGGGCTGAGCGGTAGCACTGCTGCCTTGAATCCACCGGCTGTTTCCACGGGTGTGAGCGAGACCAGCGATGTGCCTGCGGGCGCGCACACCAGTTGCGTGTCGGCAAGCCATCCCAATTGCCAGCGCTCGAACGCCGAATATTCGGCGCCGCGACCGGAGATGAGTCCCATCATGCTCCAGTCGCCCACATGCAGATGAAGGCTGCGACCAGTCGGGGGGGCATAGTCGTACAAATCGGGCAACGACATCAGGTGCCCCATCTCGTGATTGAGCCACAGCGCGCCCCAGAAGAGCAGATCGCGCCCGGAATTCGTGGCGTTGTCGATGGTGGTCGTGCGTCCCGGGACGCGGATTCCTCCGCCGGTATTGGGCACGAAGGCGGGCCCGTTGGTGATGCCGCCGGCGTCCGGGTTGGTCATGACCACGAGTGCGTCAGTCTGCGAGAAGTCGGTGGTGGCTGCAGCGAGATCGGCCGCCTCCTGCAGAAACGCCGCATGCGCCGCGAAGGTGAGGCTCGACCAGCCGTATTGCGTGGACGGTTTCGACATGCGCAACCAACGCAGGTTGGGTTGCAGCACGAGATTCATCGCACCGTACGAAACGGCGGCGTAGAACGCCGGCGCGCCCGGCTGAATGATGTCGAAGACGTTCTGTGGGGTTCGTGTCGCGGGTGCGTCGCTGAAGTCGACGAAAATCACCGATGCGCGGACGGTGCCGGTGGTACGCAGTCGCTGCGCACGTCGCGGAAACCCAAACGCCACCGAGCCGGTCCGGTTGGGCAGCGCACATGCGTTTGTTGGGTGCGCGGCTGCGACGGTCACGTCAGCCTGCCCGCGGAATGCGCCAGTCGTTGCGGTGATGTTGGTGGTTCCTAATCGTACCGTCACGACCAGCCCGGCCGAGTCCACCGTGGCCGTCGTGGGATCGGAGGAGGTCCACGTGATTGGCTGACCCGCAATCACCCGCCCTCCGCTGTCTCGCACCGTGGCCGTGAGTCGCGACGCGATGCCGAGCGGGATTGAGTGTGCGCCGGGCGAGACGGACACGATCAAGGCGGCAGCTGGCGTGACGGTCACGGCTGCGCTGCCGGAGCGCCCACTCGCGGTTGCGGTGATCGTCGCCTGCCCTTGGGCAACCGGCGTCACCAGTCCGGTGCTGGAGACCGTGGCTCTCGTCGCGTCACTCGTGCTCCAGCTGATGCTCTGTCCGGTCAGCACGGAGCCTCGGCTTCCCGTCACCACGGCGCTGAGTTGCGCCGTGACACCCGAGCCGACCTGCAGCGCAACGCTGATCGGCGAAAGTGAGACCGAGGCGACGGTTTCCGGTGTTGGTGCGGGCGTCGGCGACTGCGGCGCGGCGGGCGCATCGGATCCGGCGCTGCTGCAGGCGGAGCCGAGCAGCAGCGTGAACACGGCGCGTGCGACAAACCGAGCGGCTGCGGACCGAGTGGATCGGACGGTAGTCATTGCGCGTGCTAAAGTGGTGGCGCGAAACGGCGGCCCCTTACGACTTATAGGGGGAGCGGGTGGTGCAGGCCGATGGCAGGTTACGGACCACATGGTCGAACATTCCGGCATGACCTGCAACCCCTCCGCCGGATCGACGCGAACCGTAGTCAGCGACTGCTCGGCGCCGTCACTCCGATACCTACCTCAGTCTTCAGTGAATACGGTTACCAACGGCAGCGCAAACTCCGGCAACACGTCATCGTCGGTGAGCGTATCAGCGCCGCTCAGCACTGTCACGCTCCCATCGGCGCGATAGACCACCACCGATTCGCGTGGCGGGTCGACGACCCAGACGAGCCGAGTGCCGGCCGACAACCAGTCGCCGACTTTGGCCACGACGGCGCCGGTACGATCGGATGACGATCGCACTTCTACGGCGAGGTCGGGAGCGAACTCCGGAAACCCGTCTGGCATACGCGCGGCGTGCCGCTCGCGCGACACAAACGCGATGTCGGGGGCGCGCACCGTGTCGGGGCGCCGCTCGAGAGTAAAGCCGGGATCGGCAGTGGCGAGTCGCCCGCGGAGGAGCGACCAACCGTGTCGCGACTACTCCTGCGCCAGATGATTGGCGAGTGCGATGCCGATGCGCAGGGTGAGTGCGCCGTGATTGAAGCTGGCCGGCTCGCGTACTTCGAGCAGGCCGCGCACGAGTTCTACGCGCTTTCCCGGAATTTCGTAGCCGAGCAATTGCTCGGCGGTCATACCACGGGCTGCGGCGGCCATGGCACCCCTCCGTTTAAGCGTTGCTACTTGATGAATGTGCCCGCGTTGATCTCGCGGATTGCTGTTTGCAGTTCCGACTGGGTGTTCATCACAATCGGGCCGTACCACGCGACCGGCTCTTTGATCGGTTTGCCGGAAACGAGCAGGAAACGGATGCCTTCGTCGCCGGCCTGTACCGTCACTTCGTCACCGCTGTCGAACATGATGAGCGAGCGGTTGCCGGTGCGGTCGCGCACCAGATCGTCGTCGTTGCCGGCGGTACGTTCGGTGAGCACACCCATCGGGTCGCTGGCGTGGCGAAACGATCCGCTGCCGGCAAAGACGTAGGCGAACGCGTTGCGATAGGCGTCGACCGGCAATGACTTTTTGAGGCCCGGCGGTACGGACACGTCGAGGTAGATCGGGTCGGCCGCAATGCCGTCCACCGGTCCGCGCTTGCCCCAGAATTCGCCGCAGACCACGCGCACCACCGTGCCGTCGTCGTCGATGATTTCGGCGATATCCTTGCTTTGCACGTCCTGATAGCGGGGCGCGGTCATCTTAAGGGACGAAGGCAGATTGGCCCACAGCTGAAAGCCGTGCATGCGCCCCTGCGCGTCGCCCTGCGGCATTTCGTGGTGCAC
>JBBQSM010000098.1:0-17214 GCA_038234895.1 Gemmatimonadales bacterium
AGTGGGCCTTGTAGGAGTTGAACCTACGACCTCACGCTTATCAGGCGTGCGCTCTAACCACCTGAGCTAAAGGCCCATGGGGAGTGGCAAAGCCACTCCACCAGAGCCGAGTAATTAAACCCCGTCGCGCCGAAGCGTCAACGGCCTTTGGTCACTCGTAATCGTCGTCGCTGGCGTCGAGGTCCTCGTCCAGCTCCTCGTCGTCCAGATCGTCGAGGTCGTCGTCCTCGTCGTCGTCATCGTCGTCGTCGAGATCATCCTCGTCGTCGTCGTCATCTTCGTCGTCATCTTCGTCGACATCGTCGTCGAAGTCGACGTCGTCCTCATCGTCGAGCTCCCCGTCATCGAGGGCTTCGTCGTCAAAATCGTCATCACCTGCAAAGGAAAGGACCGCGGAAGCGGACCCATACGACGAGACGGCCGGCGACAGCGACATCTCTTCGAGCGCGTCCAGCGACGACGACCCGAACAGCTCCAACATGGGACGAATCTCCTGCGAGATGGTATAGAGGTGGGGCTGCGCTGCAGCCCCGGGAATGTGCACACGAACGTACTCACAAACCGCGAACGAACGTACTACGGTGAGCCAATACGAAGCAATCGCGTCAGACGTTGGCCGCCCGCTTTGGGGGAGTATCGACCGGTACCTGCGCTGGCGCAACTGCAACTATTTCAACCGGTACCGAATCGCCGCCCGAGAGTTCCGGACAGGCGGCGTCGGAGACTAATCGCGGTCCCGTTCGCGCTTGGCCTCGCGATTCGTACGCTTGCGGTCGCTGGTGGCGAGCAACCGTTTGCGCAACCGGATGTTCTGCGGGGTGATCTCGATGAGCTCGTCGTCCTCGATGTACTCGAGCGCGACTTCGAGCGTGATTTCGCGTGGCGGTTCGAGGGTGATCATTTCGTCGGAGCTCTTGCTGCGCATATTCGTCAGCTTCTTCTCCTTCGTCGGATTCACGTCCATGTCGCCGGGGCGCGAGTTTTCACCGACCAGCATGCCCTCATAGACAGAATCGCCGGGCGACACGAACAGCGTCGAGCGATCCTGCAGACTGAACAGTGCGAACGCGATGATCGTCCCCCCTTCCATCGAGACGAGTACTCCGCGCGATCGTCCCGACAAACCGCCGGCCCACGGCCCGTACTCGAGGAAGCGATGGTGCATGATGCCGGTGCCGCGGGTATCCGTCATGAATTCGCTGCGATATCCGAACAGGCCACGGGCGGGCACCTTGTACAACAGGCGCACGAGCCCCTGTCCCGGGTTCTTCATCTCGACCATCTCCGCTTTGCGGGGGCCGAGCTTTTCGATGACGGCGCCGAGGTAGTCCTCGGGCACGTCAATGGCGAGTTCCTCGTACGGCTCAAGGCGCTCGCCGTTTTCGTCGCGCTTCGTGATCACGCGCGGACGCGAGACCTGAAACTCGAACCCTTCGCGACGCATCGTCTCCATGAGAATGGACAGATGCAACTCGCCGCGTCCCGAGACACTCCACGCGTCGGTGGTCTCTCCGTCAGACACCTTGAGTGCCACATTCCGTTCAAGCTCCTTGTAGAGCCGCTCACGGATCTGGCGCGAGGTGACGTACTTCCCTTCCTTGCCGGCGAACGGCGAATTGTTGACGACGAAATCCACGCTGATCGTGGGCTCCTCGACACTGATGCCCGGCAGCGCTTCCTGATGCTCGGGATCGGTGAGGGTGGCGCCGATTTCAACATCCTCGAATCCGGCGAGCAGCACGATTTCGCCGGCCGTCGCTTCCTGCACTTCGATGCGCTCCAGCCCTTCGATCGCGAACAGCTTGGAGACGCGTCCGCGCTGCGGTGGCTTGTCGCTGTTGAACGGCACATGCGCAATGGAATCGCCAACGTGCACGGTGCCGCGTCCGATGCAACCGATCGCGAGACGTCCGAGGTAGTTGGAGTAGTCGATGGTCGAGACGAGCATCTGGAACGGCCCGTTCATTTCCGCCGGCGGCGGCGGCACGGTCTTGATGATCGTTTCGTACAACGGCACGAGATCGACCGGCGTGACGTCCATATCCATCGTGGACGTGCCTTCCTTTGCGCTGGCGTACACGACGGGCGCGTTCAGCTGCTCTTCCGTCGCTTCGAGTTCGATGAAGAGTGAGAGCACCTCATCATGCACGCGCAACGGATCGGCACCGGGGCGATCGATCTTGTTGATGACGATGATCGGCGTGCGGCCGAGTGCGAGCGCTTTCCGAAGCACGAAGCGCGTCTGCGGCATCGGACCGTCGAACGCATCGACGACGAGCAAGACGCCATCGACCATGCGCAGGATACGCTCGACTTCACCACCGAAGTCGGCGTGTCCCGGCGTGTCGATGATGTTGATCTTCGCGTCCTTCCCGCGACTGGACGTGTTCTTCGCGAGGATGGTGATACCACGCTCTTTTTCGAGCGGGTTCGAATCCATGACGCGTTCTTCGACGACTTGATTGTCGCGGAAGGCGCCGGCCTGGCGCAGCATTTTGTCGACGAGGGTGGTCTTCCCGTGGTCGACGTGGGCGATGATGGCGATGTTCCGAATCTGCATAGCCTGAAAAGATAACTAGGGTGCAAATACCGCCAACTGTGCCGCCAGGTGCGCCGCCAGTTGCATCGCGGCAATCAGGCTCTCGGGAGAGGCCACCCCCTGCCCCGCGATGTCCAGCGCGGTACCGTGATCGGGGGATGTCCGCGCGAACGGCAGCCCCAACGTGACGTTCACCGCCGAACCGAACGAAGCGACCTTGATCGCCGTCATGCCCACGTCGTGATACGGGGCGATGACCGCGTCGAACGCCCCCCGCATGGCGCGCACAAATACCGTATCGGCCGGAAACGGCCCTTCAATCCCGGCCGCCCGCGCGGCGGGGGCTAAGATCCGATCATCCTCATCGCCAAACCGTCCATGATCGCCGGCATGCGGGTTCATGGCACAGAGCGCAATCCGGGGCTCGGCGATCCCGAACCCTCGCTGCAGCCCCAGACGGGTGGCGGTAGCGGCCTGCACGATCGCCTCGTGTGTGACGGCCGCCGGCACGTCGCGCAGGGCGATGTGCGTGGTGGCCAGCACCACCCGCAGCCGGTCCGAGGCCAGCATCATGGTGGTGGGCACCCCCGCCAGCGAGGCCAGCATTTCGGTGTGGCCGGGATAGTCGAAACCGCCTGCGTACAGGGCGGCCTTGTCGAGCGGGGCTGTAACGATGCCCTGCACCTCACCGGCCAGCGCCATGCGGGCGGCACGCTCGACCGCCAATCCCGCCAGTCGGCCGCCCTGTGCCGCATCCGATTGAGCGTCCCCGGTGGGGCTCCAATCGCCAACCACCTCGTTCGCTACTACCGCCGTGCCACTCGGCCCGACCACCAGCCAGCGCACCGACAACGCCTGCACGCGCTCATCGGCCAGCGCTTTGCGCACGATCTCGGGGCCGATGCCGCGCGGGTCGCCGAGTGTCAGGGCGAGTTGCATCCGCTACGGAACGATCGCGTTCACCTTCGCCGGATCGTAGCGCACCGAGACGTACGTCTGCTGCTTCAGCTGGTCGATGAGTCGGCGCATGCTCCGCTCCTCCGACAGCTGCGACCGGATCCGATCGCGCATCTCGGCCAACGTGTACTCGCCGGCTTCGTCAAGAAACGTCACCTGCGCGACGACGAACTTGTCCTTGCCGGCCTGCGCGTCCGCAATGGGGAACGGATCGAGAATGTCGTTGAGCTTGGCCCCTTCGATGGCGTTGCGATACGCCTCCGGGAGTTCGCTGCGCGGGAACTCGGGGATGGTCTTCTCTTCGCCGCCCGCTTCGTCGTGGTAGTTCACCGACAACGAATCGAAGGACGCGCCGGCACGCCACGCTTTGGCCACTTCCGCAGCGCGCGCCTTCGCTTGCGCTTCGTCCGCAGAATCGAGCGTCGGGCGAATAAGAATGTGACGCGCCTTTACTTCCGCGGGCTGCACGCGGTCCACGCGGATGATGTGAAAGCCGAACGTGGTTTCAATGACGGGGCTGATCACGCCCGGATTGAGCGCGAACATGATCCGGTCGAACTCGGGCACCATCTTGCCACGACGGTTCCAGCCGAGATCTCCGCCGAGTGCCCCAGACGATGGATCCATCGACTCCTTTTTCGCGATCGACTCGAAGTCATCCGGGTGCAGTTCCAGATCAGCGCGAATGGAGTCGATTTTTGCGCGCGCGCGGGCACGCGATGCCTCCGAAGCCCGCGTGGCGATCACGATCTGCCGCAGGCCGACGCGCGCCTCCTTTTTCGGCAGCTTGTCCCGATTGGCCTCGTACGCTTCGGTCACTTCCTTCTCGCTCACATTCACGTTCGTGACCTTGCCGTCGCGACGCAGTTTCTGCATCACATCGCGCTGCAGGTTGTCCCGCTTGATGAGATCGCCCTGCATCGTGCGCCACTCGTCGAGCGTGCCAAAGCCTGCGTCCTTGAGCGCCGCGCGAAACTCCGCGTCCGTCTTGAACTGCGAGCGGATCTTCTTCTCGTTGTCTTCAACAACTCGATCGGCGTCTGCCTGATTGGACTCGACTTTCTCCGCCTTGGCCTTTTGCACCAGCAATTCCGCCTCAACGAGCTGATCCAACACGCCCTGCTCCAGCGCGATCTGTTCCGCCGGCGAGCTCACCTTGGCGCCCGCGGCACGCCGCCGGTTCACCTCGGCCAGCACCTCCGACACGAGAATCACCTGATCGCCGACAATTGCGGCCACGCCATCAACAGGTAGCCCCTTTGTCGACGTGTCGGCTGCCGCTACGGGCGCGGTGGCCGCCGTATTTCCGGTAGACTGGCCATAGGCCTCGGAAGACGCGGGCAGCAGCGCCAAACTGGCGACGATGGTCAGGGTGCAAGCGCGAGTGAAGTGCATGAGTCGGGCCGGAAACGGGAAGCGGAGGACCACCACTCGGCGGCCCCCCGCAAATACCGCAAAGAAACGAAAAGGTTACGGCTGGGGCGGCGTAGAATCCTTCTTGGGCGCCGGCGCCAGTCCAGGTGCGGCTGCACCCGGCTGAGGGTTCGTCTGCGCACGGACGCTGTCGGCCGTGGCACGCACGGCCTTGGCGCGCTCGACAGCCTTGTCGAGCGCCGCGTCATTCACGCTGAAGTCATACTTGGACTGCAACGCACGTGCGATCGGATAGGGCACTTCGACGAACTGCACTTCGCTCTTAATGAGCTTGTCGAAGAATGCCTCAACCCGGGCTGCCGCGATCTTTTCCTTGTCGCCACCGGCAGGCGTCTTCGCGCTGTCGGCCAACTTGGCTGGGTCCACCTGCAACGCCGCCCAGGTCTGCGAGAGCGCGTTCTTGTAGTTCAGGTACAGGTTGGACAGCTCGGCGGTGTCGATGACGGCCTTGGCGCTGTCCGCCTGACGGAGCACGAGTTCGTTGCGCACGATTTGCTTGACGAACTTTGCGACGAGCGTGTCCGGCGCCTGAATGAGCTGCGGACGGATCTGCGACTGCGGCGGGTATGCCGCGAGCCAGTCGGCGAACTCAGACGCCTTCAGCTCGCCGCCCTTGTACGTGGCCATCTTGTCGTCGTTCTTGGCGTAGCCGAGCGGGTCACGAGCGATGGCCTTCGCCTTGATCTCGACGCCGTTCTCGAGCTTCACCGCGTTCGCCTCTTCCACCTTGGCGAGATACGTGCTCTCGGCGATGGCGACGTTCCGCTGCTTGGCGATCGGCGCGAACTTCTCCGCCACGTCACTATACGGCGACCGGTAGATGATGTGGTATCCGAAGGACGTCTCGCAGACGGGAGAGATCTCGCCCGGCTTCAAGGCTATCACGCACTTCTCGAACTCGGGAACCATCATCCCCTTGCCGAACAGGCCGAGATCACCACCGCGCTCACCCGCGCCCGGCTCATCGCTCTTGGCGGCGAGCTTGGCGAAGTTGGCCGGCGTGGCTTCGGCGCGAATGCCTTCGGCCTTGCGCTTGGCGACGGCCTTTTGCTCGGGCGTGGCGCCGGCGTCGACCTTGATCAGGATATGACGCGCGGCGAGCGCTTCGCCGTTGTTGTAGCGGGTCTCATCCGGGCCGGGCGAGATCGAGTCCCAGCCGAGGGCGACGTTGTCGTAAAACTTCTTGACGCGGATGTTGTCGATGTTCGACCAGAGCGCGTAGTCCATCGTCTTCTTGTCGGCGAGCGAATCGCCGTTGGCGCCGGCCAATCCCACGAGCTGATAATTCATCCACAGCTCAGCGATGGAACGCGCCACGTCCTTCTCCAGCGGCGCCTGTGAACCGCCTAGGATATCGGCCAACCGCGTCACCGAGAGCTGCTGCTTGCCAGCACTGGCAGCCACGTCTGGACTGGAGGAAGCGCCACAGGCGATGGCAAAAGCAACGGCGGCAAACGCGGGCAAACGGTATGATTTCATCGAGTCGGACTCCGCTATCGGAGTGAAGGTGTGTAGGTGGGACCCGGAAGGCGGGAAGCTGGTTGCCTTCACATGGCGAGGGCACGCAACGCGCGCACCAATCCCTCGAGCATCTCTGCGCCGCCAAGCCTTGTCAGCTTGAGTGCCAGCGGCTGCGTCCGACGGACATCCACTTGAAACTGGACACCATGGAACGCCGCGGACAGCCCCTTCAGACGCGGAATTGCATCAGCCCTGAAACTAACACGGGCTTCAGACGCCCGCACAAGCACCCCCTCCACCCCGAGGGCGGCGCCGAGCACGCGCAGCATCGCACTGGCGAACAGCGCCAGCGCGGGCGGCGGGAGCGGTCCGAATCGATCCCGGACCTCGCCCTGCAGTGCCTCAATGTCCGCGGGGGCGCGCAGCGCAGTCAGACGGCGATAGACATCAAGCTTGGCTTCCTGTGACACCACGTAGTCGTCCGGCAGATACGCGGGGTCATCCAGCGACACGTCGGACGGGATCCACGACTTCTGCCCGTCGCCCGTGCTCAGTTGCTGGACCGTCTCCTCAAGAAGGCGCAGGTACAGATCGAAGCCGACGGCGTGCACAAAGCCGGACTGCTCCGGCCCGAGCAGATTGCCAGCGCCACGCATCTCGAGGTCCTTGAGCGCGACACGGTAGCCGGACCCCAGCTCGGTGTGGTGCTCCAGCACGGCCAGTCTTCGCTCGGCGTCGTCGTCGATGCGATCAGGCACGAGCAGATAGCAATAGGCACGCCGGTGCGACCGGCCCACGCGTCCGCGGAGCTGATAGAGCTGGGCAAGGCCGAGATGGTCCGCCCGATTGACGAACATCGTGTTGGCGTTTGGTACGTCCAGCCCACTTTCGACGATGAGTGTCGAGACGAGGATATCGACCTCACCCTCGACGAACCGGCGCATAACCGATTCCAGCTCGCGTTCCTTCATCTGCCCGTGGCCCACCGCGATGCGCGCGCGCGGCACCAACCGCTGCAGATGGTCTGCGATGGCCACAATTGTTTCGATGCGGTTGTGCACGAAAAAGACCTGCCCGCCGCGATCAAGTTCGCGCGAGATGCCCTCTTCGAGCAGTCCGTCGTCCCACGGCTCCACGAACGTGAGCACCGGCGATCGGTCGCGTGGTGGCGTGGCCATGATCGTGAGATCACGCAGGCCCGCCAGCGACTGGTGCAACGTGCGCGGAATCGGTGTGGCGGTGAGCGTCAGCACGTCCGTCTGCAGCTTGAGCTGCTTGAGCCGTTCCTTGTGCTTCACGCCAAAGCGGTGCTCTTCATCGACGATAATCAGCCCGAGATCGCCGAACTGCACGTCGGGGCTGAGCAACCGGTGCGTGCCGATGACCACATCGATCTGTTTCTTCTTGAGTGCTTCGACAACGACCGCCTGCTCCTTGGCCGTCTGGAAGCGGCTCATGACTTCCACGCGCACCGGGAAATCGGCAAAGCGATCGCCAAAGCTGCGCGCATGCTGCTCGGCGAGAATGGTCGTGGGGACGAGCACCGCCACCTGCCGGCCGCTCTGCACCGCTTTGAACGCCGCGCGGATGGCGATTTCCGTTTTGCCGTAGCCCACATCGCCGACCAGCAGGCGGTCCATCGGGCGTTCGCCTTCGAGATCGGACTTGACGTCGGTGGTCGCTTTGCGCTGGTCGGGCGTGTCTTCAAACAGAAACGAGCTTTCGAGCTGTCGCTGCCACGCGCCGTCCGCCGCGTGCGGCGGGCGTGTGGTGACTTTGCGACGCGCATACAGCTCGAGCAATTCCTGCGTCATCTCGAGGATCGCCATGCGCGTCTTTTCGCGCTGCTGCTTCCAGCGGTTGCCGCCCAGCTTGTGCAGGCGCGGTGCCGGCGCATCGGCCGACACGTCGGACGCACTGCGATAGCGCTCGATCTGATCGATACGATAGAGCGGTACGTTGAGGCGGTCGCCCCCCTCATACTCGATGACCGCCGCCTCGATCGTACTCTCGCGCACGAAGATGCGCTCGATGCCGCGATAGATGCCGATGCCGTGCTCAAGATGGACGACGTAGTCGCCCGGCTTGAGCGCGCCGATAGTGTCGAGCGCGGCGCCGGTGCCGTACTTGCGCGTGCGACGCATGCGGCGGTCACGACGGAAAATCTCGTGATCGGTGAGCACGCGCACGACGTTGGGAATCACGAAACCGCCGCCGAGCACGCCGATCGTCAGCGATGCCGCGACCGGGCCATCTTCGCCGAGCAATTCGTCGAGACGCTCCGCCTGGCCGCTGTTGTCGCACAGAATGATCGTGTGCAGTCCATCGCGCTGCAGCTTGCGCAGCACACGCAGATCGCGCGAGATCGACTCGGGTGGCCGAATGGGAAACGCGACATCCGGCTCGGGGCCGGCCGGCACTTGATCGGCCGCGTTCGCGCTGACGGCGCGCTGTGGCGGCGGGTTGAGTCGAATTGTTCCGAAGCGCGCGAGCCGCGAGGCCATGGCCGGCGGGGAGTCGAACAGCGTTTCACGCTGAATCCATTGCTCACCGCGACGACGGGCCAACTCCATGTGATGCGCCGCTTCATCGAATGTGCGCACGAGTTCCGGCAGCACCGACGTGCCCGAGGGCATCACGACCAGCGTGTCGGGGCCCCACAGTTCCGGCAACGTCACGCGCTCGAGCGTGCCGTCGTCGTCCTGCACGCGCCCATCCACCGGGAGAATCAAGGCGAGTGCGGCGTCGCGGGTGCTGCGCTGCGTGTTGAGATCGAAGTGCCGCAGCTCGATGATCTCGTCGCCCCAGAACTCGAGACGCACCGGCTCGGCCATGCCGAACGAGTAGATGTCGAAGATGCCGCCGCGCACGGAGAACTGTGCAACATCTTCGACCATGGGCACGCGTTCAAAGCCGATCGATTCGAGATGTGCCGTGAGATCGGCTGGACGGCGCACGTCGCCCTTGCGCAATTCGAGTCGCGCAGCGGCCAACGCGCGTGGCAGCGGCGTGCGTTCGAGCACCGCGCGGGAGGTGGTGAGCAGTAGCCGCACGCCGCTGCGCACCAGCTTCTCGAGGGTCTCTACCCGTTCGCCCGCCACTTCGGCGTGGGGTTCGACTTCGCCGAAACCTTCGCGCGGCGGGTAGAGTGCGACCGGCAAGTCGTCGACCAGCGATTCGAGATCCGCCAGCCAGCGTTCGGCGTCGGAGAGCTGATCGGTAATGACGACGACGAGGCGCTGCGGCAGCGCGCGTGCGAGCGCCGCGATGAGCACCGCGTCGCTGGAACCGGCAAGACCGCCGACACGCAGCTTCTCGCCGGGGCCGGGCACGGCGCGGAGGATACGGGAAAACGCCGGCAGCGCCTCGAGTGCGTCGAGGAGGCGTGGAAGAGCCATCAGTACGTATGCAAAACGAGTGTCAGACCGAGTATCGTATCGTGTGTCAGATTTCGGATCGGATAGGGTATCAGATCGAAATGGCTGGGCGGTCGGCGGCCTTGACACCCGCAGTGGTCGGTGCGCCGCGCGAGAACCACGCCTCGAGCAGCAGTGCGACCAGCGCAATCGCCAGCAGGATCGGCACCAGCGAACGACCGGCCGTCTGTTGAAAAATCCGAGTTCGCCAATCGTCCGGCGTTGCCGCAACCGAGACCGAACGACCGCTCACGCGCGACAGAAACGCGGCATCCTGCGTTCCGTTTTGCGCAACGTCCGACTCCTCGGCTTCCGGATTGACCACCAACGCGCCCACACGGGCCGCCTGCCGGCGCAGCAGATAGACACCCGCATCGTTCGGCACCGTGATGCGCGTACCCGTGAGGGGAACGAGTGAGCCGTCGGGACGTTCCAACGCAGTCACGCCTTCGAGTCCGGCGAGAAACTGGCCGGGTCGTGCCTCGATGACCTGCCCGTCGTCGCCCAAGCGGCGGGAGAGCGATTCCAACAGCCAGGGGACGAACCCCGCCCGTAGCGGAAGGTCGGTGGCGTCGGGATCGAGGGGCGAGGCGAGGAGCACGTAATTGGGGCCGGCCACTGCCCAGGGCGCGCCGCCGGCCGTGGCGAGTGTGTCGGTGCGTGCCGGCGCGCCCGTGCCCGGAGACCGCACCAGCGGATAGCGCACGCGCACACTCGCGCCGTCGAGCGATTCCGACACATCGGCGGGCGCGCCGGCGGAGAGACGCACATCGGTGGAGCGCGCCAGCACCAGTCCGCGGGCAATCGCGCCAAAGCGCCAGGGAATGCCAAGACGGGTCAGGGTGCGATTCGCTTCACCGACCCGTACGGGATCGGTGGGCGCGGTGAGAAAGACCGGCCCCCGCACATTGTCCGCATCGGCGCCGGCGACCGTCACCACGCCAGCGGTCCCTTCGGCCCCACGGCCAAGCCGTTTCTCTTCAACCAGCGTGGCGAGGGCGGCCAAGAGAAAGGTGCCAGCCTCGCCACGCGCGGCCACCGACGGCGGCGGCGCCACACGCACCGCGAACCAGCGCGTATCGTCGCCGCGCAGTTCATCGGCGTCGAGTTCCACGCTGCCGCGCACCCAGCCGCTGCTCCCGCTCGACAGCTTCTGCGCGATGCGTGCCGGTGAGCTGAGGGTGCCCGCGGGGGCGGTGCCACGCGCCACTGTGCGCCCGTCGAGCGTGATGCGCCACGGGGTCACGTCGCTGGCGGCGAGTGAGAACTGCACGGCGCCAGCCGGTGTCCAACGCGGCGGCGTCGCCGCCGCCGTCAGCACCGCATGATTCCGCAGCGCGGTGCGCGCACGTACCAGTGCCACGACCGGAATATCACCAGCACTGATCGCACTGTCGGTCTCAACCGCCGCCCCGCCGGCGTCCGCTCCGCTCGGATTCCTTTCCGCGGCAGGCGTGACGAACGCGTTGCGTTGACCATCGCTGACAATCGCCACCACCGGGGCGCGCGGCGCGCCACTGCGAGCGAGCGCGAGGGCGCGTCGAGTGGCGGCCGACAGATCGCCGCGACCACCCAACGGCTTGAGATCGGCGAGCGCCTCTTGCAACGCCTCCGACGTTCCGCCACTCACGCGACCGTCTGCCGTAACAATCCACGCGCGGTCGTCCGGCGAGAGTGTTCCGATCAGTGCACGGGCATCGGCGCGGAGATCATCGAGCGCGGCACGTCCATCGCGCACCGCGCTGCTACTCAGCGAGTTGTCGACGACAACGGCGAGCGACAGCGGCGCGTGTCCGAGCCCGGCCAGATTGGCCATCGGGCGCGCGGCGGCCAGTGCCAGCGCGATGACAGCGAGCACGCGCAGGATGAGCAGCAGTCGATGGCGGAGTTTGAGCTCACGACTGTGTTCCTGCTCCATACGCGTGAGATAGCGCACGGCGGGAAAGTCAACACGGCGACTGACACGCCGGCGCAGCAGATGCACGGCGAGCGGGACACCGGCGAGTACGGCGAGTCCGAGAAAGAACGGTGCGAGAAACGCCATCAGACCATCTGTCCGCGGCCGTTCACGCCGACCAGATGCCGGAGGGCGCGGCCATACGGCTCGTCGGTCATGGACAGCGCGTACCGCGCGCCCGCACGCCCCAGGGCCGCGCGCCACTCACCGAGTGCCTGCTGCACCGTGTCTTGATAGGACGCGCGCACGTCGGCGGGTGCCGCAGGGACTTCGAGACCGGACTCGACGTCCCGATACAGCGCTTCGCCCGATTCCGGGAAGTCACGCTCAGTCGGGTCCATGACGTGCAGCACCAGCACTTCGTGACCACGGGCGCGCAGCGTGCGCGCGGCGTCGGCCACAGGTTCCGGGTCGACCAGCAGGTCCGAGAGCAGCACCACGAAGCCCGGCCGTCGCACCAGTCGTCCGGCCTGCAACAGCGCCGAGGCTACGTCGGAGGAGTCGCCGCCACCCGTTTCGCTGAAGGCGGCCACCAGTCGGCGCCACTGCGCCCGCTGGGCGCGGGGCGGAACGACGCTGCGCGTGCCGCTGTCGAAGCGCAGCAACCCCACCGCATCACGCTGCCGAATGAGCAGCAGGGCCACTGCCGCGGCGAGGGCCTCGGCGTAGGCCAGCTTGGTGAGGCGCGCGGGATCGCCCGTCCATTGCATGGAGCGACTGACGTCGAGGACGATCATGGCGCGGGCGTTCGTTTCCTCTTCGAACTGCTTGACCACCCAGCGGTCGGCCCGCGCCGCGATGCGCCAGTCGAGGTAGCGCAGGTCGTCGCCCGGCATGTAGGGCCGGTGTTCGGCGAACTCCACACTGAATCCCTTGCGGGGCGATCGGTGCAGTCCGGTGATGAAGCCGTCGACGACCCACCGCGCCACGAGCTCAAGGTGGCCCAGGGCGGCAAGGACGGCAGGATCGAGTTGGTCGGCGCGCGATGTGGCCATGCAGTCGAAAACGGGTCGGGAGCGGGAAGGAGCAAAGTACTGGCGCGCGTGCAGTTGTGCCCGGGTGCCTACGCGGATCGTGTTGCTTGGGACGACTGGCACCTGCCGCATCGACAGGCGGCCGAATCAACCATACGTTGGTGGGGTACGGGCCGAGGGAGTCGAATGCGTCGGTCCACCCCACCGAATGTCACGCGGTACGGAGGTCGTCGATGAAGATGCCTGCCCGAATGAGGCTGCCAGCAGTCGCGCTGGTAGTTACGGCGTTCCCCCCCGTGGCGTTCGCCCAGTCCGTGGCGGCGGTGGTGCCGCAGGTGGTGGTCAACACGCGAGACGCTATCGCGAGCGCGACGCCGTGGCCCGGTGTGGATGTGCGCGTGGACCGCGACGCTTACGTGACCATGTTTGCCGTGGCGCGGGGCGGGCGCGACTTGCCGATTCAGGTGCTGTCACCGGGCAATCCGGGGGACAAGGGCCTGCTCAAGGCGGGACGCAGCTATCAGCCGCGGCAGCTCTCGTCCATCGAGCTGTGGCATCTGGCCGACTTCGGGGCGGCGCCGCTCGTCATCGCGTTCGCCTCGAACGTGAAACCCAATCTGACCGCCCTGGCCGACGGGCGTCGCTGGTCGAATGCGTTGTTCGTGGCGGATTCAGCGGCGCCAAACACGCGAGAGCTGGTGAACGCGCTGGCGAAGGAGATTTACGGTCTCAACGTACCGTTCAGCGTTTCGGTGAGCCCGACCACCCAGCCGTTCCCGTCGTCGGTGCTGGCGGCCCGCGCGTTCGAACCGTCCGGTGGTGTAAGCGCCGCGCAGTGTCAAAACACGATGGCTGCAGCCCAGCGCGAGCTGCTGAGCGTCGGGATTCAGGCGGGCAGCGGCATTGGCGCGGCGTACCTCGTTGGCGTGCCGTACGGACTGAAAGGAGGGCAACGGGTGGTGCTGCAGCGACACGCGACGCCCACCGGTGACGGGTGCGACGACTACCGCATCGCGTACCTCCCGCGCATCGACGGTCCGATGGGCGATCAAATCCGGACGACTCGTCGCGACCTTGATTCCACACGCGTCGAGCGGCCGTCGACACCGCGCCGCACGGTGAATGGCTCGGTGACCGACGGTCGAATTTCGGCGCCGGAGGTCCGGAAGGCGCCCAAGGCGCAGCCTGATGCACAGGGGGCTGTCTCCGCGCCCTTCGAGCCCAGCCGTCGCAAAGCGGAGCCCAAGACCGATTCCAAGACCGATTCCAAGGTCGAGAGGAAGGATCTGCCGACCGAACCGGTCAAGACGCCGCGGGGCGCTTTCTGACGAAGACCGCCCGAGTTCCCGGATTTGTCGCATCGCTGGTGCTCGGCGCCGCAGCGCAGCTCTCCGCGCAATCAACCGTCGCGTCCACCTCGGCGCACCCGGCTGTGCCTACCGTGCGGATTGTCGGTGCCACCGGCCTCCGGTCTCTGGTGAGTCGGGCGGGGGTGACGCTGTCTGTCGACCGGACAGGGTATGTGGCCGTCTTCGCACTTTCACCGGGCAAGCTGGAGGCGCCCCTGCAGCTACTGTCGCCCGCCAGCCCGTCGGCGTCGAGCCGGCTTGCAGCGGGCCGCCGGTACCGCACGCTGCCGCTTCGGGCGCCGGAGATGATGCGGCTCGCTTCGACCGGCACCGAGCAGGTCATCGTGGCCTTTTCGTCCGCGCTGCGACCTAACCTGGACGCGTTCCGCGACGGCGGCCGGTGGGCGGCAGATCTGGTGCTCACCGATACCCTGTCGGCCGGAAAGAACGAGTTGGTGCGGGCGCTTGCCATTTTGATGTACGGCGAAGCGGCTGTCCCGGCGCTGGGGGCTCCGTTACCCTACCGCGCGGTGGTTCAGGAACTCGCGCCAACCGCACCGCTGAACCGGTACACGGGCGCGCCGTCTGTTTCGGAGTGCCTGACGGAGGTGATGCGGGTCAGCTACTCGTCCAGCCTCGCGGAAAATTACGCGGACCCCAACCAACTTCGCCCGCTGAGCGGGTACAACGGCGGGTGCGGCGACTATCAGGTGGATTGGATCGCGCCTTCGCCGCAGGCGTTGTACGGGAGAGTCCCGGGCGGCGGCGGCTCCGCGCCAGCTCCGTCGGTGCCGAGCGGCGGCTCCGGGAAGGAGTAGGCTCAGCAACGCGCAGGCGTCATGCCGCAATCTCCCGCGCCGACCCGCCCGAAGGTCAGCGCGTCGAGCTCCGTTGGCCAGCGCGTGATGTCAGGAAGGCGACCGTCCAGCCGGATGGTCGCCTTTTCGGTGGGTGATCCCGCTATCTTCCCTTGCTGTCGCCGGACCGTCCTTCAGCCCGCATTCCGTTGCAGCTCAGCCACATCCGCAATTTCTGCATTGTCGCCCATATCGATCACGGCAAGTCGACACTCGCCGACCGCCTGATCGAAAAGACGGGCACCCTGCAAAAACGTGAAATGAAGTCCCAGGTGCTCGACACGCTCGATCTCGAGCGCGAACGCGGCATTACGATCAAGCTGAACGCGGTTCGCATGAGCTATGCGGCCAACGACGGCCAGTCCTACGAGCTGAACCTGATCGACACGCCGGGGCACGTCGACTTCACCTACGAAGTGTCGCGCTCGCTCGCCGCCTGCGAAGGCGCGATTCTGGTGGTTGACGCCTCGCAGGGCATTCAGGCGCAGACGCTGTCCAATCTGTTTCTGGCCATGGACGCTGGGCTCGAGATCATTCCCGTGCTCAACAAGATCGACCTGCCCGGCGCCGAGCCCGAACGTCGCCGGCAGGAAGTGGTCGATCTGATCGGCTGCCGGCCCGAAGACGTGCTGCAGGTGAGCGGGAAAGAAGGCACAGGCGTGCCGGAACTCCTGGAGGAGATCGTGCGGCGCGTGCCACCGCCGGCGGGCGACCTGAATGCCCCGCTGCGTGCGCTCATTTTCGATTCGTATTACGACAAATATCGCGGCGCCATTCCGAGCATTCGCGTGGTGGACGGCGCCATGCGGAAGGGCACCAAGATCACCTTCGGCGCGTCGGACAACGTCTACGAAGTGGCCGAAGTTGGGTATCTCCAGCTGCGTCAGGTGCCGACCGATGTGTTGCATGCCGGCGAAGTGGGCTACGTGCTCGCGGCCGTGCGTTCAGTGCGCGAGACGCGGGCCGGCGACACGATTTTTGATCAGGACAATCGCGCCACGGAAGCGCTGCCCGGCTATCAGGAAGTAAAGTCGTTCGTGTTCGCCGGCATCTATCCGACCGACACCACGCAGTACGAAACGCTGCGTGACGCGCTCGAAAAAATGAAGCTGAACGACGCATCGCTTCAGTACGAGCCGGAAACCTCGACGGCACTTGGCTTCGGCTTCCGTTGCGGATTTCTGGGGCTGCTGCACATGGAAATCGTGCAGGAACGTCTCGAGCGTGAGTACAATCTCGATCTCGTCACCACGGTGCCGAGCGTGGAGTACCACGTCTCGAAAACCGACGGCACCGAGATGCTGGTGGAGAACCCGGCGCTCATGCCACCGGCCGTGGTGATCACCAAGGTCGAAGAACCGTACGTGCGCGCGCGCATCATGTGCCCCACCGACTACATCGGCCCCATCATGACGCTCGGCATGGAGCGTCGCGGGGTGTACAAGAACATGCGCTACCTCGACACGGTGCGCGTAGAGCTGGACTGGGAGTTCCCGCTCGGCGAAATCATTCTCGACTTCTTCGACAAGATGAAGACGGTGAGTCGTGGGTACGCCTCGCTCGACTACGAAATGCTCGAATACCGCGAGAGCGATCTCGTGCGCCTCGACATGCTCATCAACGGCGACGCGATCGACGCGTTCTCGGTCATCGTGCACAAGGACAAGGCCTACGATTGGGGCCGCAAGGTAGCAGAGAAGCTCAAGGAGCTGATTCCGCGCCAGCTGTTCGAAGTGGTCATCCAGGCCACGATCGGCCAGAAGATCATTGCACGCGAGACCGTGAAGCCGCTCCGCAAGGACGTATTGGCCAAGTGCTACGGCGGCGACATCTCGCGCAAGCGCAAGCTGCTCGAGAAGCAGAAGGAAGGAAAGAAACGCATGAAGCAGGTGGGCAGCGTGGAAATTCCGCAGGAAGCATTCCTGGCGGTGCTGCAGGTGGATTGACGACGTGCTCGCCGTTCTGCAGACCAGCTTTCTCGGCGACATGATTTTGACAACGCCCTTGCTCGAGCGACTTGCCGAGCAAGGGCGTGTTGTCGTGGTAGCGACCCCGGCGAACGCCGCGCTGCTGGCCAATCATCGCGCCGTGCACCAGCTGATCGTGTTCGACAAGCGCGGCGTAGACCGCGGCACCATGGGCATGCTGCGCGTCGCACGACAGTTGCGGGACGTAGGGGCGGAGACCGCGTATATCGCACAGGGCTCGCTGCGTACCGCGGCGCTGGCGCAGCTCGCGAAAATCCCCGAGCGCATCGGATTCGAGACGTC
>JBBQSM010000099.1:0-17149 GCA_038234895.1 Gemmatimonadales bacterium
CACCGTCGCCACGGCGCTGTTGGCGCTCGACCACGCAATCACGCGGCCGCTGAGCACGGTGTTCGCGGCGTCACGCGTCACAGCGGACGCCTGGGTGCTGCCGCCAACGGCGAGGGACGCCGCGGCCAGCGAGACGCTCACCGCGGCCACCGGCGGCACACCAACCGCGAGCAACGCCTGACCGGTCCGCCCCTCACTCGTCGCGATGATAGTTGCGACCCCGGCCGACACGGCGGTCACCAAACCCGTCGACGCATTCACCGACGCAATCGCCGCGTTGGAAGTGGACCAGACGACGGGGCGGCCGGTCAGTACCGCGTTGCCGCTGTCTCGCAATTCGGCGGTGGCTTGCGTCGTGCCCCCAATGATCAGCGATGCTGCCGCCAGTGACACGGCGACCGACGACACGGGCACGGGGGCCACGCCGAGCGCGGCTTGCCCGCTCTGACCCTCACTGCTCGCGGTAATGGTGGTCATGCCGGGCGCGATGGCCGTGACGACCCCGGTCGCGGCATCGACCGTGGCGACGGCGGGACTTGCACTGCTCCACACCACCGCGCGACCGCTCAGCACAATGCCCGCCGCATCACGCAACACCGCGGTGCCCAGCGTCGTCCTCCCGACGACCAACGACGACGGCAGTGCGACGGTCACCGTCGCCACGGGCACTGGCAAGGTGGTGACGGCACTCGAGCCGACCACCCCGTCCACCGTCGCGTCGATGCGCGCACTGCCCGGCGACACCGCACGAACACGACCTGTGCTGGACACCACCGCCACGGCACTGTTCGTCGACGACCACTGCACCGGACGACCGGAAATCACGTTGCCATCGACGTCGCGGTAGCTCACCACGAGATCGAGTGAAGCGCCGGCGAAGATCGTCGTCGACGCAGGCGTCACGTTGACCGAGGCCGCGCCGATCGGCGTCACCGTAATGGCGGCCGACGCGGTCCGCCCTTCGGACGACGCAAAGACCAGCGCCGTGCCCGGACCCACCGCCCTCACGGTTCCATCGGCGGCGACCGACAACACACTCGGCGCCCCCGAGGTCCACGTCACCGACCGCTGCCCCAACGCGTTGCCATTGGCGTCCAGCGCCTCCACGCCCAAGCGTAACGTCCCTCCCACCAGCATCGTCGCACTGCTCGGTGTCAGACGCAGCGACGCGACCGGCGAGGCGAGCGAGGTGATGCTCGCACTGCCCGTCTTGCCTTCACTCGAAACCGCGATCGTAACCGCTCCGGGCGCGACGGCGGTGACGGTGCCATCGGACGCAACGCGCGCAATGGAGGGATTGGCGCTGACAAAGGAGACGGGCCGCCCGTTCAGCAAATTGCCGTTCGCATCGGTGACCTGCACCGTGAGGCGTACCGACTGTCCCACTTCGATCGAGGTTTGCGCCGGCGAGACGATCACCGCTCCGACCGGTCTCGGTTGCACCACCAGCACGGCGCTCGCCGTGCGCGAGCCGCTGCTCGCGGTAACGGTGGCCGATCCGGGCGCGACTGCCTGGACGAGGCCGGTCGAGGAGACGGTGACGACACTCACCGCGCTGCTGCTCCACGAGAGCTGATCGACCAGCTGCGCACCAGTCGAATCGAGCGCCGTGGCGCTGAGCTGGCTGGACTGCCCTACGATCAGCGTGTCGCGCGATGGCGTGAGGCGGATGGATGCCACCGGCACGGACGACACCGTCACGCCGACTGTCGCGTTGCGCGACTCGCTGCTGGCCGATATCGTCGCGACGCCAGGTGCAACGCCGGTGAGCAGTCCCGATGCGTCCACGACGACGATGCGGCTGTCGCTGCTGCTCCACGCCACCGGTCGATTGCGCAATTCGACCCCACCCACATCGAAGGTGCGTGCGACGAGCTGCGCGAATCCCCCCGCCAGCAGGGTCGGAGTCGTTGGCACAATCTGGATACTCGACACCGAGCGCGCGGTCACGGTAAGCGCGGCCACGGCGCTCTGCCCATCCACCGACGCCGCAATGGTCGCCGCACCGACACGGATGGCGGTGAGCAGCCCAACCGCTGAAACCTGCGCGACGGTCGTATCGCTGCTCGACCACACAACCCGTCGATCGACGAGCACGTTGTCCTGCGCATCGCGCGCGGTCGCCTGCAGCGCCAGTGTAGCACCCTCGACCAACACGACTTCTGTCGCCGAGAGCTGCACCGACGCGGACGGCGCGCGTACCACGCTCGGATCGCCCAGACCACCGCACGCGCCCAACAACGCCATCGACATCACGTTGAGCAGTATGCGGAGCTGCTGGCGGAGCGGCGTACGTAGCGGCGGGCGTAGCCGGGTCTCGAAGGCTTCCCCAATCACGCGCGTCGGCATGTCCACCAGGTCGCTCCTGCCGTCGTCGAGTTGTCCGTTTACGCGTCAGCGCGGCCCTCTCATACCGAGGTGCCGCGACCGATGCTGCCGAACGAATCAAATCTGGCAATACGCGTGCCAATCTCTGTGTAGTGAATCACATCACAATGGTGCGGATGGAGCGAAAACCCTTACCCCGTCACCGCCCGCATCAACGAACGCAAATCGGTCCCCTGCGCGCGCGCGGCGATGCGATCCTGCACGCGCGGATATACGGTCTGTGCGTCTCCCTTGAACCGCGCGAACAGTGCCTTCATGTCCGCCGACGAAAGCGAGCGGCCCTGCGCGTAGTACTGCTCGGCGGCGTGTCCCAGCGCGTACGTGCTGGCAAAGGTCACCGCCCCGCCGGCGGCGGTCCCCGCGATACCACCCAGCATGCCGCCCAGCAGCCCGCCGGCAATGCCGCCGAACGCCTTGCGCACCACACTCTCCATGATCTGTGCCGCGGCGCCCAGCCCAAAGGTGCCGGCCAAATCCTTGATCTGGTTGGCGTCCATCTGCTGTCCGAACTGCTGGCCGATATGACGCACCAACCGCATCTGCAGCGGCAGGATTGCGAGATTGGCCAACCGATCGGGGAGCAGTTCCAGCGCGGCCGTCAGGATGGCCTGATCGAGGATGTGGTTGTCCAAGGTGCCCGAGGCCGGCTGCCCCGCGGCCGGTCCGGTCGAGACGATTGGCGGAGGTGCCGAGAAGGCCGACAGCTGCTGCATCGCGTCGGCAGCGGCGGTGTTTGACGCGGAGACATCCACCTCAAGAAGTGTGGCGAGGGTGCGCAGGAAGTCGTCCTCGGATGGGGTAGGTCGGCCGTTCGTGCTGCACACGCCAAGGGCAACGTCGTAGGCCGTGTGGCGCGCGTCGCTACTGGTCAGTCGGGCGGCGAGCTCCGGCATGGTGGCGCGACCTGCGGCCACTTGTCGGATCACGTCATCTGCGCTCACGAGTCCGAGTCGCCGCGCGGCGTCCTGGATCGCGTCCAACTCCTGTGCGTCCTGCGCGTCGTCCGCCATCGCGGCCAGCGCTGCAATGCCAATGATCGTCTCGACGTCCTGTTGGGTCACGTGCTGATCCTCGGGGTGGGGGGGCGACTGTCGCTATCTTCTTCGCACATGGTAACTCGTCGTCAATTCCTGTATACCGCCGCCGCGCTGGCGACCGGCGCGACCGCCACCGGCCTGTACACGCGCTACTGGGAGCCGTACTGGATTGAGGTGGTACCCCGTCGTATGCCGATCGTTGGGCTGCCGGGCGCGCTGGAGGGTAAAACCCTTGTCCAACTCAGCGACCTGCACGTGGGCAAGGTGGTGCCTGACGACTTCATCATGCAGCTGTTCCGCGACGTCAAGGCCATGGCGCCGGACATCGTGGCGTACACCGGCGATTTCATCACGCACTACCATCGGGGCGGCATGTTCGCGCAGATGGAACGGGTCTACGCCGATCTGCCGCTCGGCCGGCTCGGCACGGTAGGCGTGCTCGGCAATCACGATTTTGGCGCCATGTGGTCGGAGCGGGATATCGCCGCCAGGGTGACAAGCATCATGCGCAATGCGGGTGTGCAGATGCTGGCGAACGAGTCGGCGGTCATCGGCGACCTGCAGATCGTAGGCATGGGCGATCTTTGGGCGCACGATTTCGCCCCAACCAAGGCCTTTGGCACGGCCGATCCGGCGGCGGCGATGATCGCGCTGTCGCACAACCCGGATACGGTGGATCTACCCGGCTGGGGTGCCTACCGCGGCTGGGTGCTGTCGGGGCACACGCACGGCGGACAGTGCAAGGCGCCGTTTCTGTCGCCACCGATTCTTCCTGTTCGTAACAAGCGCTACGACAGCGGGGAGATTGCACTGGACGACGGTCGCACCCTGTATGTGAATCGGGGTATTGGGCATGCGCTGCCGGTGCGGTTCAACGCGCGCCCTGAAGTGACGGTGTTCACACTGACGGCGGCGTAGTCTGGGTTGGCGCAATGCGCGAGGCGTCGGCCGCTCAGCGTCGTGGTGCGCGTCAGTCGATGTATTGACGGGTCAGAGCACGGCGCCGACTATAACTGCCTACCGGCGCGAGTCCGTTTGACAGGCGTGCCAGGCTCACCGTCACCGGACCAATGGCCGCATGTGGAATTCTCGTAGTGACGAAGGGCGATCGCGCGGAGCTGTGCGGTCGGTGCGCGCCGCAGTGCTGGCGCTCCTGGTTGCCGTCGCCTGCTCGTCGCCCGAGGCCCCGATCCCCGTCGCTACAGTCACGGTGTCTCCGTCTACGGGGGCGGTGATCGTCGGAACCACGCAATCATTTTCTGCGGCGATACGAGACGGCGCCGGCAACGCACTCAGTGGTCGCACCGTGGCCTGGAGTTCGAGCAATGCAAGTATCGCCAGCATGACCAGTGCGGGACTGCTGACGGCCGTGGCCCCAGGCACCGTCGTGGTTACGGCGGCGAGCGAAGGGCGCGCGGGCACCGCCGCCGTCACGGTACTGCCGATCCCGGTGGCCAGCCTGACGATTACTCCCGGCTCCGCCTCGCTTATCGCCGGCCGCACGCAGCAGTTTTCGGCGACCCCGCTCGATGCCCGCGGCAACGCGCTCAGCGGACGCACGATCACGTGGGTGACCAACAGCGCGACCACGGCGACGATCGACGCGACCGGACTGCTCACGACGATTGCCCCGGGTTCGGTCACGGTTACCGCAGGCAGCGAAGGCCAAAGTGTCACGGCACAGGTGAACGTGCTGCCGGTGCCGGTTGCCACGGTATTGGTGACGCCAGGCAGCGCGAATCTGGTGGCGGGCACCACGCAACAGCTCACGGCGCTCACGCGGGATGCCACCGGCGGCACCCTGACCGGTCGCTTTATCACGTGGAGCTCCGACACACCCGCCATCGCCACCATCGACGCCTTGGGTCTCATCACCGCAGTCTCCCCCGGCGTTGCGGCAATGGCGGCCAGCAGTGAGGGACAAAGCGGATCGGCAACGATTACGGTCACGCCCGGCAGTGGCGGCCCGACGATCACGTCCATCACGCCCGCATCGCTGCAGCCGGGCACGAATGTTTTCATCAACGGTGTGGGATTTGGCGACACCAACGCGGCGAACGCGGTCACGATTGGCGGCGTGGTTGCGCCCGTCGTGTTTTCGACGACGACACAGCTCACCGTGGCGGTGCCATGCGTGGAAGGTGGCAATCAGCCGGTGCGTGTGGTGAGCAAGGGTCTGGGCGGCAATGCGGTCACCCGTTTCGTGACGGTGCCACAGCGAACGCTTGGCGTGGGCCAGTCGATCGTGCTCACGTCGAACGCGGCGTCGGTGTGCAACGAACTGCTCACCGCCGGGACCAATGCGAGATACATCGTCGCTGTCTTCAGCGGATCTACCACAGCGTCGTCGTTGGTGGATTTCGAGCTCACGGGAAACACGCCGACCGTTCGTGCGAGTGCGGCGCGCGTGGATATGCCGAGACGTTCATCGGGGCCTGCGCGCGGATTCGCGGCCGCAACGATTGAGTTTGGTACACCGCGCTCCGCCGGTGTCGAGGCGGGAGGTGATGCCGGGCATGACGCGGTCCACTACGCTTTTCTCGAGCGGGACCGTGCGCAGTACGAGGAGCTTCGTTTGCGTGCCATGCGTTCACCGACGCCGCGCGCTGCGCTCCGTGCTGCCGAATTGCCCGCGGTGGGCGACATGCGCAGTCTGTACTACACCTTCGGCGGTGGCTGCAACGACACGACGCGCGTAGTGCGTGGCAAGGCACTGTTCATCGGCACGCGCTCGATTATCTGGGAAGACTCCGCCAACACGTTGCAGTCTGATGGCAACAGCACGCTCGCGGGCTACTACGCGCGGCTGGGTCAGATCTTCGATCAGGATCAGTATGAGTCGGTGAAGAACGGATTCGGCGATCCGCTGCTGCGTGACGCCGTAACCGACAACGACGGCCGCGTGCACATGGTCTTCTCGCAGCGACTGAACGGCTCGGGGGCGGCGGCATATGTCACCTCGTGCGATCAGTATCCGACTACTACGTCACGCGGCAGCAACTTCGGGCAGTTCTTTTACGGCAACGTGCCCACAACCGCCACGCTCAATCTCAACAGCACCGCGTCGCCTGATGGCTGGTTCTACTTCATGGCACGCACGGTTGTGCACGAGGTCAAGCACATTGCATCGCTGTCGGCCCGCGTGGCCAACAACGCGCCAAGCTTTGAGCAGTCGTGGCTGGAGGAAGGCACAGCGCGACACGCCGAGGAGTTATGGGTGCGCGAGTCGTTGCACCGCGTAGCGTGGAAGGGGAATACGGGATTTGGTACGGCAGCGGGGAACGGTCTGTTTTGCGACTTCAGTCCGTCTGATGCCACCTGCAATGCCGGTGATCCGTTGCGCCGGCCAAGCTACGGTATGCGTCGCCACTTCAACGAGATTCGAGACAAGATGCTCGAACCATGGAACTGGTCGCCGTACGGTGACGGACCGGGACAGTCCACAAGCGGTTTCTATCAGGTGGCGTGGTCACTGGTGCGCTACACGATTGATCGCTACGCCGCGTCCGACGCGGATTTCTTCCGAACGCTGATCAACGCGCGCACCAACGGCGTCACCAATCTCTCGTCGGTTGCCGGTGTCCCGATGGATCAGTTGATCGGCGGGTGGGGGTTGGCGCTGTTTGCCGACGACTATCCGGGGCTCAGCGCACCGAACCCAGACATGCAGTTTCCGACGTGGAATCTGCGCAGCATCTACGCCGGGCTGAACGAGCTGCCGTCGTTTGCATCTCGCTGGAACCGTCCGTTTCCGATTCAGCCGGCACAACTGTCGTTCGGCAGTTTCGTGTCGCCGTTGAACGGGCTGCGGGGCGGGGCACACGCATACTTTGAGTTGTCGGGCGCGGTGTCCGGCACGCAGCTGATCGGCATTCGCGCGGCGTCGGGTGGCGCGACCCCGAGCAATCTGCGCATCGCGATCGCACGGTTGCAGTGAGCACCGTCGTAGGTGGCGCTGGGCTACGCATCGTTCCGGTGCTCCTTGCGCTGTCACTGAGCGTGGGCAGTGCCTGTTCCCGCACTGCGTCGGGGGCGTTGGCCGCAGCCAGCGCTGCCGATAGCGTTCGCGGCGTGCTGACGCTCGTGGGCAACGAACCGGTGACGGTGCTGTTCATGGCGTCGCCAACCGGCGGCGGCGCCGGCGTCGCGCTCGCCGGAGCGCAGACGGAGATGCTGCGGCGCGTGGTGGGGCTCGACATTGTCGCCATGGGTCGCCGCACCGGCCGACTCGTCACCGGCGCCGCCGCCCAAGGCGTGGCCGAGTTTGTTGTGTCGGAGTTTCAAGTCCGCAGCGCCGACGGTGTGCCCGCACACGACGGCGTCGTGCTCAGCACCAACGGCGTCTTCCGGCTGCGCCTCGCTGACGGCGCGGAACAACCCACACCGCAACTCCCGCAGGCCCTGCGCCGCCTCGCCGGTGCCCGTGTCTGGCTCGCCGGCCCGTTGAATGCCGCCCCCCAGTCCTACGGCGTTATCCGCGACCCGTAGTAGTGCACGGTCACCGTCAACTACCCACCGCCCACCCGCCACTCGAAACCTCACCAAAACCCGCAACCCAAAACCGACCACTATCGGAAGTCGTGCCCCCTCGCGTGCTTCTCGCCCGCCCCCAGCTCCAGCTTCCGGAACTGTCGCGCACGGATGTTCACCACCATCCCTTCCACCTGCAGCACGCCGCGAATGAGCAGCAGCGGTGAGGTTGAGATGAGCAGGGCGTGTGCTTCAAAGCGATCGGGCGTGACAACGACATTGATCATGCCTGTTTCGTCTTCGAGCGTGAGAAACACAAAGCCCTTGGCTGTGCCGGGGCGTTGGCGGCAGATCACCAGTCCCGCCACCGCGATCTTCTGTCCGTCGCGTCCGAGCTTGAGTGCCTCGCGCGCCGTGAGCACGCCATTCGGTGCGAGGATCGTGCGCAGATGCGACACCGGATGGCCCGCCAACGACAGACCGGTCATGCGATAGTCCGCTTCGGTGAGTTCCACCGGGGCAAAGGCCGGCAGTTGTGCGGGCACTGGCTGCGCGCGCATGGGGGCCAACGGCAACTGCGGTCCACGCGTGGCGGCAAGCACTTCCCACAACGCCACCCGTCGCCGCCGATCTGCCGGTTCATGCGCGAACATGGTGTCGAACGCACCGGCCTCGGCGAGTCGTCGCCATGCCGCACGATCGAGATCCACGCGCTCGACGGCGTTCTCAACACTCGTGAACGGTCCGGTCGCCAGCGCCTGCTCGAGTGCACGACGGGCTTTAGCGCCGAGCCCGCGAATCAATCGCACGCCCAGCCGTACTGCCACGCGATCCTTTCCCGGTATCGCGGACGGGGTGCACCGCGCGCCCCACGACACCGTACCATCGTTGGGGACCAGCACGCGACCGTCCGCCATCTCCAACACATGATCCCATGACGAGCGCGTGAGATCGATCGGCCGCACTTCCACGCCGTGTCGTTTGGCGTCTTCTACCAAGGTGCCCGGCGAATAGAAGCCCATCGGCTGTGCGTTCAGAATGGCCGCAGTGTACTCGGGGGCGTAGTAATGCCGCAGATACGCCGTGGCATACACGATGAGCGCAAAACTGGCCGCGTGACTTTCCGGAAAACCGTAGTCGGCAAAGGCGTTGATCTGATTGTAAATGCGACGGGCGGTCTCTTCCTCGATCCCGTTGCGCTTCATCCCCTCGATGAGTTCTTCGCAGATGGCGGCCATGCGCTCGTGCGACCGTTTGTGCCCCATCGCGCGACGCAGCACGTCGGCCTGCCCCGGTGTGAAGCCGGCGGCGGCAATCGCCACCTGCATTCCCTGCTCCTGAAAAAGCGGAATGCCCAGCGTGCGCTTGAGTGCGTGCTCGAGCGACGGATGCGGATACGTGACCGGTTCGAGCCCCGCACGGCGACGCAGATACGGATGCACCATCTCGCCCTGAATGGGCCCCGGCCTGATGAGCGCGACTTCCACCACGAGATCGTAGAAACAGCGCGGCTTGAGGCGCGGCAGCGTGTTCATCTGCGCACGGCTCTCGATCTGAAACAGGCCCACGGTATCGGCGGCGCACATCACGTCGTACACGGCCTGATCGGTCATGTCGAGTTGACCAAGATCGATATTCACGCCGCGCGTATGCCGGATGTAGAGCAGGCAATCCTGCACAACGGTGAGCATGCCGAGTCCCAGCAGATCGATCTTCACCAACCCCACGGGATCGAGATCGTCTTTCTCCCACTGAATGACGGTGCGCCCCGGCATGGATGCGGGTTCGATGGGGACGACGGAGCCGAGCGGCTGTTCGGTGAGCACGAAGCCACCCACGTGAATGGAGCGATGCCGTGGCAGTTGATGCAGGCCGTCCACGACATCGGCGAGCACGCGGACACGCGGGTCGTTGACGTCCAATCCCGAGCGGGTGGCGAGGGAGGGGAGGGGGGACTTTTCAGTACTGGGGACCGGATTGGCGTGTGCAGCTCCCGGCACAACGGACGGGCCGCCCTTGGCGAGCGGGCCCAGATGATGTGCGGCATCGGCGGCAATCTTGGCCACGGCGCGATCGTCCAACTGCTCGGCCCACGTGGCGTCGCGCGCGTTGAGTGACTGGCCGGGACGGCGTTGCGCGTTCGGGCTGCCGTAGGGTTCATACGCGGCATTCGGCTTGGGACGATCGCTCGCGCGCAGCGGGGTCGGTCGCTCCTTGGTCATCGTGCTCGCCGCGACGGTGCGGGCGTCGGTCCGCACCACGCGCGCCTTGGTGGTCGCTTCGGTGCCGCCGATCATGTGTTGGCCCAGTCGTTCGGCCTGTAGGGCACCGTCGGCACCATCGACCACCGGCGCGTCGCTCACGCGTAACGCAGCCGCGGTTGACTTCGCGCTGAAGCGATCGCTGAGCGCGCTGAGCATGTCCCCCTGCTCCACGGAAAAGCCCAGCACACGCGCCGCATCGCGCACCGCACTACGCCCGCGCCACGTGATTTGCTCGCACACCATGGCCGCATGCTCGCGGCCGTACCGGTCGTAGACGTATTGCAGCACCCGCTCACGATCGCGATGCGCAAAGTCGATGTCGATGTCCGGCGCTTCGGTGCGTTCTTCGCTGAGAAACCGCTCGAAGAGCAGCTCCATGCGGATCGGATCGACGGCAGTGATGCCCAGGCAATAGCACACCGCAGAGTTGGCGGCCGATCCGCGCCCCTGACAGAGAATTCCCTCGCGGCGCGAGAAGCGCACGATGTCCCATACGATGAGAAAAAATCCGGCGAGTTTGAGCTTGGCGATCATCGCCAATTCGTGCGCGAGTTGCGCGTCGTGCTTGGGCGTGCGTGAGCGCCCCCACCGTTCGTGTGAGCCCTGCTCCACGAGACGCGCGAGATACTCGTTGGCGGAAATACCGGGCGGCAACGGGAAGGCCGGCAGTGACGGCTTGAGCTGCTGCAAACGAAAGGCGCACCGCTCCGCGATGTCGCGCGTGGCGTGTACGCCTTCTTCGGCACCACGCCACCGCTTGAGTACGAGCGATGGTGCCTTGAGCGCCCACTCGGCGTTGGGACGCAGTCGTGTGCCCATTTCATCGAGTGTGCGTTCGTAGCGCAGGGCGCGCAGCACATCGTGCACAATGCGTCCATCCTGCCGAGCGTAGTGCACATCGTTGGTGACCACCCATGGCACACCAAGCCGCGCCGCGAGCGGGCGCAGTTTACGCACCAGCGCGCGTTCCTCGGGGAGTCGGTGATCCCAGCATTCCACGGCCAGTCGTGTGTCGAACACGTCGCGCATCGCGCAGGCCGCCGTCCACGCGTCGTCGTCACGTCCTTCGGCCAACAGCTGCGGGACCCAGCCGCGCGGACAACCGGTGAGCGCCGTGATACCGCGCGCGTGCGCGGCCAGGAGCGACCACGGCACGGCCGGTGTGCCGCGCGGCGTGTCCATGCGCGCCCGCGTGATGAGCGTGGAGATGTTGCCGTAGCCTTCGGCTGTTTCGGCCAGCAAGACCATGTGCGTGGGGCGCGCGTCCTTGGCGTTCTGCCGGTCGGGCACCAACACCGTGAGCTCGGCGCCCAGAATGCCATTGATGCCCATGGCCTCGCACGCCGTGCCAAAGCGCACGACCCCACCTAGGTCGTCATGGTCGGTGAGCGCGAGGGCGGGATAGCCCAACTCCACCGCACGGGCGACGAGTGCTTCGGGAAGGGAGGCGCCATCGAGCAGCGAGAGTGCCGAATGGCAGTGAAGCTCGACGTAGGGCGCGGCGGAGGGGGGAGACGGCATACCCGAAAAGTACCCGAAGAAAAGCCGAAGGACAGGGCTTGCGAAGTTCGGTGTCCTGTCGGCGGTCCGCGGCGTATCATCCGTCGTTCACCCATCGTGCGGCATGATGTCGCTCGGCTCCGGGTTGTCATGATTCCCGTCTCCCATGTCCGATTCCAACTCACCACCGCTGCGTCACCAGCACACCGTCAACGACGTTCTTGAGGCGGCGGACAGCATGGCCCCGGAGGAGCTCGATCGCCTGCCGTACGGGATGATCCAGCTGGACCGGACAGGACGCATCCTGAACTACAACGCCGTCGAGTCCAAGCTCGCGTCGCTGCGCAAGGAGGACGCGATCGGGAAGCAGTTTTTCACCGAGATCGCGCCGTGCACGAAGGTGCAGGAGTTTTACGGGCGCTTCAAGGAAGGGGTGATCCACGAGTCGCTGGATACGTCGTTCCGCTTTCATTTCGCGTTCAAGCAGTCGCCGCGCGATGTGACGGTGCGGTTGCTGTATTCGAAGCGCACGCGGACCGTGTGGGTGCTGATTTCGGATGAACTGGGCCAGCCTTTGGCGCCGTAGTCAGTACCGAAAACTGTCCGTTCCCGCTCCACAGACCACCGAGCACCGTAGACCCGACACCCGAAACCCCCAGCTCGCAATGCCGCCGCGGGCGCCGACGGGAGCCGGCGCTCATCGCCGTTCACGCGAACTCCGCGGTCCCGCGAAAAAGTCTGCGAAGGGCCGGCCCCATGGACTCGTGACCGAGGACCGCGAACTCGAGGTTCCGTGTGTCGGGTCCACGGTGCTCAGTGGTCTGTGGAGCGAGGGGTGGTCAGTCCAAACTACGTGCGTAGTTGACACCGCCATCTCAGCGCCGTACTCTCAACTATCCCCATAGTTAAGGAGTGCGCGTGGATCTCCCGCTTGGCGAACGTGAGCTCGATGTCATGAGCACACTCTGGCGACACGGGCCGGGAACGGTCGCCGAGGTGCGTGACCAACTGCCTGCCGACCTGGCGTACAACACCGTCCTGACCATTCTCCGCAATCTTGAGGCGAAGGAACTGGTCGGACACACGGAGGAAGGGCGGCTGCACCGCTACCACGCCGTCGTGGCGGAGGAGCGGGTGCAGGGGAGTCAGGTCACCCGACTGCTCAACAAGCTCTTCCGCGGCTCGCCCGTGGATCTGATGGCGCATCTGGTCGCCGACGAGCGACTGTCGGCCGACGACATGCGGGCGCTGCAGCAGTTGCTCGATGCGCGTCTCCGGGAGCAAACATGATCGCAATCTGGATGCTCATCGCCATCGGCTTCTCGCTGCTGGTCGCGCTGCTCGGCGCGTGGCTCGAACCGGCGCTGTTGCGCAGTCGGTGGCCGGTGCGTGGCGTGTGGATCGCCCTGTTGCTGTCGGCCGCGGCGTTGCCCGTCGTTCGCGCGGTGTCCTCGCCGCGTGCGCTGACACCCGACGCATCGACGCAGCCGGTCCGCACCAGCTCCCCGTTCGTACAGACGGACGTCGTGGCGCCGAGGGCTGAACCGCCGCGCGTGGGAGCGCCGAACGTGGGAGCGCCGAGTACCGGCTTGACGAGGACGGACTTGGTGGCGCGACCGGCGTTGACGGCTCCGTCGCGCTTGTCGTCGACCGTGACGAACCTCGTCGGTCGCGCCGCGCGGTGGGATCGCCCGCTGCTTATTCTGTGGGGCACCACGTCCGCCCTCTTGCTGGCATTCCTGCTGATCGCACGCGCGCGGCAATCGAACGTGGTGACGACTGGCCTGTCGCCGGAGTGTCTTGATGACGAGACGGTTCCGATCGTGCTCACCGACTCGCTGGGCCCGGCGGCGACGGGCATTCTGCATCCACGCATTCTGCTGCCGCGCTGGGCGCTCGGACTCGATCCGGGATCGCGTGCATTGATGTTGCGGCACGAGCGGGAACATCTGGCCGCGCGCGATCCGGCGCTGTTGTTCGTCGCATCGCTCGTCGTGGCGCTGCTGCCGTGGAATTTTGTGCTCTGGTGGATTGCGGGCCGGTTGCGCACGGCGATCGAATTGGACTGCGATGCGCGGGTGCTGCGTCGCGCGCCGGATGTACGGCGCTACGCCGAGCTGTTGTTGCTGGTCGGGGAGCGCGCGGCGCGTTCGACTCCGGCCTTCGCGCACGGCGCACTCGTTCACTCGTCGGTCGTTCACGCGTCGTTGCTCATGCTCACCGCGCGACGCAGTGCGCTGCGGCGGCGTGTGGACGTCATGACGCGGCCGCGTGCCGGATCGTGGCGCCGGGCATCCGCACTCTGCCTGATGGCGGTCGTTGGTATTGCCCTGCTCGGCGTGGCCATGCCGGCCCCGCGTCCGTTGTTGTCGGCACAGTCCGTACCCCTGTCGTCGCGTATGTTGTTCTCCCGATTGCTCACGGCAGGCCAGTTACCGGTCGTGCGCGACAGTGCGGTGTTCGATATGCGCGCGGTGCTCGGTGCCGGTGCACTGTTCACCGGTCACGGCTGGCATCCCCTGCTCTCGCCCGCACGCTGGGCGCCGCGCCTGTTCGAGTCGCGGGCACCACGCGGCACGGTGTCCGTCACGTCGGGGTCGGCGCGTCCGGCGACGGTGTTGCTGTATATGGACACGCCGGCCGGCAGCCCGGCCCCGGCGGATACGCAGCGGGTCGTGACGCCGTTTATCCTATCGAGAACATTCAGTACGCGCGCGTTACATATGCGGAGCGTGAACGGCGATCGGTTCACCGTGTCGGCGGAGATCGCCACGGCCCCTGGATTTCGCGAAACAGTAACCGGGGCGCACATCGTGCTCGATACCGGCGCGCCGGCTAATCCGGATCGGTCGGTGACGTGGATTAATCCGGGTCGGTCGGCGCGGTGCATGGATCGCATGCCATGGTCGCTGCGCGAGGACCGCGCCTGCCCCTGATCCGCGCCGCGTTGCCCACCGGCGACCCGAAATGCCACCGCTGGTCCCGCTCCACAGACCACCGATCACCCGCCACCGCTGTTCCCGCTCCACAGACCACCGAGGACCGACCACCCGACACCCGAAACCCCCAGCTCGCGATACCGCCGCAACGCGCCGACGGGCGCCGGCGCTCGGCTGACGTTCGCGCGAACGCCGCCGTCCCGCCACAGCGCCCGCGAAGGGCCGGCACCATCAACCCGTTGCCGACCACCGCGAACTGGGGGTTTCGGGTCGCGGGTCTACCGTCGACAGTGGTCTGTGGTGCGGACGGTAGTCGGTTAAATCTTCCACGGGCAACGAGTTGTCTTGCGTCGTGCTCAGTCGTACCACCCCTGCACGTACCACCGCGGCGGCAGTCCGCGCACGGCATCGCGGTACAGCAGCAACTCGCCCTCACTCCGTACTGTGCACCGCCAGTAATCGCGCGCGAACGCATCCGCCCGCCACCAGTCGCCGCTCAATCGCTCCGGGCCGTCCACCGCGACAAACCCCAGCCGTTGACCGCGCCACCAGATCGCATCCGGGAGTCCGGCCGCTTCCTCGACCTCCACCGGCTCCGGCGTGTCGAGCAATCGCAGCACTGCGGCGGTCGGATCGTGCGCCGACGCAGGTGGCGCGGCGTGCGTTGTCTGCACGGTGGCCGGCGCGGAACCCAGCGTCATGGCATCCGCGCGCGCCCACCGTCCCGTCTCTTCCGGCCGATGCGCATCGCCCGCCTCGGGGTGCACGACCACATCGCCCGTGTTTTCCGGATCGAGCACCGCACGCAGACGGGTAAACACCGCCTCCGCATTCATCGCCGCATCGCGCCATGAGGGGATGAGCAGATCCCCCTGATCGGCCGCGAGTGGGGCCGTGGCCGGAATGCTCACCGTCACGCCGATCACCGGCGCCGGGATCACCCACTGCTCCAGCAGCGAGCGGCACTGATCGAACAACGGCTCCAAGCGGGCAACCGGGCGGGCCGGTCGGATTTCACGTGTAATCGTGCGATGCGGCACGGCCAGCAGCGCTGAGCCCTCCCACCCGCTCGGCACGGCGTACGCACCCGCTTCACCGCTCTCAACGCTCTCGCCACTCTCACCGCTCTCCTCCAACGGCCACACGCGCCCCGCATCGAGCACCAGCGTGATCGCCACCGAGGCGGCCGCCCGCCCGTCCTCCACCAATTCGCGCACCAACCGTTCCAACAGCGCGCGCGCCACGAACAACACCGGCGCAGCGGCCTCGGCGGGGGCGGGCAACTCCACCCCCGCACTCCGCGCGGCTTCCACGCGCACCAGCCCCGGCCGACGCGGGTCTTCACCGTGCGCCAACCGCCAGGCGGTGAGTCCGTCCGCCCCCCAGCGTCGTTCCACGTCGCCCGGTTCGAGCGCAGCCAGCCTGCCGACGGTGCGCAGCCCCAGCGCGTGCAGCGCGTCGCGTAACTCCTCGTCCATGGGGACAAGACCGAGCGGGGCTGGGGCGAGATAGGTCGCGCAGCCACCGACCGGAATACAGGTGATGTTGTCGGGCAGGGCCAGTGGATCCCGCTCTCGCACCACGCGCGTCCGCGCCAGAGGTGCCCACGTGGCGGCGCGCGCTGACACACACGAATCGGCGATGGCGACGCGTGCATCCGGATGGATGGTTTGTGCGATCGCGAGCAGAGTGCGCGCCAACACCTCCTCACCACCCAGTCCACCAAACCCCGTCGCCCCCACCCACCACATCCCCGGCGCACCAGCCACCGGCGTCACCTGCGGACTGGCCGCCAGCAATGCGGTCGTCGTGGCGAGAATGGCATCGGCCATCGCGTCGTCGTCCCACGGCCGCACCTCGAGGGCCGCACAGCAGGCGCGTGCCTCGGGGATGCTCATGCCGGCCCGCACCCCGGCCCGCCCGGCCGCCAGCGACACCACCCGCAGTCGCTGCCCGTCAGCCAACGCCCGTGGTAGCGCGTCCCAATGCACTCCCGACCGGCGGGCGGGACCGCCCCGTGAGGAACCCGCTCCCGCCGCTCCCGCTCCCGCTCCCGCTCCCGCCTGCGGCAACGCCAAGGGTGCTGCTGCCGCCGTCACGCCCGAGGCGGGGGGTCCCGTTGCTCCCCTGCGATTGTCCACTATGACTGGCGATGAGCGCACCGGTCCGCTCGCGGGCAAGCTCGCGCCGTGAGCGACGACCATACCCCGACTCGGCGGCTCGCCGCCGTCCCTTGGCACTGGCCCAGTCACGCGTCCGGCGGTCGAGATCGCGCCGACTGGACTCGACGTCCCCCCCGCGTTCGCTCCCGCGCTCCCCGGCACGCGCTCCGGCATCAGGAACGGAAGCGCGAGTTGGGTCGCCGGCGGTGGCGTGCGAGCGGTCGTCCACAGTCTTGTCGACGGAGGCGCCAAGTCCGCCCCAGGTGATCGGGTGGGCGCTGTTGCTGTCGTCGCTGGCGTGGCTGCGCGGCGTCCAGGTATGACGCGTTCCTCGCGCCACCCCGCGCCGATCGGGAATCTCGGGATCCGCACACACGCGACGCGCCACG
>JBBQSM010000100.1:0-17084 GCA_038234895.1 Gemmatimonadales bacterium
AGGCGCCTCGCCATCGCCATCGATCGCCCGGACTTCCGTACGGCCGTCGGAGAAACTCACCGCCAGCTCTTCCCCACGACTGTCGGCCGCGAACGCCACTACCTCGTGATACTCCGCAGTGGCATACGTCCCGTTCAACACACGCTGCAACAACGACCGTCGCTCCGGTGACCACTGCGACGGATCTTTGGCCTCCGCGGCCAGTTCGGCGGCGAGCGCAGCGGCGTACGTCGGATCGCTATCCGCCAACTGGGCGATCGCGGCGTCGCGCGCGACGTCATCCACGCGCGCGATGGCGGCCGAGGCGATGCGGCCGCTGCGCACCACACTGACGACCGTCGCGGTCACCAGCAGCAGCAGCGCCGCACCGCTCAGGATGCGTGTACGACGGGTCCGCTTCACACGCGCCGCACTCTCCTGCACGAACCCAATCGTCCGCGCGAATCCCGCCGCGGCATTCGGGTAGCGTTCAGCCCACGCCGCCGTGGGTTTGTGCTTTGCGATGGTCTCTTCGGCGATGCGCAGGTCCAAGCGTGAGAGCAACCCGGCGTCAGGATTGCGCGCGTACTGCGCCGCACGTTCGGCAAGCTGCTCGTACCACTCGCGCTGCGCTTGCTCGTCGTCCACCCATCCGCGCAGCCGGTTCCACTGCCGGATCAGACTTTCGTGCGAGATGTTGTAGCGCGGATCGTTGTTCTGTCCGTCCTTCGCTGCGTACATGAAATTCGTGCCTTCGCGTACGCACCGCTCCAGCAGCGTGCGCAACGCAGCGTCGTCGCCTTCGGCCACCGCACGCAGCTCACTCAGGCGCGCCGGCCGTCGCACGCGGCGCTGCTGGCTGTCCACCGACGTCAATCGCTTGAACACACGCTCAACCAGCAGCGGATCGATTCCGGTGATCAGTTGCTCGGCGTGCACGTCGAGCGCACGATCGAGCCCGCCCGCCTCCTCGAGATCCTGCACGTCCAGCGGACCGATCATGCCGGCGGTCTTCCACACATGATACGTGCGCTGCAGGGCATGCTGCATCAGTGGCAGGCGGTCGGCATGATCACCGACATCATTCAGCACGCGATCGGTCAGTCGCGGCGCCACACGCGCACCCATCAGGCGCGGCGGTCCTTCCACGGCGTGCCGTAGTTGCGCGCGGGTGAGTCGCGGCACGAGATAGCCGGACCGGTTCACCGCCTCCGGCAGTCCGGAGAAGAGATCGCAGTCGCCGAGAAAGTCGGTGCGCATCGTCGTCACGATGTACACGGGGAATGCCGTGCGTTCAGCCAGACGCAGCAACACCGACACGAGCAGCGCCGCATCCTGTCGGCGCCGCAGCCGGTCCGCGCTCCGCGCCACATCGGGTGGGGACGTGCGATCATCCTCGGCATCGGTGCCGGCCGCCGAGCGAAACGCGAAGATTTCCTCGAACTGGTCGACGAGAATGAAGATGTTCTCGTGCGCGGTGAGCCCTGGCGTGAACAGCGCCACGATTGCGTCGTCGAGATCGTCCCGAATCTCCTGCGCAAAGGCAACGATTCGTGCGCCGGTTACGGTCTCACCGGCGGCGCGCAACAGCGCTTCCGCAAAGTTCTCGACCGGCGTGTCGCCGGGCAGGCACGGCGCGATGCGCCAACCATCGCGCTCGGTGACCATGAATCCGGCATGCAGCGTGGGAATGAGTCCCGCACGCACCAGCGACGACTTCCCGCTGCCTGAGCTGCCCAGCACCGGCACGAAGCGCGATGTATGCAGCAGGTCGAGCAGTGCGGTGACCTGCTCGTCGCGCCCGAAGAAGTACAGACTGTCAGTATCGAAAAATGGACGCAATCCGACGAACGGATTGTCACGCGTCACACCGAAACTCCGCGTCTCACTCACGGATGCAAGCGTTCATCGGAAACCTTCGGCCACACTCTTCATCATCTGCTGCAACTCCGCCGCGGTGGGCATGCTCACACCGTCGCCGATTACGCTCGCCCAGATTGGCATTCCGGTGAGTGGTACACTGCCAGGCAATCGAACGACCACGAGACGCGGCTCTGGTGTACAGTCGAGACCAGCCCGCATGGCGACCTTAAGCCGCTCGAGCAGCCACGTTTCGCTGACGGTCCCTGCCACAACCATCACCAGCGGCACCTGCTGCACATTCTTGGCAAATGCTTCGATCGCCTCGCGCGGTGGCTTGTCGCCGGCCGGCATGGTCAGCGCGGTCACGCCAAGTTCAGCGAGGAGCATTTGCAGTGGTACGGCGGCGACAAAATCCCGCATGTGCGCGTCGAGATAGACCTTGGAGACGGCCGGTTGGCGACGTTGCGCGAGGATGGCGTCACGTTTGCCAAGGATCTCGGCGACTATGGCGTCGTTGTCGATCTTGGCGAGGGTGAATTGCTCGGTGCGGTGTCGCGACTCCATGGCCTGCAGGAACTGTTTGTATCCGTCATTGGCGACGGCGTCCAACGACAGCCCGCTGGGCAAGACCACCAATTGCGTGTCCGATACCTCGTTGGCGATCCGGAATTGCTCCATCTGATAGGAGCGCTCATCCGGTGCGTCATCCATGGCTTCGCCCGGCTTGGCGTCCAGCAGATGCACAAACAGATCCGACGTTGCCGCGAGCTCTCGAATCGATGCTTCGTGTTCGACCATGGGGGCGGGTACTGCTTCGCGCACCGTGATCCCCTTGGCTTGCAGTTCGCTGATGGTACGCTGCCGAAGGCTGCTGAGCGCACTGCGCGTGCTGGCCATGGCCACGGTGAACACGTCTGTCCCGTTTGGCGCGGATTCGGTAGTGGCCACCGCACCACTCGGTGTGGACGCCGTCTGCGCGGCGACGTCCAATACAGTCGCAACCGCTCCGTCCATCGTTGGCGCCGGAGCTTCCGGGACTGCCGCCATCGGCGTCACGTATTGCCGGTCGAACAGCACCCCGTCGCTCGAGCGCAAGAACAGCACCGGGGTGCCCCACTCGGCATGTTGCTGCCCGGGTGTGAAGATGTCGTTGCGCGCCGCACCAACGGCCGCATCCACCGGCATGCCGTTCACCAGCGCTTCGTAGAACGTGCGCGAGAAGACCAGCGCGGCACGATCAGAAATCGGGAACTGCATGGCGAGCACCGCGGTCACACCCGCGCGCACCAGCGCTGTGGCAACGCCGGCAAAGGGGTCGCTCCCGGACTGTATGTCCGTCGCGGCTGTGCGGCAGGCATTGAGAAAGACCAGACGCAGAGACTTCTCGTCGGTGAGCAACTTGGCCAGCACCGCACCATCGACCGGGTCGGACTTGCCATCGCTCGTTTCCATGAGCAGCACACCGCGTCCATTGCGGAAGTCGCCGTGCCCCATGAAGTGGAGGACGTGAAAGTCTTCTTTCAGCAGCAGTGCGCGCAGTTCATCGAGTACCCCACGCACCACCACCAGCTCGATACCGCGCAGTTCGCCCCACGTCTTGCGCAGCTTCGCTTCTTCGCTGGCCAGGTCCAGCGCCGCGTGTCCACTTGGACTTGAGACGACCACCAGCACGCGAAAGAGCGTCTGCAGCTGCGCCGGCGGTGACGTGGGCTTGTCCGACGTGAGATGCCGAACGAGCGGAAAGCGCCGCGATGCGACCAAGGGTTGGTCGTAGGGTGAGATCGACTTGTCCACCAACTCCCATGGCAGACTCACCACGTGCGACATGTCGTCTCGTACGGATGCGAACTGCAACCGGATGCGCACACCGCCATTCACCTTGTCTTCGATGCTGCCGATCGTGCGGTCCAACAGCGAACGGACTTCATCGCGAAAGAGGGCTTTGTACAAGCGCACGCCAAACTCGCGCGGGTGAATTACCTCGACGGTCGACTCGCTTTCGGACTGACCATCGCGCGACATCTCCGACGACACCACCGAGCGGGAGAGCGACCGCATCAGCGCCGGTAGTTGCGCGGCAGTGACCGGCAGTTCGAGTTCACCATCTTCGTCCCCCTGATCCGACGACGCGCGTACGAGGAATTTGCCGTCCGGTCCCGGAGAGATCAGGATGGTCAGCTCCTTATACGTTGGCGTATTGGCAGCTTGAATCACGGGGTGGCGGGTTTCCGCCGCACCAGAAACGACACCGTGGCCGTCGTCCAATCGTCGTCGGGCGCCAGCGGTGTTTCCGCATCACCGTCGCGTGTCGCAATCATGCGCGAACGGAACAGCTGCTCGATGGCACTGGGTTTCGTGAGTGCCGCGTCACGCACGCCAACGGTCTCTTCGAGAAAGGCAAAGCTTGCCGGCGCCGAGGTCGCAAACAGTTTGATGGTTTCGACACCGTCGTTGCGGACCGGGAGCTCCCCGTCTGCGGCGTAGGGATACACCGGGGGTAGTGAGAATTTCCAGCGCTCGCCTCTGCGCACGAACAGATCCCTCGGTTCGCCGGGCGCGAGGGAGTCGCTCCCCCCCGAGGGTGGAAACATCGGCTTGATTTTGCCGCTGAGTCCGAAGTCGAGCACGCTGATGTAGACGGCGGTAGTGTGCGGATTGGTGACGCGCAGCCCCACCCAGCACCCCTCCTCGATCACGGGCAGGCCACCGGGACCGGCCGCCGCAACCTGAAACGGTTCGTCTCCGCGTGCGACGAGCAGCGTCAACGACGGCCGCGCACGCATCATGGCGCTCTGCTGGTTGGTATTGGTGAGGGCAAGCGCCAATCCCTGCCGCGCCAGTATCTCCAGGTTGTGCACCACACTTCCCACGTCATCGAGCGGCTTGAGTGGGGCGACAGGAAGCGTGTCAGCGGCGGTGATGGCCCAACGCGGCACCGTGCCGGCATCGGCTGATGACCACACGCGCACCACGAGTGCATCACTCGTCGGTGCCTGCACCTGACGCAGAAACGCCGACTTGCCAATCGCCTCGAGCAGTGGCGTGGCATCGATGTCGTGCCTCGTACCGTGCGCGATACCGTGCGCGGCAGCGTCCGCCGGATCCAGCTGCACATACACGCTGCGACGCAAGTCACTCACGCCGGCCGAATGCACCACGGCACGGCAGCTCTCCGTAAGCTCACCGTCGCGCCCCTCCGCCCGGACCACGGCCGTACAGTCAAGCGCCCGCACGTCGGTCACGTCGGCAAGCGCACGCGGTAGTACTCCAACCGTGCTGTTCGTGCCCGGTGCGTACACTCCGACCGTCGTGCCCACGGTGAAGCCCACCGCTGCACCCGCCGCCAAGGTGATCGACGCGCTATCGGCAGCCACACTCGCTACACGCACGTAGCGCATGGGCGGTATGTCCTTCATGCCGAACAGTTCGCGATCGATGTTCCCTTCAAGCTGCGGATGTTGCACGCCCTGCCGGAATGCCGTCACCTGCGCCGACACTTCCTCGAACACCGAGCGATACGTCGCGCCGGGCCACACGTTCTGCAGCGTCTGCGTCAGGAAGTACGTGAGCGCCCCGTGGTACGTAAGGCTGCCGTCCGCCTGCGGCAGCCCCAACTCTCCGGAGAGCTCATCGTCCCGACAGCCGCTGATGACCACGTAGTGATCGCGCATGGGCAGCCAGCCACTTGGTGCGGCAGCCGTTCCGCCATCCGCACGCAACAACGGCCACAGCTCGACCGGAATCGGTGAGGGGGTGGTGGGCGCTCGCGTGTCGGCTGGTACGCCGCGCACGCTGATCGTTTCGCTGGGTGTGGCATCGCGCGTGATCGTCCCCGAGTGGCACGCGTCCACGATCACCGTAATCGCGGTTGTCTTATTGCCCAATCGCTGCAAGAAGAGAAACAGTTCGTCGTCGGTGATGTCGATGCTGCCGGCCGGATTGCTCTCGTCGCGCGCCGTGTCCACGGGCATGATCGTACTGTCCATACCGCTGGGCTCATCGCCTTCACGATCGCGCAGCTGCGACCCGTGCCCGGCGAAGTAGACGACCACGATGTCGCCGGAAGCGGTCTCTTCGATGAGCTGTTCGAAGGCGCCGACCATGCCGGCACGTGTCGCATCGGCGTCGAGCAACAGCGTGGTGTGCGTAAAGCCGAACCCGGTACGCAGGAGCTCATCCATCGCCCGCGCGTCGTTCGTGCAGCCCCGCAGCGCCTTGAGATGCGCGTACTCGTCGATGCCGATCAACAGCGCCCGCTTTGTGGGCAGACCGGCGACCGTTGGATTCACGACTTCTTGCCGGGCTCCCGGTCTCCCGCGACCACGACGGGCTTGGGCTGCGGATCGCGATCGCCCGCCACCACAACCGGCTTGGGCTGCGGATCACGGTCTCCCGCGACGACAACGGGCTTGGGCTGCGGGTCGCGGTCACCCGCCACGACGACGGGCTTGGGCTGCGGGTCGCGGTCACCCGCCACCACGACGGGCTTGGGCTGCGGATCTCTTGGAGCACTCATGCTGCTCTCCCCACGTGACGAGTTGGTGACGAACGGCGCGGGATAACAGCGACGAAACCGTGCCATCCATGTAATAGCGCGATGCCGCTGACGGGGCCAGAGGAGCGCACGGAGAGGAGCGCACGGAGAGGAGCGCACGGAGAGGAGCGCACGGAGAGGCGCACATGCAAGTGAACGCGCACGTACGTCGGCGTCCACCGGCTGGAATTGCGACTACAAGCGCAGCCGTGCGAGCCGTGTGCGCAGCGCCGCCACGGCCGCCGCATCGTTCAGTCGCGTCGAGGCCTGCATACGTACGTCGAGACCGGCGCGCAGGTACAGCAGGAACGCGGCGGGTGCTGCCGCATCAAGGGTTGCGGCGACATCGCGCGCGGCCGCCGCATCGCCTCTGGCGAGGAGCAACTGCGCCAGCTGCAGCCGCTCTGCGCCGTAACCGCCATTGGGATTCCATGTCAGTGCCGCACCGGGCGCGAACGGTTCCGTCAGCAGCGCTTGAAAGGCGGTCACGGCGCCCGTCGAATCACCCGCGGCCAGCAGCGCGTGTCCACGAGCCGCCGCCGCGTATTGCGCCGTCGTGCCGTTGCTGTCCAACGCCATGCGGCCAGCCAGCACACGCGCCACAGTCGCCGCCTGCGTGGAGTTCCCCAGCGCCGCATGGTACACGCCCAGCATCCAGCAGCGCTCGTCGGTACTGCAGCCGGCCAGATCGATGCCGAACCGCTTGGCATCGACTGTTGCCACGGCGTCCGCATCGGGACGGAACGTCGGTACGACATGGCTCGCCACGAGAAAGATCGACGCCCCGCCGTCACCTCGCGCGATGGCGTTGGCAATGCGCACGCGCGCGCTGTCCGGTAAGCCGGACGCCACCAGCGATGCCACCGCCCCGACCAACGCCGCCTGACGCAGTGCGCGCATCTCCGGGACCGACGCGCTGGAGTCAACGGCGAGTAAGGCGTCGTACGCGCCGAGTGCACAGGCAAGATGGCCACCCTGCGCGCCGAGTACGACGGCGCTCGACAGCACCGCCTGCGGGTTGGCGCGCGCCTCCTCCTGCCAATTCATGGCTGGTGCACCAGTGCGCGCGCAGGCGTCCACCAGGCGCACTTCCGCCCCCTGCGTCGAGTCGGGATTGGCGGCAAGAAAGCGTTGCACCAACGGCGCTGCCGCTGCCGCATCACCACGCCGCCACGCGATCTCGATCGGATGCAACAGCATGTGCGTGGCGGTCGAGTCGAGCGCGCGCGCTTGGGTAAAGGCCGCTTCTGCGAGCGCGTCCGGTGTCGTGGCCGACGTGACGAGATGCACGTACGTCTCACCGAGTTGCACCCAGGCAGCGGTCAGCTCCGGGTCGAGTGCGATGGCACGACGGAACGAGACCACCGCCGAGTCGGCCCGTCCGTCAAGGTAGGCGATGTAGCCGCGTGTAAACGCGGCGTACTGCTCGGGCATTGGCAGCAGCGCGGCCCGGCGCACCAGGGTACGCGCCTCACCGGGGCGATGACTGGCTGTTGCCGCTTGCGCGCCACGCACCGCGGCAAGGGCAAAGCCCGAGTCGGTACGCATCGCCTCGCGGAAGTTCGCCAGCGCTTCATCAGGACGCGCACGACGGAACGCGGCCTCACCGGCGAGGAAACTCGCGACGGCACCGGGATCACGATCGGCCCACGCCGCTTCGAGTTCGCGCGCGTCGGCGCCGGGCACGAGCACCGGTAACGCCTGGTTGGTGGCGCGAATCGCGACACGCCACAGGTCGGACGCGACGCCGCTGGCGCGCGGCCGCGCCGCCACGGAATCACCGGCCACATCCACTAACTCCAGCAACACATCCACGGAATCGCCGCGGGTAACAATGCGTCCGGTCAGGTACCATCCGGCTCCCTCCGCCCGCGCAATGCGACGCATCACGCTCGCGTTCACAGCGCCGTCGGCTGCCGCTTGCGCGCCCGGTTCCAGCGCGCGCCAGCCGTCCACCCAACGCAGCGCCGCCCGGCGGTCGATCGCACTCCCGATCAGCGTGGCCACATCTTCACCGGCCGATTTGCTGTCGCCCACCAACGCCGGCGCGACGAGCGGAAACCCGACGACCCGATACGGCTGCAGCTCCGGTCCCACGCGGTCGCGCATCGTCACCGCCGCCGCCGCGGCGACGGCCGCCACTCCCAGCCCCATCCAGAGCCGAGCGCGCGAACGTGGTGGCGCCGCCTGTGCCAACTCGGGATGCAGCAGCGACGGATCCGCCAGCGCCAGCTGAAACTCACGCGCCGACGAAAACCGGTCTGCCGGCACTTTGGCTAACGCCTTCGCGACCACGGCGTCCAGGCGGTGCGAGATGGTAGGTCGCACGGTACACAGGCTGGGCATCGGATCGCGCGCGTGCCGCGCGATAATCGCCTGCGCCGACGGTCCGGTAAATGGCGGCGTTCCGGCCAACATTTCGTACAACACACAGCCCAGCGAATACAGATCACTCCGCTGGTCGACCGCGTCGGCACTCCCCTGTTCGGGGCTCATGTACTCGAACGTCCCGACAGCGACCCCGGTGGCTGTGAGCTTTTCGCCCTGCGCATCCAGCGCGCGCGCGATCCCGAAGTCGGCGAGCAATGCTCGGCCGCCGCTGAGGAGAATGTTGGCCGGCTTGATGTCGCGGTGCAGGATCCCCCGGCCGTGCGCGTAATCGAGCGCATCAAGCAACTCACCCACGATCTCCAGCGTCGTCTCGATGGCCAGTTGCCGCTCGCGCCCCAACCGCGCCGCCAGCGTCTCGCCTTCGATAAACGGCATGGTATAGAACGGGACACCGTCGATCTCACCGGCGTCGAGCAGCGGCACGATCCCCGGATGCCGCAGCTGCGCGGTGATGAGCACCTCGCGCGTGAACCGCTCTGCGCCGATCGACGCGACGAGGTCCGGCCGCATGAGCTTCACCGCGACCGTTCCATGGGTCTGCAGATCGGCCGCGGCGTATACCGTCGCCATGCCACCTTGTCCGACTTCGCGCTGAACTTCATACCGGTCGACGAGCGTCCGGCCAAGCACGTTGAGCATGCAACCTGCGCTGGGGCCGCTGAGGGAGCGCGCCGATCTTGTCACGACGCGCCGGAAAGGTGGGCGTGGCACTGGGACGCAGCAAGCCGGTCGTCTTCAGTCCGGTTGAAGCGGTCCGAAGGGCGGACTCAACACTGACTGTCGCCAGTCCGCGACACTCGCTGGCGCGAGCGCATCGAGTGGGACGAAACTGAATTCAGCTATTTGCTTATCTCCCAACACTTTCGGCGGTTTTCAGCAACGTGCCGTACCGGCGCCATTGGCTTCGGCTAGGTGGCCTTCGCTTTGCCACTCGTACGAGGAGTGATTGCCGTTTCTCTTCCTCCTCTCCTCCGAAATGAAGCTCTCTCATCTCATCGCTGCCGCGCTCGTTGCCGGCACGCCCGCCGTCTCCGGTGCCCAGCTGACGAACTCGCCGGCCGGCGGTACGCTCCCCGCCGGTGTGTCGGCCGTTGGCGGCATCGTCGCTGACTTGGTTGGCCTCAATGGCACGCGCGTCGTGTCGCAGCTCGCCGCCTCGCAGCTCTATCGCGGATTCGCCGACTTCTCCGAAAACCCTGTCCCGGGCGTCGCGACCGGCAACCCGCTGACGATCGGCACGCAGACGGGCTTCGGGCCCGCTGTCACGAGCGTGCTTGGCGGCGGACTGCTGCGGGCGTCGTTCCGCTTCACCTTGTTCGACGGCGATACCGGCCCGGGCAATTTCGACTTCAACCAGAACACGCTGCGGGTCAACGGCGTCAACGCCGGCAACTGGTCCTCGGTGGTCACCCAGCGCACAAATGGGTCGGGAATTGCGATTGGCGGAACAACCCTCGGATTTCTGGACAACCAGTTGCAGACCGGCTTCTTCGATGTCACGAATGCCACCGTGCTCAGCAGCATCTTCCTTGGTCTGACGTCCACGCAGACGATCGTTTACGGATTGTTCGACACCGATCCGTACGACAACTTTTTCGACTTCACGCAGGGCATCGATGCCGGACTGATCAACGTCGGTCAGCCGCCGGTGGTGCAGCCGCCAACGAACGTGGTCCCCGAGCCGTCCACGTACGCCCTGATGGCGGTTGGCATGGCGGGTATCCTGTTCGCGCGTCGCAAGCGCCAGGCGTAGTCGATTGGTCACGGCATCGCCGCGTCACCGGCGGCGAGGCAGCGACTCGACGGTCTCATTCCAACGCCCCGGCTCAGACGAGTCGGGGCGTTGTGCGTTGTTCGAGTTGCGTGTCGCATGGTGCGTGGTGACGACGCCGTTGCGTCATCCGGGCCCGGCGGACTACGATGCGCCGACAGACACCCCATCCTCACGCCCGTCGGTCCCGCCATATGGCCATGCACGTCGTGCTCGTTCACCCCGAGATTCACTGGAACACCGGTAACGCCGGACGTACCTGTCTCGCCGCCGGCGCCACACTGCATCTCATCGAACCGCTCGGCTTTTCGCTGGACGAACGCGAGGTCAAACGCGCAGGGCTGGACTACTGGGAGCATGTGGACGTGCGCGTCTGGTCAAGCTGGGAGGCGTTCGAATGCGAACTCCCCACACTCGGCGAGCCATACTTCTTTTCCACCAAGTCGACGCAGCTGTTCTGGGACGCACCACTTGCCGCGACCAACAACGTGGTGCTGATCTTCGGACGCGAGACGGCGGGGCTGCCCGCCGACCTGCACGCGCGCTTCGCCGACCGCTTCGTGACCATGCCAATCGAATCACCGCACGTGCGCTCGCTGAACTTGTCCAGCACCGTGGCGATCGCGGTATACGAAGTGCTGCGGCAGCGACGGGGCACGGCGTGAGCATGTTAAGGACGCAGCGGGCGCATCAGCGGGCGCACCGGTGTTCCAGCGGCGATATTTGACCGCGCGGCGCGGGAGCGCTGGCCGTTTCACCTCCGCCGTCTTCACCATGCATCGGTTCCGTCCCGTCGCCGGGCTCGCCGTCCAGCTGTGCCAGTACGCATCGAACGGACAGCGCTGAGGTGTCCGACCGTCTTGCCGTACTGCCGCAGTACCTGCTGCCCAAACAGGCGCTGACGACCCTGGCCGGCCGAGCCGCATCGGCGCATGCCGGCTCCGTAACGACCGCATTCATCCGCTGGTTCGTCGGCAAGTACGGCGTGGACATGCGCGAGGCGGCCAATCCGGACATCGCATCGTATCCGTGCTTCAACGAGTTTTTCACGCGTGCGTTACGTGACGGCGCGCGACCGCTGGCGTCATCCGACCTCGTTTGTCCCGTCGACGGCGCGATCAGTCAACTCGGCCGCATAAACGGCGATCAGCTCGTGCAGGCCAAGGGACACACGTATTCCACGCGGGCGCTGGTCGGAGGCGACGCCGAGTTGGCCGGCCACTTCGACAACGGCAGTTTTGCCACCATCTACCTCAGTCCGCGCGACTACCATCGCATTCACATGCCCTGCGATGGGACGCTGCGACGCATGATTCACGTGCCGGGCGATCTCTTCTCGGTCAATCCCGTCACGGCGCGCGGTGTCCCGGGCCTCTTTGCGCGTAACGAGCGCGTAGTGTGCGAATTTGACGGGCCGCGTGGACGGTTTGTACTGGTGCTGGTAGGTGCCACGATCGTTGGCAGCATGGCCACGGTGTGGCACGGCGTGGTCAATCCGCCACGGCCGGGCAGCGCGCGCGAGTGGCGCTACGACGACGGCACCGTCGCATTGCAGCAGGGCGACGAGATGGGCCGCTTTCTGCTCGGCTCCACTGTGGTACTCCTGTTTGGTGACGGCGGCGTGACGTTTGAACCGTCATGGAGCGCCGCGCGACCGGTGCGCATGGGCGAAGCGATGGGCGGGTTCGCGCATCCGGTCGACCACGTCGCCGCCCCCAAGGGCGCGTAGGGCGACGGGCCGGCGCTCTTGGGAACGGTCCGCCCTCAGAACCGCCGTCCGAAATGCAGCCCCGGCTCAAAGAGAAAGTACCGGTTCCATTTCCGGTCCAGCGCGGCGAACGCGGCAGGCACGTTGGTGTTGATCGGCCACGCGGTCGCCGCGACGGATGGCTCCAGGAACCACCGATCGGAGAACAGCTTCAGCTGATAGCCGGCCCGCGCGGTGGTGAAAAGCTGAAAACCAGTCCGGAGTCGTGCTCCGTTGGCGTCCGAGTACCGCTGCAACAGCGGCAGCGCATGTACCTGTGCATAGAAACCGCGCCAGAGCATTCGCTGGTAGGCCACGCCCAGCCCGGTGCCGCGCACGCTGCCCGGATATTCCTCGTCCTCGTTGCCGTAGGACGAACCCCAGGGAATGCCGAGCGGCGCGTTGTATCGCCAGGTGATCGCTTCGAGGGAAACCGCGTCCTTTTTGGAGAGGCGGTACCCGTAGTTGAACTGGTAGAACGAGGGTGGGTCGGGGGCAAGATTAAAGAGCATGAACGCCGAACTGCCGACGAAGTGTCGGCGGAACGCGGAGTCTGCATCGGTGGCGGACTGCGCCGAGATGGTCCGCGCGGACGCGAGGTGTACGGACGTGGCGCACAGCGCCGCGAGCAGGAGGCGGGGCGTGCGGGAGAGGGCGGAGAAACGGGCGCGCATGGGGTGAGGAGCTTGGGGACGGAAAAGACGACGGGCCATCAGGCCGCGACTTACGACGTAAGGTACGCAGACTAACAGCGTAAGTTTCACCCGTCGCCGGTCGGCGCCTCACCCCGCTTGGGAAGTCCGCCGGCGATGCCGTCCAGCGTGTGTCGGCTGCCTGCGACGATTCATCCCGTCTACGCTCAGCGTACCACCCAGTCGGCGCTCAGCACGATCGTATCCCATGCCATGCGCAATTCACCGCGTTGCGCGCCGGGCGCGGTGGACGGGATAAGCCAGATCGAAAAGCTTTCCACCGGCGTGCTGACCTGCTTCACGGCGAGGGGAATGCGGGCGGCGTCCTTTTTTGCGTCGTACGGGGCGGGGTTCACCGAGGCGGCGCCGGTCGTTTCCGCCTGCAGAATGAGCGTCCACGCCGTGGCGGTCGGGAGCACCTGCGCGATGTAGCGACCCTTGGGGACGGCAACGCCGCTGAACGTGAGGTCCACGTCGGTGGTGAAAATCGTGGCGCCGTTCGCGCCGAGACGCCACACCGCGCCGAAGGGCACCAGGCTGTCCGTGTTGACGCGGCGGCCACGCAAATGCGGCTGCCCGTAGTCCATACGCATGAGGGCCGGCTTGCCCGCCGCGCGCTGCGCCGCCGTGTCGGTCAGCGTGAGGGCGACTTCGGCGGTGGCGCGGGTACTTGGCGCCGCGCGGCGTGCGCCGGACTGCGCGACGAGCGGTGTGGCCAGCAGGATGGAGACGGCGAGCGCGGAGATGAGAGGATGCATGGCGGGAGCTCGGAGATTGGAAAGGCGGGAGGGAGAGGGCAGTGCGCATCTGCATGCAGCGCTCCGCCGCCGAACGTTACGCGAAAGTGCTGCGCCGCACAGGTGGGCGGCGATCCACTGCGTGACACAACGTGCCGCCGCGGGCGCGCTTCCCACTCGTGTGGTGTACACTGCTGTGAGCCCGGGTCTGCTTGCACGTGCACCGCGTGGCGTGAACCCGAACGTCTAGTCCGCGCATGCGCCTGACACAACACACGCTGTTGTTCGCGTACCTGATCGCCGTGGCAATGGCAACGCCAGCCCCGACGCTTCGGGCACAACCGTCACCACCAATTGCCGCCGTGTTGCAGGAGCCGCCGTTCGGACTCGTGCGAGCCGGACGCGAGCGGTTGCTGCCATCGGTGGCGCGCGTCTACCGCGACGGCGCGTACGAACCGTTCTGGACGGTCGGCGCACCGTCGGCCACGAGCAGTGCGATGACGCCCGCCGGTGCGCAGTTGGTCGACGCGCTCAGGCGTGCGCCCGAGCACGGTCTCGAGCTCGCCGACTATCTCGTGCCCGAGATCGACTCGTTGCAGCGGGTGGGCACGACCGACGCGCTCGCCCTGCTCGATGTCACCCTGTCCCTACACGCCGTGCGCTTTGCGCAGGATCTGGGGTGGGGCATCGTGCTCCCCGCCGAGTCCGATCGCAGCAACGCCTATGGCGCTCGTCCGTTTCACGGCGATTCTGTTTTGCGAAAAGTTCGTGCCGCCACCGACCCCGGTGCAGCGCTGCTGGCGTATGCATCGACCAGTCCGGCATACGGCTATCTCAAGCAGACGCTTGCACTGCTACGCTCGATCGAGGCGCGCGGTGGCTGGACGACCGCGTCGGGCGGACCCGCGCTGCGAATGGGCGATCGAAGTGCGCGCGTCGCCGAGCTGCGTCAGTTGCTCAACGAACGGCAAGACATCGATCCGCGGCGCGCGTCCGGTGACAGCTTCGATCTCGACGTGGCGCAGGCGCTGGTGCGCTTCCAGCGTCGGCACGGTCTGACGCCGGATACCGTGTACGGGCGTGACGCGGTTCGCGAGATGAACGTTCCCGTCAGCGAACGCATCGTGCAGGTGCGGCTTGGCCTGGAGCGACTGCGTTGGTTGCCGCCACTCGAGGGCGGTCGGTCCATCGCGGTGAATCTCGCGGACTTCCGCGTCTATCTCGTCGACGACGGACGCATCACCTTCGAGGCCGCCACGGTCATCGGCACGCCGTTTCACAAGACGCCCATGTTCACGGATACGATGACGTACATCGCAATCAATCCGTACTGGAATGTGCCCACCAGCATCGCGCGTAATGAGATTCTCCCCAAGCTGCGGAAGGACCCGACCTATCTCGCGCGTAACCACATGGAGCGGCGCGATGGTTTGATTCGCCAGCTCCCCGGCGACTGGAACTCACTCGGCCGCTTCAAGTTCATGTTTCCCAACGCGCACAACGTCTACCTGCACGATACGCCGGCCAAATCGTTGTTCTCGGAGACTGAACGCACCTTTTCACATGGGTGCATCCGCGTCGAGGGCGCCGGCCAGCTCGCCCTGCTGATGCTCGCGCCACAGGGGTGGACGCAGGCGCGTATCGATTCGGCCTTGGCCACGGGCACGCAGGTGATCGTGAACCTCGAGGTGCCGATCCCTGTACGTATCACGTACGTGACCGCGTTCATGGGACCGGATGCCATCCTCAACTTCCGGCGCGATGTCTACGGTCGTGATCAGACACTGCGCGCTGCGCTGGCCAAGCGACGTGCCGGCACGTGGGAGCTCTAGCGATCCGTTCCTGACCCATCGGTTCGTCGACGCGTAGATTCTCCCGTGCGCCAGTCCGTACGCACCGTGCGTCAGCTGCTCCGGTCCCACTACGCCCAAATCTCATGCTCCGCTCCCGTCGGCTCGTCCACTGCGCGGTGCTCCTTGCCCTCGCGCTTCCGGTCTGCTTCGCGCCGCGCGCCGCAGTCGCCCAAGAGACGTTTCCCAGCGGTGCGGTGCAGGGTCCGCGCTGGCGACACATCGGTCCCTTCCGCGCCGGTCGCACCAAGAGTGCAGTGGGCGTACCCACGCAGCCGAACCTGTTCTACATGGCCGCGACCAACGGCGGCGTGTGGAAGACGAATGATGCGGGGCGCACATGGTCGCCGATTTTCGATGCGCAGGCGACCGGTTCCGTCGGTGCTCTCGAAATTGCGCCGTCGGATCCGAACATCCTGTATGTGGGCAGCGGGGAAGGGCTGCAACGTCCCGATCTTTCCACCGGCGACGGCATGTATCGCTCCAACGATGCCGGAAAAACCTGGACGCATCTTGGACTGCGCAATGGCCAGCAGATTCCGCGCATCGCCATCGACCCGCGCAATCCAGATCGTCTGTTCGTAGCCGTGCTGGGGCACCCGTACGGCCCGAACGATGAGCGCGGCATCTATCGCTCGCTGAACGGCGGCCAGAGCTTCGAGCGCGTGCTGTTCAAGGACGAGAATACCGGCGCGGCCGATGTCGTGCTCGCGCCCGATGATCCGAACACGGTGTATGCGGTACTCTGGGAGGCGCGACAGGGCCCGTGGGAGAACGCGGCGTGGAGCGGACCAAACTCCGGGCTGTTCAAGAGCACCGACGGCGGCGTGACGTGGACGCAACTGGCCGGTGGACTGCCCACCACAGCCGACGGACTCGGACGTTTGGGCATCGGCATCAGTCCCACCAATCCGAAGCGCATTTACGTAACCGCGACCGCCGGCACCAAGAGCGGTCTGTATCGCAGCGACGATGCCGGTGCGACATGGACCCGCACCACCACCGACAACCGCGTCTTTGGTCGTGGTGATGACTTTGCCGCCGTGACGGTAGACCCGCGCGATCCCAACACCGTGTATGCCATGAACGTCGTCGCGTGGAAAAGCACCGATGCCGGGGTGACGTGGCAAGCGTTTCGCGGCGCACCCGGTGGTGACGATTATCAGCGCCTGTGGATCAACCCGTTGCACCCCGACGTGATGCTGCTGGTGGCGGACCAGGGCGCGATCATCACGGTGAATGGCGGCGAGACGTGGAGCTCGTGGTACAATCAGGGGACGGCGCAGTTCTATCATGTGACGGCCGACAACGCATGGCCGTATCGCGTCTGCGGCGGTCAGCAGGAATCAGGCTCGGCCTGCGTGAACAGTCGCGGAAATGACGGCAGCATCACGTATCGCGATTGGCGTCCCGTCGGCGCGAGCGAGTACAGCTACGTCGCTCCTGACCCGCTCAATCCAGACATCGTGTACGGTGGTACGGTCACACGCTTTGATCGCTCCACAGGTCAGGTTCAGAAC
>JBBQSM010000101.1:0-16842 GCA_038234895.1 Gemmatimonadales bacterium
GAACTCGGTGTGATCGGCGAACGCCTTGAATCCGTGGATCTCGAGCTTCGTGAGCCGCACTAAAACATTCTCCCCGTTCGGTAAGCGAGCACCGGCGTGATGCCGAGTGCGCGCAAGGAATCTGCAAGCGTGGACGCCTGAACCGGTGTCTCGAACGCGCCCGTGTACACGGTCGCGCTTCCGTCCGCTTGCTGCAGTGCATAGACCATCAACCCGCGCTGCGTGAAATCGGCGATCTTGTCCGCCATCGCGCCAGCCGCCACGCCCGACTCCAGCCGCAGCGCATACGGCACGCTGAGAATGCTCCCCGATCCGACCACGTTCTCGCTCCGCATCCGGGCCAGCAGCGCCTCTGCCGCCGCGCGCGTGGTGGCGGCGCCCACGGTGACGCGAAACCACGGCTCCGTACCTTCCGGCACCGGCGACATAGCCACCGCGGCGAGGGTGCGAACGCGATCGTCCGGCATCGCCGCTTCGCGCGTGTTCGCCGTCGCCACGTAGATCGCGTACCGCGCGGCCGACGCAGAGTCGGCGCCATTGACCACCACGAGCGGCGCGCTGACCGGCACCACCGCCGGTGCGACAACCATCCCGTCTGGCGAGAGTCCGTCCCGCGACGCGCTGGCCAACAGGCTGTCCGGCGAGGTCGAATCCATGGGCGTGGGCGGCACCACCATGGTGCTCGAATCGGGTGCCGCACGGCTGAGCATGGTTTGCACCGACGCTGGCAACTGCGCGCGGATCTGCGGCCAGAAGGCACCAACGGCCACCGCCACGGCGCCAAGGGCCACCAGCGATGCGATCAGCTTGGTGCGACGCTGGTCGGAGTTGTCGGTGGCTGCGGCACGCGCACGTGCCGTACTCTCCGGATCGGGCGGCGGCGGTGGCGGAAGTGGCGGCGCTGGCGGGGCAATCACCGGTACGCCGGTCGGCAAAGGAAACGCCGGCTCTCCCACAGGCATCACCGCGCCGATATAACCGCATAGCTCCGCAAATCCGGGCGTGCCCGGCACGGCTACCACCAGCAAAAGGGCGCCTACCTGATGAAAGCCGGCGGCGAGTCGCCGCCAGCGATCGTTGGCGTACACCGCACCCAGCGCCACGGCTTCGGTGCCGCTCGGCATCACGAACACGTTGCCGGATTCGTTGACGGCCTGCGCGATCTTGTTCAGCGAGACGCCGTACAAAAAACTGTCCGAGATGCCGTGCGGGTCATCGGCGGACACCAGCGCTTGGAGCGGCGGCACTTCGCCGACCAAATCCGCCACGGCGACTCGCCGACCGACGCCATGCACTCGCGCAATGCCGATCGCCATCGCGGCGGCCGCGATCGGATCGGCTCCCGCGATCACGACTGCGTTCACGTCATCCAAGAGCGGAGCGAGGCGTTGTCCTTCCTTCTCCCACGCGTGCTGCGCGGCGGCTGACGTTCCGGTCATGGTGCACCCCGGAACACCCAATAACTGTGCGCGGACGCCCGTCCAACCTGCTCCGCGTCCTCACGGCTCGGGTACGGACCCATCACCACGCGATACAGGGTGCGGCCGGCACGGTCCGACGTCGTGATGCGTGGCGCCTGACCGTTCACCCGGATGGCGGCGGCCAGTGCCCGTGCCGCCTTCTCGTCGAGCAGGGCGGCGAACGAGACGGTGAACTGTGCTCCGGCCCCGCTGTCCGTACGAGTCCCCCCGACGGGCGGGGTGGCGCTTCCTGCGCCGCGAGAGGCCGCGCCGAGGGTGTCGCCACCGGTGGGCGGCGTGACGCCGCTGACGCCGGTGACGCTGCTGGTGGAATCGGCCGTGGGCAACGCATCAGCGTAGTCTGCCGGATCGCGGGGCGCACTCGCGCGAAAGCGGACCGGCTCATCGAGTCCGGCGGCACGCGGGCGGAAGCCGTTCCAACGCAAGACGTGCCAAAAATCGCTCGTCCCGCCTGCGATGATGCGGCCATCGGCCAGCGACGATGCGTCGGCGAAGATCACATCGGCATCCCGTGCGAGCGCGATCGCGCCGTCGGGCAGTACCAAGGGCAAATCGCCGCGCCAATCGCTGCGTACCACGCCCTGCATTTCATCGGTCGCGAGGGAGACCACGTACACGGTATCCGCCGCGCCACGCGCCAGCAGCACCCGCCCCAGCGGATCCATACGCAACGCAGTCACTGCGGACGGTAGACGGATCCTGCCACTGACGCCGTCCTCGAACCGGTCGAGAATGCGCAACGACCGATCGTCGGCGAGTGCCACGAACAGCCGGTCGCCACTCGGTGTCGCGACGATCGCGGTCACCGGATCACCCAGATCGATCTCCTGTGCCGTCTGCATGTCACGCTGTCGCACCACAACCACCGATTCGTTGGCGCCAAAAAACAGGCGGTCGCCCACGGTGCCGGCGGTCGCTGTCAGCGTGGCCATCACGGCGGCCGGGTCGCCATCGAGCACGTACGAAATACTGTCCTCCACGGTCTGCCCGGGTGGCCGAACGCGCCAGACCACCAAACGGTCACCGCGCACGCCGGCCACGATCAGCGAGCCGTCGCCTTGGGCGAAGAGCGCCGACGCCGGGAGTGGCGGCGCGAAGCTCCAGTCCCCTCCACTCGGCGTAAAGCGCGTTAGCGCGCCCTCACGGGTGAGCGCATACAACGCGCCGCCATCCGCCGAGGACACCGTGGCGACCGGGATCTTGCGCTCGGCGGTAATCTCACCGAGCCGGAGATCGAGTCGCACCGGTGCGCCGCTGGTGTCCAAGGCGGCGAGATAGCCGTCTTCGGGTCCGAACGCGATGACATGGTCGAGGGCCGGCGATCGGGAACCCGACTTCCACAATACGGAATCGAGCGCCGGATACGCATACGCGGAGACCGTGCCGCCGCTCCGCGCTACGCGCAGGACGACGGCGTCTGGACCACCTGGAACACTGGGAGGGGCGCCGGCTCCAGAAGGGCGGGACGAGCTATCGGCACAGCCGCCGGCAAAGCCGCACGCGAGGAGCAAGAGCGCCGTCGCGGAGAGCGTGCGCACGGGCGTAAAGTACCCGCACGCGACGATCCGGGGAACCGGCGACGACAACAACACGCCGCAACGGGTCGGTTAGTACGACGCCCCAAAGAACCAGGTCCCAAATCCTTTCTGGTTCGGCCGATTCAGCGGCACCGCCCAATCCCATCGAACGATGGCGATGTTGAACAGGTTCAACCGGAATCCGTATCCGTAGCTCTTCAACACCGCCCGCTGCTTCGAGAAGTCGTAGTTGGACGGCTGCGACAGCGTGACCGACTGTCCCTGCGACCAGGCCACGCCCGCATCGTAGAAGATCAGCCCGTCGAGCGGCGGCAAACCAACAGGCAAAAAGCCCAGGTCCAGACGTCGGATAATCGGGAAGCGCAACTCGGCGTTGGCGAAGGCGACCCGGCTGCCGATCGTTTCCACGGTGTTGCACTGCGAATTGCCGTCGGTCGGGATACCGCTGCACTGCACGTTGCTCAGATCGTCACGATTGTAGCCGCGAATGTAGTCGGGGCGGCCGATCCACTTCGGGAAACGTGACTCGTCCTTACCCACCGCCATGCTCGACGTGAAGCGCGTCGCAAACGTGACGTAGTTGAACAGAATCGGCAGGTAGGATCGCACGTCCGCGAGATACTCCGTCCACTGCCACGACCCGAAATTCGGCTGCACCTGCAGACGAGCGCGCTTGCCCGTGATCGGCCCGGTGAAGCCGAAGAGCGTGTTGTCGGTCACCCAGGCGACGTACGGCGACACCCAATTGGCCGAGGCCACATTTCGCGTGGGGCCGCGTTCGTATCCACTCGCGAAGCCGAGATTGAAATCCACCACGCGCGTGAACGGAAAGACCTGCTGGTCCACGTTGTTAAAGCGCGCGCCCAATTCGAACCGCGTGAAGCGATTCAGGGGATACAGACTGGTCGCGAACACTTCGCGCAGCACCAGTCGATTGATCTCCTGTGTCTGCGCAAACTGCCCGCCGCCCAGGTCGGACTGCGTTGCGTTCGAGAGCAGATAAATCGGCTGCTGCGTGACGCCGGTCGTGTATTGCAGTCGCTGACCGAGACTCGTGTATCCGATGAACACTTGCGCATCACTGAGCTGCCCATTGATGGCACCGGAGAGTGCGAGCCGATGATCGCCGAGCAGATCGCTGAGCACGATGGTGGTGCCGCCGTACGTCCCCTGACCGAACCCACCCTGCTGGTACCCGATACTGGGCTGCGAGATGTACTCCGGCGTGAAGCGCACCTTGTATCGCTTATCGCTGAAGCGCGTGGTGTCGGGCAGGTTGAAATCGAAGCTGTCCATCAGCGCGCGCACACTGACCTGTTCGGCCATGCGCGACAGCGTGAGCGCGGGCAAATCGCTTGAGGCGCGCGCCAGATTCGCGTTCTGCGGACGGTAAAACGATTGGCGAGCCGCAGCGCTGTCGCCGACGGTGCCGCGCAGGAGATGCGCCGTGGGATCGGCGGGGAGCGTTGGTGCCGTCGTTGGTGCGACCGCTGGGGTGCCGGGCGCCATGCCTGCCGCTCCCTGCGCCACGACGGCGGCTGGGCGGAACGGCTGTTTCTTCAGCGAGCGCGGGTTGGCAATTTTCCAGATCGCGTGCTCACCCTTTTCGTAGTACACGAAGGCCAGCAGGTCCGCCCCGCGCGCCCACGAGATCGCCGGCGACAGCTCCGCCACCGCCGTCACCGCTCCGGCAACATCGGTCAGCTGGTAGTGCAGCTTGGAATCGAGCTCGTACAGAAACAGGTTGGCCGTGCCCGTACGATCCGAGATGTAGATCAGACTCCTGCCGTCCGGCGACCATTGCGGATTGATGCTGAGTCCACCCTGACCGGCGAGCGTTTCGACTTTGCCGGTCGCAACATCGTACATCGCGACGCGCAACTTACCGATCTTCAGAATGTCGAAGTCCGTATCCGGACCGCGATCGCTGACAAAGGCGATGGAGTTGCCGTCGGGTGACCACTGCGGTTGGATGTCGCCGTAGATGTCTTTTGTGAGCTGCTGAATGCCGGGCGTATCGAGCGAAACCATGTACAAATCGCTGATGCCGTGCTTCATGCCGCTGAAGACGATCTTCCGGCCGTCCGGCGAGAAGGTGGGGCTGAGAATCTGATCCAGCTCCGGATCGAAACGCTTGATCACGTTGCGTGATTTCACGTCGAGCAAGTACAGCACATCCCGACCGCCACGTTGCCCGGTGAACGCGAGCTGCTTGCCGTTCGGCGAGAACGATGGCTGCGAGTAGATGTAGCGCAGCTGTTCGAAATCGGGGTTGGTCGTTGTTTTGACGAGACGCGCGATCCGCTTGCCGGTTTGCGCGTTGGCCAGATACAACTCGGGGAACACTTCTCCGCGCAGCAGGCTGCCGTACGCGACATACGTGATGTACTGCCCGTCGGTGGACAGTGCGGGCGCCACGAACAGGCTGGCGATGCTTCCCGAGCGACGTTGCGACAGCAGCGGCTCGGCGAACGAGCGCGGACGCTGCAGATCGGCGACCAGCGGCAGATACTTGGCCTGCATCGCCTGCTTCCATTCGTTACTCAAGTCGTCGAGTCCAAGTCCGATCTCACGACGGAACGCCCGGTCGAGCCCGAGGCTCGGCACGGCGTTCATGATCTCGCCGATGACCTCATCGCCCCAGCGCGCGCCGACATACTGCCAGACCGACAACCCGTACCGGTATGGGAAGTACTTGTCGGGACGCTCCATCATCTGCTGGATGCTGGGCAGTGTGCCGTTGACAACCCCGTCGCGAACCCACGCATCGGTCCACGGGTGCTTCTCGCCGATCGAGAAATACTCGGCCAGCCCTTCGATGAACCAGAGCGGCGGGTTGACCATGGCCAGATTTTGCAATCCGGCGCCCGCGCGCCCGCGCGAAAAGATGTCGTACTGGAACACGTGCACCATTTCGTGCTGCAGCACGTGCTCGAAGCTGCCCCAGTCGCCGCTGAAGAACTGCGCCATGCGCTGCCGCAGCGCGTCCGTTACTCCGCCGGTGCCTTCACCGAGGTCGCCGAACACGTTGCTCTGCGCGAAGTCACCCGACGAGCCGAAGATGAGAATCGGCTTCTTCTCTCGAAACTGGTGCGCCATGAGGCGCGACAGGCGCGCGTACGACCGTTCGGCCATGCGGGCGGCGTCGGGCGCGACCTCTGCGATTTCCGGATAGTAGTGGAGCTGGAAATGCTCCGTTTCGATCACCCGCCAGCGCAGACGATCGTACTGCACCTGATTTTGGCCGAAATATCCCTGTGCCTCGAGCGGCGCGGCCAGCGCGCACACCCCGAAGCCCAGCATCGCGACCCATTGTGAGATTCGTCCACCAGTCGGCTTCACCGCGCGCCCCCTATGGCAGCCCCGAGTTGAACCGGCACCGCGTCGCCCCACAGCCGCTCAAGCTGATAGAACTGGCGCGACGTCGGGTGGAACACGTGCACAACGCAGTCCATGTAGTCGAGCAATGCCCACCGGCCCTGCGTCATCCCTTCCGTCTGCGTAGTAGACACCCCAGCCGTCTTGAGCCCTGCCTGTACATGATCGGCGATTGCGCGCACATGGGTGTCCGACGTCCCACTGGCAATAACAAAGAAGTCGGTCATATCCGTCACTCCCCGGAGATCCAACACGACGATGTCGTTCGCTTTGAGCTCGCCAGCCAGTTCGGCGGCATGGCGGGCGACGAACTCTCCGGAATTTGTGACGCGGGAAGCAGCCATGTGTCGGTGGGGCGGGGCGGAAGGGAGACGTCTGGACGTGGCGCGACGCCGGGGCGCCGATTCTGCTACGTATTGGTACCCAGCTCGGATCTGCGAGGTTCGTGACGCGACAGCATGTGGGACAGTATGCGGGTTGCAACGATTGGCACAACCAGCGTGCCGACCCTGAACACAACCGTTCCAACGTGCCGACGGTGCCCGCACCGGTCCCGAAACGCCAGAAGGCCGTCGCGAGGGAGCGACGGCCTTCTGACGTTTCGGGGTGTCTGCGAGCGGGCCGCGAACGATCCGACGCACGCGACCTCGATTTACTGCTTGATGACCCAGACCTTGATCTCGGGCTTCACATCGGCGTGCAAGCGGATGCCGACGCGGTACACGCCGAGTGCCTTGATCGGCTCGTTCAGCTCGATCTGGCGCTTCTCGATCTTGTAGCCCTGCGCTTCGAGCTGGTGGGCGATGTCGGCCGTGGTCACAGACCCGAACAACTTGCCCTCCTCGCCCACGCGTGCGGCGAAGGTGACTGACACCTCGCCAAGCTTCTCCGCCACCTGGGTCGCCGCATCGCGGCGTTCGGATTCGGCCGCCTCGAGACGGTTCTTTTCGGCGGCGATGCGCTTGCGGTTGCCTTCCGTGGCTTCGTAGGCAAACCCGCGCGGCAGCAGGAAATTGCGCGCGTAGCCGGGGGACACGGAGACGATGTCACCCGGATGACCGAGCTTGTCGATGGCGTTGCGAAGAATGACTTCCATGGGATCTCCGGGTCGAACCGGTAGAGATTAAAGGAGCGACGACGGTCGACGCGTGCCGACGCGGAAATCGCGCCACGTGTCGCCCAGTCCAAGGCCAAAAGTGATCGCCAGAACGACCGCGAGCACCCAGACCGGACCAAGAAGCGGAATAAGTATCAGCAGGACCAGCAATGCCAGCACGGCGACCCGGTCCGGGATCCACCATGTCAGCACACCCGCACCCCGCAAAGCGTACAGCGAACCAAAGAAACAGACGAAGTTGGCGCCGGGAGTTCTCCAGTCGGCCAACGTGGGGAGCAACAGGAGCGTGGCGCCCACCACCAGTCCCCACACCAGCTGATCGTTGAAGCGCAGGTCACGCAACTGCCCGAGCGGCGGGCCGATACGCACGCGCGACAAGCGATGGTACGCGGCCCAGCCAAGTGCGAGAGCCAGCAGCGACTCAAGCGCGAGAAGCGCCGGTGCCAACAGCAGCACCGGTCCACCACGGCCCGGCGACTGCCCGGCCAACGCAGCCAACAGCACCGCCAGCCGATCCGTTCGAGCCGCCGCCTCGGGCATGCGCTGCGCAAACGCGCGCCACGTGCCCGATTCGGTCCGGCTCTGCCACGACGCCAACGACTGCTGCACACGTTGCTCATACTGCTGTGCCAGCATCCGCGACGATTCGTCGAACGTGGTGCCTTCAACCGATGCCCGCGTGGCAAACCCGGCCACCGTTACCGCTCCGGTCAATGCCACCGCCGCCAACGCCCGACCGAGAAACGGCTTGGCACTGGTGGCCAGACAGACCAACCCGAACGATGCGCCGAGCGCGAGCGCCCAGCCGCGGGCGAACGCACCGTACCCGGAGAGCGGCAATGGAAGCAACCATACCATGGCCGCCGCTAATACCACCCACGCCAGCGAAACCAACAACCGCCCGCCCGCCCACCAGCCCACGACCGCGCAACTCGCGATGGCGATCAGCACCAGCAGGGCAAACTGTTCCACCGGCAACAACAGTCGAACCAGACCGGCCACCAGCGATAACGTCGGCGACCACGTCGACGCCGATGTCACGGCGACCATGAGCACGAGGGCGAACACGAACCAGCGCCACCCTCGCTCCTGCGGCGCAGTCGCGGCGGAATCCGGCGCGACCGCTCCGGTCATATCAGCCAGTCTGTCCCTTGACGTACGGGAGCAGCGCCAGGAAGCGCGCCTTCTTGACAGCCTTGGACAGCTGACGCTGATGACGTGCGTCAACGCCGCTCAACCGGCTCGGCAGGATCTTGCCGTAGTCCGTGATGAAGCGCGCGAGCAAGCGATCGTCCTTGTAGTCCACATAACGGATGCCCGCTTCCGTGATCGGGCAGGGCTTCTTCTGTCGGCGCATGGTTTATTCCTCGTCGTCGTCGTCGTCGTCGCTACGGCGACGCGCGGCCAGTTCTTCGTCGGTCAGCTTCGGTGCGCCGAGCTCGTGCTCGTGCAACGTGATCATATAGCGGACGACGCTACCGTCGAGCTTCAGCGCGCGCTCAAACTCGGGCAGCACCTTGGGCTCGGCATTGAAATGCGAGATGATGTAGTAGCCGTTCTCGTGGCGACCGATCTTGTACGCGAGCGCACGACGGCCCCAATGTTCGACTTCAGCCGGCTCGGTCAGGGCAAGGAGCCCCTGAACCTTCTCGAGCTTCTCCAGAATCGTCGTGTCTTCGAGCGCCGTATCGTAGATGTACACCGCTTCGTACCGCCGCGATGTCTGGCGGCGGATCTTGAGCTTTGCCACTCGGCAGTCCTCCCTATGGACTTGAGATGCCACCCGCAGTGCCGTTCCGCAGGCGGAGGGTTCCACGCCGGCAAAGGCCGACGGGTAGAACCTGAAAACCTAGCCGGGGACGGGGGCGCGGCGCAACAGCGACACCGTCATCGCCTCCCCCCTCGTCCCAGCGCTGGGTAGTTGCCGCGCCAGCGGTTACTGTCCCGCGCATGTGTGGACGCTACGGCTTCGGCAATCCTGCGCGCTTCGACGCGCTCGGCCTCGGGGTACCATTCCCGCCGCTCGGGCCGCGCTACAACGTCGCCCCGTCACAAACGATTCCACTGGTCACGGAGACGGCAGACGGGCGCGCGGTGCAACTCGCCAAGTGGGGGCTCGTGCCCGCGTGGGCCCGCGAGCCTTCGATCGGCGCCAAACTGGCCAATGCGCGCGGCGACACGGTCAGTACCAAGCCGTCGTTCCGCGCGGCGTTCAAAGCCCGGCGCGGCCTCATGCCTGCCGACCTCTTTTACGAGTGGCAACTGGTGCCGGGGCGGAAGTCGAAGCAGCCATGGTGCATCCGGCTACCCGACGATGCGCCGTTCTTGCTGGGTGCGATATGGGAGCACTGGACACCCAAGAACGATCCGGTGGCGGAGCCGCTCACGAGTTGTGCCGTCATTACCACGGAACCGAATGCAGTGATGTCACGCATTCACGACCGGATGCCGGTCATCATTGCGCCACCGGATGCAGCGGAGTGGCTTGATCCTGCCACGCCGCCGGCGCGCGCTCAGGCGCTGATCCGGCCGTACGCCGAGCGGTTGGAGAGCTATCCGGTCAGCCTCTGGCTCAACACACCGCGCCACGATGATGCGCGGTGCGCGGAACCTTTACCCCGCATCGACTGGCCAGAGGCGTAAGCGCCCGAGCTCCCGTCAGTTGCCCGCTTTCGTGTTATGGCCGCGCAAGTACAGGTTAAGTGAGCCGATCGACAGCCGGGTCTTGAGCTGCACCACGATGCGGGCGTTATCGTCGGTGATCCAGACTTCGGCTTTGCCGTTTTCGCTGAACAGCCCCTTGGTCCGAATGATGGGCTGTAGGACAATCGTCCTGAACTTCCCCGCCGGCACGTCGATCACCTCACGACGCACCACCTTCAGCCGCACCGGATTGCCTTCGGGATTGAAGTAGCGCGAATACGAGTACTCCTTCCCGATTTCCAACGGGATCGTGCGAATGAAATACAAGAAAGAGGCTTCGTCGAGCGGACTGGAGACGGTTGGCTGTTCGGGGCGATCGTTCATCTGGAACATGCCACGCTCGGGGAACATCTCGTAGTGTCGCCTGGGCTTGTAGTTGCCCTCTTCGATGTCCTGATAGAATCGGCGCGTGGTGAGCGACACCACGTCGAACCAGGACTCGTACCGGTCGTTGACCCTGAAAAACGGGATCCCGCCTGTGACACGAAACAGTGTGTGCCATGACGCACGTCCCCGAACGTCGGCGATGTCCACGACTTCCATGCTGCCATTGCCCACCTTGAGCGAGCCGAACTTCACGTCGTACTCGAGCTTCTCTCCGACAAAAAACGGCACCTTCGCTGCATTGACCGGCAGCTTATTCGCGCCCGACGACGCCGTCAATGAATCGATAGGCTGCGCCAGCGCACCGATCGGCGTGCCGGCGTAAACAAAGCCCGCCAGGAGCAGAGCCCCTGTCGCCTCGCGCACGCTCAAGGATATGCGGGTCGCCAAAGTCATTCGTGAAAGGCTGAGCCGTAGAGAGGACACGCAGTCACGCGCCCTCCTCGCGGCGATCGTTCGACACATACCCCACCGCATACACCGGTGCGGAAAGAAAGGGCCGCTCGTCTGCTGGGGACGCGCTGACTACACGTTGAACCGGAAGAGCAGCACATCGCCGTCATGCACCACGTACTCCTTCCCTTCGGAACGTACCACGCCCTTTTCACGCGCCGGCTTCCACCCATGGTGGGCAATGAAATCCGCAAACGAGACCGTTTCCGCGCGGATGAAGCCACGCTCGAAATCGGTGTGGATCGCACCCGCCGCCTTCGGTGCCGTGTCGCCGCGATGGATCGTCCAGGCCCGCACTTCCTGCTCCCCCGCCGTGAAGTACGTCTGCAGGCCCAGCAGATGGTACCCAGCCAGAATCAGGCGGTCGAGTCCCGCCGTTTCGAGCCCCAGTGACGCGAGGAACTCGGCGCGTTCCTCGGCCTGCAGCTCGGCCAATTCGGCCTCAATCTTAGCGGAAAACGGGACGACTTCGGCGCGCTCGCCGGTCGCGATCACGGCGGCACGCAGCGCCTGCAGGTACTTCCCTTCGTCGCCCGCGAGCTCCGCATCCGTGACGTTGGCCGCGTACAGTACCGGCTTTGCGGTGAGCAACTGCAAGCCGGCCAACTTGTCCATCATGTCCGGGTCGAGTCCCGCGCGCAGCAATGGCATGCCGTCCGAGAGTGCCTTGAACGCCGCCTCAAGCGCGGGCAATTCCGCCAGCGCTTCCTTATCTGCCGCCTTGGCCGAGCGCTTCACCTTGTCCAACCGCTTCTCGACCACGGCCAGATCGCTCAACGTCAACTCAAGCTCAATGATCTCTTTATCACGCGCAGGATCCGGCGACCCCATGACGTGCGTCACGTCCGGATCTTCGAAGCAACGAATGACGTGCACGATCGCGTCCGTCTCGCGGATGTTCTGCAGGAACTTGTTCCCCAGCCCTTCGCCCGCCGAGGCCCCCGCGACCAAACCAGCGATGTCGACGAACTGCACCACCGCGGGCACGGTGCGCTTGGGTTGCACCACCACGGCCAAGGCATCCAGCCGACTGTCCGGCACCTCGACCATGCCGACGTTCGGCTCAACGGTGCAAAACGGATAGTTGGCCGCCTCCGCCTTCGCCGCAGTCAGTGCGTTGAAGAGCGTGGATTTGCCAACGTTGGGGAGACCGACGATACCGAGACGGAGCATGCGCAGGGATGGGGACGGAGCGGGGGACGACTGGCCTGAGACGGCGAACTGCCAGTGCTGCGTAGTGAGTCATGGTACGACGCAGCCGGACGCTACGAAATGTAGTTGGCTGCGAGGGAACGATGGTGGCCGACGGGGCTTCGGCCACGTGTCGCGGTCACGGCACGACTTCGTGCTACTGCTGGCACGTCCCCTTCGGCTCCGGCTTCGGCGCGGTGAGTGCAAACCGCTGCGCGCGATTCCCGATCGTTCCCATCAGGTCCGCCACGAACTTCGTCACCCGCGTCAGGTGCGCGTAATCGATGTACTGCGGCTCGTCGGTGAGCTGGTGGTAGTCGGAGTGGCCGCCGGTGGTGAAGAACGCGACGGGAATACCATAACGCGCGTATTCCGCATGATCGCTGCGGCAATAGATGTTCATCGGGTGGCCGTTCGCGTCGAGCGCGTAGTCGAACATGAAGTTGTGCTTCCCCTTCGTGTTCACCTGCTCCACGAGATCGCCCAGCTCGGACGACAACCGCCGCGAGCCCACGATCTGCAGATAGTCGGGCGAGCCGCGCAGCACGTCGCCGTCCTTGCTGGCGCCCGTCACATCCCATGCGTTGCCACGACCGACCATATCCATGTTGATTTGCGCGATGATCGAATCGCGCAACACAGTCGGATGATCGGTGAACCACTTCGAACCCCACAGTCCCTTCTCTTCTCCCACGTGCCAGACGAACAGCGTGGAGCGCTTGGGCTTGGACTTCTGTGCGGCCATGTATTCCGCAATCTCAAGCACGGCCATGGAGCCCGACGCATCGTCGTCGGCGCCGTTGTAAATCGAATCGAGTCGCGACGGGTTGGTCTTGCGCCACTCCGCCAGCTCGGCGTTGATCTCCGCCTGCTGTTCCGCCGTTGCCCGCTTGCTGTTGTCTTCCGCGCCGCCCGGTCGCACCAGATGCGTGAGGATGCGCATCGAGTCATGATCGACCGGCTTCGCGCTCAATCCCACGTGATCGTTGTGCGATCCGATCGCGACATACTGCGCCTTGAGCTTCGGATCACTGCCCGGAAGCAGCGCGATCACATTGCGCGCCGGAAATTCGATTGGTGCCGTACTGATCACGGCGTTGAGCTGCGTCTTCGCACCCGCATCACCAAGCGCGAGGTCGGCGAGCTGCTTCGTGAACAGCTTACCCACGGCGGTGGCCGCGATGAACAGACGGAGGTCGGTGCTCCCCTCGTCGAGAATCATGCCCTGCGACATCACGTAGTTTTGGATGTTTGGCATGACCGGGGCCGGAAGTAGCAGCGCCACCGCCAGTGCACCGGACGGGGTGACATCGTCGCCCACCACCGCGCGATTGATCGCCGCATTGGTCAGCGGTACGCCAAGTACCACCAGCTTGCCTGCGGCCTGCTCGGCGGTGAGTTGCAGCGAATCGCCAAGCATGCCGCCGTAGATCACGTCCACGTCAGCCTTGTTGACCGTCACGTTTCCCATCGGCAGCCATTCCGTGCCGAAGGTCAGCGACGCGCCGCCGGCAATCAGCGAGGACATCGGATCGATCGTGCGGGTCTTGAGTGGCAGCGTCTGAAAAAAGGTGCCGTTCTCCCCAGCAGGTTGCAGGCCGATGCGTTTGGCTTCGGCCGCGATGTACGTCGTGCCCATCATGTTGCCCTTCGTGCCCGCGTCGCGCCCCATCAGCGAATCGTCCGCGAAGATGTACAGGCGCGTCATCAGGTCATCGGACGTGATGGCGGCCGTGGTGGGCTTGGGCGCGCGCTTAAGCGGCAGCGTGCTGGCTGGCGCCGGAACAATGGCAACCGGTGCCGGCCTGGAGGGTTCCTGCGCGGCGAGCAGAGAAGGGACCAGCGCCGCTGCAGAGAGAAGGGAAAGTCGGTTCATAACTGGGATAGTGATGGACAGGAAACGTCAGGGTGAGACCGTCGGCGCTTTGTACACCACGCCGCCCTTCATGACAAACGCAACGTTGGCCAGTCGGGTTACATCGTCCAGCGGATTGCCCCGTACGGCCACGATATCGGCCAGCTTGCCGGCGCTCACGCTGCCGATCTCCCGCTCGGCGCCCAGCAACGTCGCGGCGTTCATCGTTCCAATGGTAATGGCGTCCATCGGAGTGGCGCCGAGGATGTCCACCATGTACTTGAACTCCTCGCCGTTCCGTCCATGGATGTCGCTGGTGGCGTCGGTGCCCAAGGCGAACTTGACCCCGCTTTGATATGCCTTACGCAGTCGGAGGCGACGATCGCCGGCGATGGCCTTTGCCTTGGCGACGGAGTTGGCCGGCACGCCCTTCCGCGCGCCGTCAGTGACGATCTCTTCTAAGATGATGAGGGTCGGTACCAGGTAGGTGCCGTGCGCTTTCATCAAGGCGATGGCTTCGTCGTCCACGAGACTTCCGTGCTCGATGCTGGCCACGCCGGCCTGCACAGCGCTTTTGAGTCCGTCGCCGGCGTGTGCATGGGCCATGACTTTTCGGCCCAGTCGCGTGGCTTCCTCCACCACGGCTTTGAGCTCCTCGTCGCTGAACTGCTTGGCGCCTACGGCGTCACCCACGGAGAGAATCCCGCCGGTGGCGACCACTTTGATCTGGTCCGCGCCGTACTTCACGTTGAGGCGGACCTGCTTGCGGGCCTCGTCTACCCCATCGACAATGGCGCCCGTGCCGGGAATCTTAAGATTGGGGCTCCAGCCATTCACATCAGCGTGGCCGCCAGTGCTGCCGAGCGCCGGTCCCGCCGCATGAATACGCGGACCGGGAATCAGGCCGCGCGTGATCGCGTCGCGTACCACGACGTCCACGTAGTCGGTGCTGCCCGCTTCGCGCACGGTGGTAAAGCCGGCGTCGAGCGTCTTTTTTGCGTTGACGGTGGCGTAGATGGCCCCGTGCGCGGCGGTTTCCTTGAGCACAGCCAGGTCACCGCCATCGTTGTCGATGGAGGTGAGGTGCGTGTGCATGTCGATGAAGCCCGGGAGCAGCGTGTAGCCGGTGAGGTCTACAATCTTGGCACCGGCCGGGATCTTGACCTCTGCGCTGGTACCGACCGCGGTGATCCGTTCGCCGTCGACCAGCACCACGGGCGAGACGATCTGCGTCCCGTCGCCGACAATGAGTCGCGTCGCCTTGATGGCGGTGACGGCCGTGACCGTGGGGCGCTGGGCGAGCGCAGGGGTGGCTGCGAGGAGCAGTGTGGCGAGAAGTCGGGATGGGCGCATGCCCGGAAGTTATCGCGCCCGGCGCAGCGCTGCGCCTCGGCGCGCCGCTTGCGATTCCGTTTCAAGGATTTCTATGTTCCGGGCACGAAACGGCGAGCCCGCGCGTTACCCTTATGGGACCGAGGCCAGAACCCTGTTGAAGCCGGTCTCGACCGTACCGCACAGATCGCGCAGTTGTTCCTTACCCCTCGCAACGAGCTCATACATGATCCGTCGTACCCTTGGTGCACTTGCCCTCGCCACGCTCGCTGCCTGCTCGGGCGAGAAGACTGAAGCGACCCCTGCGGCCGATTCCATGGCCGCCGCGCCGGTTGCAGAAGTGGCTGCCCCGAAGGACATCATCGAAACGGCCATTGCCGCAGGCACGTTCAACACGTTGGCCCAGGCGCTGACGGCTGCCGGTCTCGTGGAGACGCTGAAGGGCGCGGGTCCGTTCACCGTGTTGGCTCCGACGGATGAAGCGTTTGCGAAGATCCCGGCCGCGGATCTTGAGGCGTTGCTCGCCGATAAGGCCGCCCTCACGAAGGTGCTCACGTACCACGTGATTGCCGGCAACGTGCCTGCCTCAACCGTGACCACGTTGACCGAAGCCACCTCGGTGGAAGGCAGCAAGATCATGATCAAGGTTGTAGACGGCAAGGTGATGCTCAACGATGCCAGCGAAGTCACGGCGACCGACATCGCCGCGTCGAACGGCGTGATCCACGTCATCAACACGGTGTTGATGCCGCCCAAGAAGTAATTCGTTGGGCTGTAGCAATTGCTGTAGCAATTGAAGAAAGTGCGGCCGCCCAGCGTTACCTGTGGGCGGCCGCATGCATTAATGGCCATTGGGCACCGCTGCAGTCAGCCGCGTACGCGCTGACTAGCGTCCCATGGCGTTACTCTTGGGGAGAAATCCATCATTGCCGGTGCGAGCGGGAGCGCGCCGGCGGATTGCCCCGCCGCCGGTACGACGGAGGGGTTTTCGCTTCGGTGCGTGCAGTTCGCATCCCGTTCGTCTGCAGTATCCGATTCGCCCCAAGCCCGCACTCCGCGGCCAAGCGAATGCGTGATCCGACCGCCGCCTCAGCACTCTTGGGGGAGCGGGCGTAGCTTCTCAAGGACGACCGATCGCCTCCGCCTCCCCAATTCGTCACTGCCCATGTCTTCGCCGATCTCCTTGCGTATCCGCGGTGGAGCGGCGCGGGCCGTGCTCGCTACCGCGTACTTGCTGTTCCCACAGCGTGGCGCTGCGCAAGCGGCGGCAGTGACGGCGCCGCCCGGACGCAGCGCGGTGAACGCGGGCCGTGTCGCGCAGCAACCGCGTCGTGAGGTGCTGGCCGTCAAGACCGCAGGGCCGATCAAAATTGATGGCGTGCTCGATGAGCGCGTGTGGATGTCGGCCAC
>JBBQSM010000102.1:0-16353 GCA_038234895.1 Gemmatimonadales bacterium
GGGAGACCAAGAAGAAAAGCGCATGGCTCAAGCTCGCGCGGGTCCATCCCCGCGTGGGCGGGGGAGACAAGACGAGTGCCTTCTTCGTGTAGGTGGGCGCGGGTCCATCCCCGCGTGGGCGGGGGAGACCCTAATCTGCAACACGTTGTCAAATAGCGCACTTACACGGAATCACGTTGCGGGGGGGGGTCGGGGGTGGGGGGCGGGTGTGGGGGGCGAGGCAGGAGCGCACCCCGCGCCGCACCCCCCCCCCCCACACCCCCCCGCGACGAACCACGAGCCGAACGCCATCGACGTCGGCCAACTCCACCGGCGGTAGTCCCAGGACGCGGACGCCAAGTCGTCCGGTCGCGTGTGCATCAGGATAGGCCATGACAATCGACCCACCGGGCGCGTGGTCCCACCAATCCGACGCCACCGCCCAGACGCGATCGCGCACGCCCTTGGTCATATCTGTGGAGACGTAGACGCCAGGGGCCAACTCCGGCATGACGGACGACAGGAATCCGCGATACCGCGCCGCGACGTCACGCGTGACGATCAGCGTCAGGCTCATTCAGCGTCTCCTCCGTCATCGCGCTTGCGCCGATGTCAGCGTCCACAGACTCGGCATCGGTGCCACGCACCACTCCGGCCTGCGAGTCCGCCAACAGCGCCTTGATCGCGTCAATCATCGAGGGAATCACTTTGTCACGACGCAGGGCCGCTCCGGTCAGCTTCCGGACAATGCGTTCGATCGGCTCGTCTGGACGCTTGCGCACGATCTCCATGGCGCGGAAGGCACAGGGTAGCGTCACGTTGTCTCGGAACAGATCGGCGATATCCAGCACCCAGCTCTGTCCGGAGTCTTCATGAATAAAGCCGAGCTGCGGAATCGTTGCCGTCGCTGTGACGGCAATAGCCGCCGCGCCTTCCACCGCGCTCGCGGCATGATTGATCGCCTGATTGATATCGTCGGTACCGGTAGGGTCTGTGCGGTCGTAGTGTCGGCCGTTCCATTCCACGCCGTATTTCGACGCGAGCTGTCCATACAGACTCCGTACGCGCGACCCCTCGATGCCGCGCAGCACTGCGATGTCACGATGTGGCATGATGATCCCCATGCGGCGCGCGTACATCCGGCGGGCAACGAGCAGGCGCCCGCGACGCGTATCGGACCAGAGTGTGACTTGTCGACGCGCCAACGCCGATGAATCCGGCATGATCGGTGGCGCGGTGTAGCAGCGCACCCCGTCGTCACCGACTGCCGCCATCGCCGTGCCATGTCGCGCGAGTAGACGCAGCGCGTCATGGCTGATCATCGTGCCGGGCCCCAGCAAAAGCAGAGAAATGCTCTGATGTGGCACCATGTACTCGCCCCGCTCAAGCTGGCCGCCGCCGGCGCAGGTGAATCGCAAACACCCGTCAACGACCGTCAATTGCCCACGATCCAGATGGAGCAGACCATGACGGTCTGCATGCGGAATGCGCGCGGTCTCCAGTCCAAGTCGACCGGCGAGCATCAGCCTGTCGGTCGCGTGGGTGGTGAAAGCAATAACATCCCGAATCCGAATGCCCGAAAGCGTCCGATTCCTCTTGCGAGGAGTGCGGAAAAGCGCTGCGGATCGTCGACTGTCAATGTGCCACACGCCATGGCGTCAGGGCCGGTGGGCGCATCACGACGGGACCTCTCGCCACTGCGATCACGCGTCATGAGACGAGTCAGCATGAACGCCTCGATCGTCCCACCTTCAAGGCGTGCGCCTCCCGCTGCCAGATGCTTGTGCAGCCACTGCAGGTAGCAGGCCGCGCGACCGTCCGAGTGCTCCACACCGGTGGTTCCGTCGATGTAGGCATCGCGTTCCCTTCCGCCCGTGCCATCGCGTTCCTTGCCAGTGCGCACGACCGGACGGATACGAACGCGAAACCCAAGCCGCGATCCAGGCGAAAACATTTCGGGCATCGACTTGCTCGCCGCACTGTCCACGTCGAGCAAGGCGGCGATGGTCGGCTCGGCGAACGATACGATGTGCGTGATCAGGTCGTCGAGGGACAGTGGGGAATAGCACAGCAGACGACCAGCAGCGCCGCCACTGCGCGTGCCTGGTGCACACCAAATGAACGGCTTCGGTGCCGACTCACCGAACGTCCCCGAAAGCACGGAATGGAACAGATATCCAAGATCACCACCCGGCGGCAGGAGGCGCTCGCGTGTCGCAAAGCGCATCAGCGTGCCGAGGTCCGGCTGGAATGCGTGCATGTGCAGCGTCACGAGATCTCTCCCGCTGCGAAGTGCGCAGGATCAACGGTTCCGCGAAAGCGTCGTTGCTCGCCCGCGTGTACGCCGGCCGGCCAATCGCGTCGCTCGGTGGAATAGATCGTTTCGAAACCCGCCGGACACGCTTCGTCTGGTGGCAACGTGACCACGAGGTGACTGGAACGTGTCTGCGACTGCCGACCGCGTGCTCGAGATCGCTCGAGCAGGGGAACACCGAGCAGCGCGTCGAATGCCGTTTCCGCGTCAACAGTGCGGTCAAACATCGGCGCACTTGGCAGACAACACTTGCGGCCGAGAAAGAGCGGCCGCGCGGGCCACTGAATTGCGCGTGCCACGTCGTCGAGCGTTGGTGATTCTTCGGCATCGCGCAGACGCAGTGCGATCACCATGCGCACGTCGGCGTCGTAGTCGCGCTCGCGAATGTGCGGACTGTCAAAAGTGCTGGCACCACCGGCCCGCTCCTGAATCACACCGAACGTGGTCCAGCCGCGATCCTTCCCGTTGAGTTGCGCGGTCTGGAAGTCAGAGAACCGCTTCTCCACGTGATCAATGCGGCAGGCCAGCACGAGCCGCTCCTGCAGTCGCGACAATGACGCAAACTCCTCGCGCCGAAGTCCCAGTGCGTTGGCAAGCAACCCAGCGATCGCAGAAATCGATGGCGTTTCCCGGATCGGTCCAAGACTGTCGATCATCGTGTCGCCGAACGCCACCATCGGCGACTCCAGCTTGAGAATGAGATAGCGATGCGACATCAGGCAATCGATGCCGAACGAACGCGCTCAGCCGCCCACGTCGCAATCTCGTCGATGGAGATTGCATCGCCGATGCCATCGACACTGTCTTGCGTAACCGACAGGAACCGACGTGCGCCATCGGAGCCGTACGCGCGATCGATCGTGCGCAGTCGCCCGAACATCGCCTGCTCGGCCACGCTGCTCACCGAGATACCGCGACCGCCGCGCACGGGACTCTCGAACGCGGAGGCCAACGATCGCGGCTGGCGAGCGCCCGCCTCGATGAGCAGCGTGTTGGCGAATGCGTATGGTGCGGTGGAGCCCTTCTTGGCACCGGGAGATACCGTGGCGATCAGGTGGACGAGATGCTGTACCACCTTCGCAGGCAGATCGCGATCTACGTCAGACGCAGACCACTGATCGGGCTTCGCGCCCGTGATATTGGCAACGAGCAACGGCACATCAATCACGACGTAGCCGTAGTAGAGTCCTGACGTGAGCTCGGTGTCGAAAATCCCTGCAGATCCTGAGTCTTCATCCTCGACTCGCGCTTTGAGATCGTCGACAACGGTGAAGTAGTCGGTCTCCGACTCTTGTTCATGCACAGTGAAGGCATGCGCGACGTGCATCGCGGCGTCCGTGTTTGCGGCCGGGTCTGAGGTCACCATGCGACCAAACAGCGCCGCTTCGAGACCAGCAGCGAGTGCGCCAGCAGATTCACGAATGACCGAGAGATTGGCCTTGGTCTCCTTGCCCTTAAACATTGCTTCCACGGCCGATGCAGCTGCTTTTGGATCGGCTGCTTCCTGAACCGCAACCGCCAACTGCGCCGTCAGGAATTCAATCTCGCGCCAGCCAAGCAGAAGCGCCTGCCGCTTCTTGGGATCGTCCGCCTTTTCTCCGTACAATCCGCGCGAGAGCGCAGCGCCGGCGGCATCAAGGATCTCGCCGCTCACCGCAGGCGCCAGCTCTACGAGCTTCTCGCGTACAGCGTATTTGAAGACATCGCGCGTGCGGGTGGATAGGTTCGCGCCGGTCGCGGCAAGGCTCCACCCGTCGGCGCTGGTGCGCCAGTGCCGCTTGAGGCACTGGGACGACACGCGTGTGCGCACGGCACCACCATACGACAGGCGCTTCGCGAGACCGGCATCGTCGCGATTCAGCAGGGCACCGGCGTAGGACGTGAGAAAGTGGATCTGCAGGAAACGTGGAGTGCTCATCGGGATCCGGGTTGATGTGGGATAAGCGGAATCAGGATGCGGATACGCTGCTGGCCAGCGCACGGTAGTAGTCGCGGGCGAGCGTCAGACGCACAGCGTCTGCGCGGTCATCGGCGAGATCGTCCGTCAGCGCCAACTCGCCGAGGTCCTGCCACGAGATGGGCATGTCCTTGCTGTGCAGATATCGCGCAATGAGCAGCAGCTGGTCGAAGAAACCATCACCATGTGATGCCAGCAGGCGTGCAAACCTTGACTCGGACAGTCTGGCCTGTGCCAACGCACCACCGTCGCGCAGTCCGGCTTTCGCGGGAATTCCAGTGACGGCCATGCATTGCGCGACAGCGGCCCAGCGATGGAGTTCATGCGGCGGTAAACGGTGATCGGGTACGTCTGCCGTCACTGCGTGGAAGGCGGCCTGCCGTGCGACGTCGAATCTCGATCCCCGTCGAAGCGAGGCCATCGCACCGGTCGACGTGCGTGGATCCCGGATTCGGCGCGCTACCGCGCTAAGAAGCTGCGAGCGCGATTGGGGAGCAAAAGTTGCCTCTGTCGATGTTTCGGTCATAACAGCGAGGCTCACAGATGAAAGGGGAGTGTTGTTACGTCGTCGGCCAGCGCCACACCTACCTCGTCGGACGCCTGCACACGGGCGCCGAAGTGCTTGCGAAAACCGTACTCTAGGACATCGCGCGACCTCGCACGCGTCCGATATGTGCGCATCGCCGCCGAGGGCGCAGAGCGCGCACAATCATCGAGCATATCGCGCGCTAGCTTCATCATGCGCTCGATCCATCGACTGCGTACGACAGACGCGGCCACTTCGTCGTCGATGACGTCGAGTTCCTTTGAGAGATCCGAGAAGAACTCGCGATCTACCGCGCGATCAAAGAGATCGAGCACCCGACTCGCACGCTTCTTGGCCGTGTCATCATCGCGCTTGCGCTCGCCTGTGAGCGGTGCTGCGGTGAAGACCTGCAGCGCAGCCGGATACAGCACCTTGCGCGCGAGCGTGCCCGCGTCCTCAACCCGACTTGTGGCGACGGCAGCGCCCTTGTCGGTCGGCCGTTCTACAAGAAACCGACGAAGCGACTTCGACACGGCCACTCGACGCTCGTGATAGCCCTCGGTCTTTCCTTGACCGCGCACCAGTCCTCGTGCGACGATTGTCAGCCCGTCTTCATCATCGTCGGGGGCGATGGTCTGTAGCGGCGATCGTTGCGGCGCGTCGGCGTCGCTGCTTCGTGGAAAAAGCAGCGAAGTGAACCGCTTATAGCCAAAGCTTCCGCCATCGATGGTCAGTGCCTTTCGATCGCCCCCGTCCGGCATGAGCGGCGTCCACCCATCACCCGTCCGTCCCTTGAGCGCCTTTGCGTCAATGCGCGCCGCCTTGGTCCCCTTGCCGAACGCGGATAGCTCGCCCGCCGCGTCCGCACCCAGTCGAACGCGACGACACACCTCTATATAGAACAAATCAAGTGACTTGGGAGACAGCGATATCGATCCTTCCCACGGATACAACCACAGCAACTCGCGCCCATCATGAGATGGATAGCTGTCGTACTCTTCCAAGAGACTTGCACGAAGGTCTACGAGTCGTTGGACGTCGCGTCTAAATCGACGTCCGGGACCTCCTCGTGGCGCAACGCCGATTCCTGGTCGACTCGCGAATCCACCGTTCATTCGACTGATGCCGTAGTTCCCCGCACCGAGAAAGCCTTCCTGTGTCTGAAGGCTGACTAGCGCAAACGCCCACTGCTCGAGCGCGGCGTGACGCATCGCCTCACGCTTTACATCGTGATTTTTCGCGGTCACCAGCAGATCGAGATCGTCAGGCGTCCGGATCGACTTAAACCCAGCCAGCGATCCCTCCGGTACCGGCGGCTGCATAAACGCCGGCCGATTCAACGGAGAAACCATGGCCCATGCTGCTCCGTCCAGATCATCGGGCGTTAGTGACAATAGGCTATCGCGCCAAGCATGCTCGGAATCGGGGAGTTCTGAAGACGAACTCCGATGCAGATACAACGCGCCAATTTGTACCAGCAACGCATGCCACACGTGTCGCTGGTGCGGACGCAGCGCCGGAAAATCATCGATCTCGTCACGCACCAGCGCGGCGAACACGCCAGGCAAGGTGAGCATCGAACGCGCCTGCGAGGCCGGATCGATCACGGAGAACGTCGGCCCATCAAGCAATGAGAATCTTATCATGACAGGGTCGCCATTTGGTGAAGTCCATGCGCACTGTAAACAAAGCGTCGCTCGCCAACAGTGAACTCAAAGTGCGTTCCACTCGAGCGCTCCGCCAGCACCGGCTCGGCGTCCGCGTCAACGCCTAGCAGCATCCAACTCGGTACAGCCAGCTGCGAAATCACGATGCCGAATGGTCCCACCGTGTTGGGCGGCAGTTGCAAGAGCCGGTCATCCGCGCCGAGCCGGGTTGTGATGCGCTCCCCGTCGTCGAGCCCCTGCTCCATGAAGTCCCTGTTCTTGCGCAGTATACTTCCGGCAGCGGTGCCCACCTGCGCGAGTTCATCGCCTTCGACCCGCTGTCGATTGTGCCTCCATTTCTCCCGCTCCTCTTCCGACATCGTCTCGACAAGCGCGTCGAGCGCTTCAGTGTGTATGCCTGACTCCACCAGCCAGCGATTCATTGTCGGAATCGTCCAGACGGGGTTCTCGACGATGAGTCTGCGAGTCGCTTCAAGTATCGAGAGATCTGCGTACACGCCGCGGACAATCCCTTGCGCCAGTGAATGACCGAGTCCATGACGATCACCGCCACCTACGCGACGCGATGGCAGGAAGTCTGCCAATCCATTGACGGGCGTGAGCACGATGCAGGTCGGTGACGCAAACGAGACTGTGCGCACGCGCGCGGCTCCTTCGCCGTCTGTCAAATGCCGATGCAGTCGTCCAATCCGCTGCAGCAACACGTCGACTGGGCAGAGATCCGTGATGAGCAAGTCCGCGTCGATGTCGAGCGACTGCTCCAGCGTCTGGGTACCTACGATAACGAGACCGCCACCTGGACGCATTCGACCGATACATCCCTCGACCGCTCCATCAAGCAGCCGACGATCTTCTCGGGCGAATCGTCCGTGATGCAGCGTAGTTTGCCCGGCAACGGTGAACAGCAGCGACCGATCGACAGAGACGTCAGTTTCAAGTGCGCGCTGCATCGCAACCGCGCCCGCGACAGTGTTCCGAACTATGAGTACCTTCGCGCCCGCACTCGCCGACTCAAGGGCGAGTCTGGCGACGCGAACCGGATCATCCAATAGCGATTCGGCGTGTATCTGCACGCACTTGGATTGCAACGTCGCGTCAGGTTCCAGCGGGACTTGTTGGCGCCCGTCTACTGAGAGCAGCGGATACGCCGTCTGTTGCGCATCGTGCAGCGAGATGCGGGCAAGGTCACGCGGTCGCCCGCCGCTGGCCGCTTCCATCAGCGAACGGCGTGCCTCCGCTCCAAGTGTCGCCGACAGGAGCAAGGCGTATCCCCCTGCCGCAATGTGGTCCTGGAGTAACTGCTCCAACAGCCGTTGCATATACGGATCTGAGGCGTGGACCTCGTCGACGACCAGCAGCTGCCGCATGAGACACGACGCGCGCAAGTGCGCGTGTTTCACTCGCAGCGCAGCCATCAGCGCCTGATCGATCGTGCCGACGCCGATCATCGCGGAGAAAAATCGTTTAGGATGCTCGGCCGCCCAGACCGGGCGTGATCGGGTGTCGCGCTCAGGACCATCGTGCGCATCCGCCGCGGCAGGCAGCCCTCCACGTGGCTGATCGTCGAGGTATCCGGGCACCGCCATGACCGTCGGTGGAGCGTTCTCTCCCCACAGTCGCTTCACGACCTCCTGCACCCGTCGATGCAACTGTGCCGCAGCAGTACGGGTCGGCAGCGCGAAGTACATGCCGTCCACACAATCGTTGAGAAACAGCTGGTGAAAACGCCAGAGGGCAGCCTCCGTTTTCCCCGATCCGGTCTCCGCCTCGAGAATCATGAGCTGTGCGGTTCCGTCTCCACACGCCGTCTGGTGCGGATATGGCGTTCGTCCAAACACTTTCACGAAATCGGCGGATGAATCCAGTGCACTCCGATACGGCGACGGGTCGAGGCCGATCTCCCGCAACGTCTGTGACGACCAGTCGTTCGCCGGCATCGCGATGCGATCCCGCGTCCATCCGGACGACCCAATCCAGTCTGCCAGTTGCACCAGGCCGGCAATACCGTGCACGAACTCGTTCGTCGATGGCAGCGGCGACGCATCCGCGACATGCGCAGCTGCGAACCGCGCGTCCGCGTCGGCGCGGAGCGATGCGAGCTCCGCGACAGGATCGTAGCCGTCCAGCACACGCCAGTGCTTGGCAAGCAGGCGCCCGTCGTCGTCCCGCGGCCACGGACGACCATGATGCGACAGGATGGCGTCGAAGAGCGGGGTGATCGCCGGTCCCCACGACTCGAGCCTGTCCGCAGCGAGAGCCGTCAGCGCCCGCTCGCTGACAATTGGCTCGGCCCTCCGCCCGCATATCGCCGCCATCGGCGCGATATGGCCAACCACGGACGCTTCTAAATCAATTCGGGCCTGAAATCCCGAATTCACCTTTCCGCAGTCGTGCAGGAACACCAAATAGGCCAAGCGGTCGATGGCACTATCATCGAGCGCATCCTGGCCGGCAACCTTCGCAAGTCGGGTGCGAATCCCCGGCAGGTGCAACAGCGCCCGAAACACGGCAGCCACGTCCTCAGAATGATCCTGAAGCGATTGCCAGCGGATAATGTGTCCGGCGGCGTTCCGCTCGAGCTTTCCCCACGGCCAGACTGGCGATGCGTGCACGCTTTTATCCCGTAGTGAGCATTCAACCCAACGGTGCCGAAGTTAAGGCAAACATGCGGGAGCGGTCTGACAACCGGCACAACATCTTCGAGACGCCTGCCGACCCTACAACCGCACGAACGTCGAATATCCGCACCGCCCCCCGTGCGGGCGGGACAGTTGACGGAGGATGACAAACAGACTATCCATTAATCCGGATATGCGGATATTCTCCCGATGACCTCACCGCGACTCGCCATTCACGACCGGCTCTCCGAGCTGGCCGACGCGACGCGCTGTCGGCTGCTGCTCGTGCTCGAGCGGCAGGAGCTGACGGTCGGGGAGCTGTGCGCGGCGCTGCAGTTGCCGCAAAGCACGGTCAGCCGGCATCTGCGCATTCTGGCCGACGAGGAATGGGTGAGCTCCCGCGCCGAGGGGGCCAGCCGATGGTACCGACGCGCGGTCGCGTTGGACGACGAGGCCCGCGCGCTCTGGGCGTTGGTCCGCGCGCCCATGCTCTCCACACCGGCGGCGCTGCAGGACACGGCCCGCGTGGACGCGGTGCTGGCGGCACGTCGCACGCGCAGCGAGGCGTTCTTTGCCACAGCCAGCGCGGAGTGGGATGCCACACGCACGATGCTCTATGGCGCCCGCGCCGACCTGTCGGCCGCCTTCGCGCTGCTCGAACCGGCGCTGATCGTTGGAGATCTGGGCTGCGGCACGGGTGCACTCACGGCGGCGCTCGCACCGCATGTGGCGCACGTGCATGCGATCGATGGGTCGCCGGCCATGCTGGCGGCGGCGCGCGCACGACTGCTGGGCGCCGACAACGTGACGCTGGCGGAAGGATCGCTCGAAGCGTTGCCGCTGCCCGATGCCTCGCTTGACGCGGCGGTGCTCATGTTCGTCCTCCATCACGTGGCGGACCCGCTGCGCGTGCTTACGGAAGCGCGTCGCGTACTGCGCCCCGATGGACGGTTGCTCGTTGCCGACATGCGCGCACATGCGCACGAGGAGTATCGCCTGCAGATGGGACACGTCTGGCTCGGCTTCGACGCCGAGGCCCTGTCGACGTGGTTGGACGCCGCCGGATTTTCCGGTGTGCGATATGCACCCCTGCCCGTCGATCCGGACGCGACTGGTCCGGCGTTGTTCACAGCCACGGCGTTCGCGGCGGTGCCGGCTTCGGTGTCATAACGCTCAGTAGCGCTCAGTAACGCTTGGTCGCACTTCATAACGCAGTCGTAATATTCGTTCTTTTTCCCGCTCGCCCTTTCGAGGATCTCAGGCAATGGCCACAGCAGTGATGACGGAGCAAGGCGTATCGGCGCTCACGGCGCTCGATCGCCCGGCGTTTGCAGTGAAGGACTTGTCGCTCGCCGAGTGGGGGCGCAAGGAAATTCGTCTCGCCGAGTTCGAGATGCCGGGGCTGATGGCGCTACGCACGGAGTACGCGGGCAAGCATCCGCTCAAGGGCGCGCGCATCATGGGCTCGTTGCACATGACCGTGCAGACGGCCGTGCTCATCGAAACGCTCGTGGAACTTGGCGCCGATGTGCGCTGGGTGTCGTGCAACATCTTCAGCACGCAGGATCACGCCGCAGCCGCCGTGGCCGTCGGTCCGAACGGTACCGTGGACGCGCCCAAGGGCACGCCGGTGTTTGCGTGGAAGGGTGAGACGCTCGAGGAATACTGGTGGTGCACGGAGCAGGCGCTGATGTGGTCCGACGGCGGCGGCCCGAACCTGCTGCTCGATGACGGTGGTGACGCGACGTTGCTGGTACATCGCGGCGCCGAGTACGAGCAGTCGGGCGCGATCCCCGGCTTTGATGCGGACAACGAGCCGGAAGAGTGGGGCGTGATTCTCGACCTGCTGCGCGCCGAGCAGAAGCGCAATCCGGGTCGCTGGACCAAAGTGCTCGCGGGCATTCGCGGCGTGTCTGAAGAGACGACCACGGGCGTGCATCGGTTGTACGAGATGGAGCGCGCGGGCACGCTGGCCTTCCCGGCCATCAACGTGAACGACGCCGTGACAAAGTCCAAGTTCGACAACCTGTACGGCTGCCGCCACAGCATCATCGACGGCCTCAATCGCGCGACGGACGTGATGCTCGCCGGTAAGATCGCGGTGGTGATGGGCTACGGCGATGTGGGCAAGGGCTGCGCGCAGGCGCTCAAGGGGCAGGGCGCGCGCGTCATCATCACAGAGATCGATCCGATCTGCGCACTGCAGGCCGCGCTCGAAGGCTACCAGGTCACGACGCTCGAAGACATCGTCGACACGGCGGACATCTTCATCTCGGCGACGGGCAACAAGAACGTCATCACCGTCGAACACATGAGCCGCATGAAGGACAAGGCGATTGTCGCGAACATTGGTCACTTCGACAATGAGATCGATATGGCCGGGCTCAAGAAGGTCGAAGGCATGAAGCGCATCAACATCAAGCCGCAGTATGACGAGTTCGTGCTGCCGAACGGCCGCTCGATTCTGATTCTCGCCGAAGGCCGCCTGATGAACCTTGGTTGCGCGACGGGACATCCGAGCTTCGTGATGAGCGCGAGCTTCACGAATCAGGTGCTGGCGCAGCTGGAGCTGCACGCCAATGCCGAGTCGTACGGCAAGCGCGTGTTCACGCTGCCCAAGCATCTGGACGAGAAGGTGGCGCGGTTGCACCTGGCCAAGCTGGGCGTGAAGCTGACCGAGCTGAACACCGAGCAGGCGGCGTATCTGGGCGTGAACACGAACGGGCCGTTCAAGCCGGATCACTACCGGTACTAGTACCCGGCGCTGAGCGGAAACTACGAGAGCCGCACACAGGTGGCGTTCCCGATCTACGGGGACGCCACCCTTTCGTTGTGCGCTGACAAATGGTCAGCTGAGGTCAGTCGGGGTCACCCGAAACGGACTCACGACCAGCAGCCCGTCGAGATCCTGTCCATCCTGCAGATCCTCAGTCAACAGATAGCGACAACCACCGGCCTGCGCGCTCGCCACGATGAGGGCATCCCACCACGAGAGCTGGAATCGCGTTTCGACATGCCAGGCGCGCTCGAGAATGGATGGATTGATCTCGATGGGCATCCAAGGCAACAGCGACCGCACCTCGATGCGCGCCGCGTCTGTTGGCAGTCCCGGCCGGAGCTTGCGCGTGAGTGTGACATACAGCTCCTGCAGCACCTGCACGCTCACTCGGCCGCGACGCGATTCCCAGAGCGCTGTGGTCCACAGCCGTGCTGCGGCGTGCTTGGTGTCAGCTGCTGAATCGAGCGCATAGACGAACACGTTCGTATCAACGAAGATCAGATCGCTCATGCAGCTCGGCCCGTGATGGGTAGCGGTCGCCGGGCGTGCTCAGTCGTTGCGGCTCGCGGACGAGGTACCGCTGCATTTCCGTGGCGTAAGTGACTTCGCGCGACATCTGCTCGCGCAGCAGTTCGCCCAGCATCCGGGAGACGCTGGTATCGAGCTCGGCGGCGCGAATTCGGGCCCAGCGGGCGACGTCCTCGTCGAGAGTGATGGTGACGTTCTTCATGACACGAATATCGTGTCACACGAATACAGTGTCAACGGCACGGACGGGCAGAGCGTGCTCGTCTTCTGGCAGCGCGTGGTCACTGCCCAGCGTGAGTGCCGCTGACTTGGCTCAATCCGCCGGTGCGCGAAGGCCATGCTCAGGCACGACCGAAGGCAGATGTGAGACCCGTGATCACTACCCCTCCCCAGCCGCCACCCGCGACCACCCACGCTGCTCGCGACGATACACGGCGTTCTCCTCCGCATCGAGCCGATGCAGGAACAGCCACCCGTTGTGCACGAGGTCGCGCACCACCGCGTGCTTGGCGATGATGGCGTCGATCGCGTCGGCCGGCGCCTCGATCACGACGGAGAGCCGGATGGGCTCGTGGCGTTCGCGCGTACCATCGTGCACCGACTGCCACGCCAACCCGATGCGTAAGTCACCGCCGGCGCCCTCCATGACGCCGAGGTGTCCGCCGACGACGTTGTGCAACGCCTTGTTGCCACTGCCGTAGCGCAATGGATCCACGGTGGAGGCGTGATACTGCATGTTGATCCAGTGCGTCACGACCATCGGTGCGGTCATGATCAGCTCGAGGACACCAAAGTTCGTGTCGTCCTGCCAGCGGTAGTCGTGCAGGAACGACCGCCCGCCGAGGTCCACACCGCGTGTGCGCTCGCGCGGTGCCACGATAAACGCGGCGTTGCCGGCCAGTCCCCACTCGGGGCGCACCTCCGACCAATCTGCTGCACGGGCGCGAATCGCGTTGTCGATGTCGGCATCGGGCGTTTGCGCCAGGCCAAGCGTGGGCGCGCGCTCTCGACGCGCAGCACGACCGGCCGTGGCGAGCTGCGAGCGGAACGCGTCGATTGCTTCACGATGGCTGGTCGTGTCGAAATCACCGTCGTACAGTGTCACGTCGTCGGTGGTGGTGTCGTGGAGACCGCCGACAAACACAGTGCCGGTGACGTCGATGCCCTCATCGAGCAACCCTTCGCGTACCTGCTGATCGTTGAGCAATCCGGCCAAGGCGCGGGCGTTGACTTCACCCGTTTGGCCGCCGCAGGCGCCGCAGTGCAGCCCGGCGGCTTGCGGATTGTTCTCAGTCGACGCGCCATGTCCGATGAGCGCGACGAGTGGCGCGAATGCACGCGTGAGACTCATGGCGCGCAGGATGCCCGCGGCCAGACCAACGCGTGTCGCGAGATCGACCACCGAACCGTCGCCGGCAAACGTTGCCAGCTGCGGTACGACATCGCGACGCGAGCGTACTGGTTCGCGCAGCACATCACCCGTGCGTGCGGCACGCGTCGCCCCATCACGCATGAGCGCGCCGATCCAGCCCAGTCCAACCGACTCCACGAACGAGAACGCCGAACCGGCCAGCGTGCCCAACTCCTTGATCGCCGCCGTCCATTCGCGCGACGACGCACCACCCTCGAATGACGAACCGTCACCGCGCTGTACGTCCTTCACGGTCATGCCCGCTGCGAGCAGTCCCGGCAACTGCGCGCGCACGGGCCCCGAGACCGGCGCGTATGCGATCGGCAGACCAAAGAATCCCGCGAAGCCGAGCGTCTGCACCGAGGGCGCGACGGCTTCGAGTGCACGACGGAAGACTTCGGATCGTACGTCGATGCAGAAGACCGCCTGCACGGTTGGCGCATGCGGCGTGAGCACCGGACGTGCCGCACGTAGCTTCCCCACGAGCGCTTCCTGATACGCCGCCTCCAGTGCGCGCTGCAGCAGCCAGTCGTCGCGACGCGCGGTCGCGGCGGTCGTTGCCACCGCGGTCCATGACCGTTTTGCATCGCGCCACGCCGCGGACCTGGTGTCGGTTTCGCTGAGGCGGAGGAGCATCACTTCCCACGCGAGTCGTACCGCCAGCAGATGTACGATCTGGTCGTCGTCGTCTCTGGCCAGCCGCGCTTCCCAGCGTCTGAACGCGCACGCCGATGCCCACCCATTCACTGAGAGCAGGAGCGCCGTGAAATAGTCCTGCTGCGCGTCCGGCGCGATGTGTAGTGCCTGGACTGCCTCTGCGATCAGCGTGCGCGGATCGTCCGGGAGTGCGGCGGCAGCCGCGCGGAAGCCACGAATGCCCATGAGCAGGTGCGGGCCGCCGTCGTGCCGGGCGAGTTCACGCCAGAACTGCCACAGTCCGGCATCGCGTGCCGGCCCCCACTGCGCCTGCCCGTCGTCGAAGAACGCGGCGCACGCCTGACTGATATGACGCGTGACGTACTCGCCCCATGACATCGCATGGGCGAGATCACGAGTGAGATCCGCCACGTCGGACATGAGCGCGCGTGGCGTCGGCTCGTGCTCATCGGCGGAGAGTGCGCCTATGAGTTCGCGGCTGGTGATGTCGCCGGACGCGCGCAATGCGCACGCCACATCCAGATGTCGCGCGGCGAAGCGTCCCGCCTGCCACTGCGCACGAAACCAGTGACGGCGCATGAGCAGGGACGTACCGGAGAGCGCGCCGAGTTGCGCCGCCGCCGATTCAATCGGCTGTTCCACGAACCCCCAGTACGGATTGACGGCGATCATCCGGTCGAGCGGCCACGCGGGTGCGATGCGCGCGCAGGCGCCGTCAATGGCCGACATAAGCGCCGACTCCTGCGACGAGAGCGGCTCGGCGTGTAGTAACGCGCTCATGCTGTGAGCTCCGTGAGTACGGGATCACGGGGGCGCAGCGGGCGTGCCCGTGCCGGCGCGGGCGCGGGCGGCCAGATCCGGAAGGTGAGGCGAGTGAAGAACTCGTCGAGGTAGAAGCCGGCGAAGCACGCCGGGTAGAGCGCGCGCGCGAATCGGCCGGAGGGGCGGGTCAGAATGATGGTCTGCACGACGAACAGGGCGACAAACGACAGCGCCACGAGGCCGGATGCGAGCAGCGCCGTGCCGCCCGCGTCGGATACCGGCGCCACCATGAAGCCCATCGCCCAATGCGCCGATGCGTAGACCAGCACCATGGCCAGCACCGCGCCGAGCATGGGGATCGCGGTACGGTCTCGCGTGCTCACGACCCGCGCCAGCACCGGCGCCAGCGCCAGCGCCATCACAAGGCCCATCACCAGGAGCGTCGGCTCGTCGGCCGCGCGCAGATCGAACGCGGCGCTTGCGGCCACGAACAGCAGCATCGCCGCGCCGGTACCAAGCAGCCACGCGCCACCGGAGCGGGTCACCGCCGGGAGCATCGTCCGTCGGACGTACACGTCGACGGTGCGACCGGAGGAGAGGAAGGCATGCGCCTTGTACAGCGAGTGCGCCACGAGGTGGAGCAGTGCCAGCGAGTACGCGCCCAGTCCACACTCGAGCAGCATGAACCCCATCTGCGCGCAGGTGGACCAGGCGAGCGCCACTTTCACGCTCACGCGTGTCATCATGACCAGACCCGCCAGTGTCGCGGTGATCGTACCGCCCACCACCAGCACGAGCTGCGCGGCGTCCACATGGACCATCAGCGCCGCCAACCGGATCATGACGAAGCCGCCGATGTTCACGATCCCGGCGTGAAGCAGCGCCGATACGGGAGTCGGCGCCTCCATCACTTGAATGAGCCAGCCGTGGAACGGCAACTGCGCCGATCGCAACGCGACGCCGCACGCGAGCAGCACACCGGCCAGTTGCACCATGGCCGGCGCGGATGACCAACCCGCCGCCTCGGCGACCAGCGCGTCTATTTCGAGCGTACCCATGGCGCGCCAGAGCAGAATCAGACTGCTGATGATCGCCACGTCGGCCAGACGCGCCATCAGAAACTTCTTGTGCGCCGCGATGAGCGCGGCCGGCCGG
>JBBQSM010000103.1:0-15665 GCA_038234895.1 Gemmatimonadales bacterium
GCGCGCGATGGGTCTCGCGCCCATGCCATCGTCCGCGAACTTCGTGTGCGTTCCCGTGGCCAACTGCGTGGCGGTGGGTCAGGCGTTGCGTGCGCGTGGTGTCGCCGTGCGTCCGTTCCCTGCCCTGCCGCATGTGGGCGATGCATTGCGCATCAGCGTGGGGCCCTGGCCGCTGCTGCAGCGCCTGCTCGATGCACTCGGCCCTGCCCTCGCGGAAGTCGCCGACGCCAGAGTGCACGCATGACGACGCCCGGCACGACGGAGAGCGCCATGGATCCGACGCTCGACCTGCACGTCACCGTGTTCGACTACGGCGCGGGCAACTTGCACTCGCTGGTCAAGGCGCTCGAATTGAGCGGTGCCACGGTACGCGTCGAGACGGACCCTGCGAAAGCCGTGCAGGAGACCGATGCGCTGGTGCTGCCGGGCGTTGGCGCATTCACGCCCGCCGCCGAACGACTGGCGCCCGGTCGCGAGGCAATGCGCGCCGCGTTGTTGGACGGGCTGCCGTGTCTCGGTATTTGCCTTGGGATGCAACTCCTGTTTGACGGAAGCGATGAAGGTCCCGGTCTCGGACTCGGTGTGGTGGCTGGCCAGGTGACGCGTCTGGACGCGCAGTGCGTGCCGCAGATCGGCTGGAACGTGCTGGAGGACGTACGCGAGCCGTTATTGCGCGAGGCGGCGCTGGACGTGGCATACTATGCCAACAGTTTTGTTTGCCGGCCGGCGGAGGGCGCGGACACGCATGTCGTGGCGTGGAGCACGCACGAGAGCGACCGGTTCGCGGCGGCGGTGCGACACGGCGCGGTGGTTGGCACCCAATTCCATCCCGAAAAGTCCAGCGCTCCCGGCGTGCGGTTCGTACGCGCTTTTCTCGCGGACGCCGAACGCGTGAAGCGGACGCGCCGTGGATTCACTCACAAGGAGCAGGCATGATCGCGATTCCGGCGGTGGACCTTCGCAGCGGCTACTGCGTGCAGCTGGTGGGCGGCGACTATGCCGACGAACGCGTGCGTTTGGACGATCCGGTCGCCGTGGCACGCGACTGGACGCGGCAAGGCTTTGAGCGCGTGCATGTCGTCGATCTCGATGCGGCGACCGGCCGTGGCGCGAACACCGACGTCATTCGTGATATCCTGCGCGACAGTACCGTACCGGTGCAGGTGGGCGGCGGCATTCGCAACGAATCGCAGATCGAGCGGCTGCTGGACAACGGGGCCACGTGGGTGGTGATCGGCACGCGCGCCATCGAAGACGAAGACTGGCGCGCCGAGATGGCGCACCGTTTTCCGGGTCGGCTGATCATCGCCGCCGATGTACGCGAGCGCTTGGTGGTCACGAAGGGGTGGGCGGAGACGTCACGCCTGAACGTCATCGACTTCGTGGAAGAGTTGGCCACGCTGCCGTTGGCCGGCGTGCTGGTGACCGCAGTGCATCTCGAAGGGAAGATGCAGGGAACGGACCTGCCGTTGATGGAGGATGTCGCCGAGGCAAGCGCGTGGCCGGTGTACGCGTCGGGCGGCGTGTCGTCGCTGGAGGATATGCGCGCACTCGAGCACCGCGGGCTTGCGGGTGCGGTCCTGGGTATGGCGTTATACACGGGCGCGCTCGACGCGCGCCGTCTCGCAGAGGAGTTTGGCGCATGACCGTAGTCGTTCGGGAGTCGAAAGAAACGCAGATTCGCATTGCGATTACTGCGGGATCCGGTGTGGCGCGCGTGGAAACTGGTGATGTATTTCTGGATCATATGCTGGTGGCGTTCGCGCGCTACGCCGGCGTGGATCTGGACGTGCAGGCCACCGGCGACATGCGCCATCACCTGATCGAAGATGTCGCGATCACACTCGGCCAGGCGGTGGCGGCCTTCGCGCCGGCTGGATGCGCGCGCTATGGCGAGCGCACTGTGCCCATGGATGATGCGCTGGTGCAGGTCGTACTCGACATCGGTGGGCGCCCGTACTATCGCGGCCCGCTGCCGTCACCGCTGTACGATCACTTCCTGCGCTCGTTTGCCGACAACGCAAAGACCACGTTGCATGTACGCGTGCTGCGCGGCACGGACAAGCACCACATCGTGGAGGCCGCGATGAAGGGTCTCGGCTTTGCGCTGCGGCAGGCGTTGGTCGAATCGGGGGCCGTATTCAGCACCAAGGGTGCCGTGCGCCTCGACATCCGGGACAACTGACGTGCTGACCCGTCGGTTGATTGTCTGCCTCGATGTGAAAGGCTCCCGCGTGGTGAAGGGCGTGCAGTTCGTGGGACTGCGCGATGTCGGGGATCCAGTGGCGCTGTCGGAGTACTACGAACAGCAGGGCGCCGATGAGATCACGTTTCTGGACATTTCGGCCAGCGCCGAAGAGCGCGCCACGTTACTGGATGTGGCGCGCCGTACGGCGGAGCGGCTGTTCATTCCCCTGACCATCGGCGGCGGTGTCCGTACCTCGGACGACGTGGCGCGTGCGTTACGTGCCGGTGCAGACAAGGTGTCGCTCAATTCGGCGGCTGTCTCACGTCCCGAGGTATTGACCGAGGCCAGTGAACGGTTCGGTGCACAGTGCGTGGTGGCGAGCATCGATGCGAAGCGCAACGCCGATGGCGTGTGGAAGGTGTGGGTGAAGGGTGGGCGTGAAGAGACGCCACTCGAAGCGGTGGCATGGGCGCAGGAGTGCGTGTCGCGCGGCGCGGGGGAGGTATTGCTCACGTCCATCGATCGTGATGGCGCGCGCACCGGCTACGACCTCGTGCTCACGCGCGCCGTTGCCGACGCCGTACATGTGCCGGTGATTGCGTCGGGCGGGGCGGGCGTGGCGTCGCATCTGGTGGACGCGGTGCAAGTGGGCGGCGCCGATGCCGTGCTGGTCGCGGGCATTCTGCACGACGGCGTTACAACCGTTCGTGCGCTGAAGGAGACCATGCGGCAGGCGGGGCTGCCGGTGCGTGCCATGCTTGGCGCAGCCGCATGAGTACGAACGCGTCTGGGATGCTGCAGGCCGCCGCGGAGGTCGCTGAATTGGCGGCCGGTGTCGCGATGCGGTGGTATCGCGGCGATGTGGCCGTGGACACCAAGGGCGACGGCTCTCCCGTGACCATTGCCGACCGCGAGGCGGAGTTGGCGGCGCGGGCGTGGATCGCCGAGCGGTTTCCGCACGACGGCATACAGGGTGAGGAGTTTGATGCCGTGCGCCCGGATGCGCGGCGTCAGTGGATCCTTGATCCGATCGATGGCACCAAGGCGTTCGTGCGCGGCGTGCCGCTATGGGGGACGCTGATTGCGTGTTGCGAGGGAGACACCGTGCTGGCCGGCGCGGCCTGCTATCCGGCGGTGAACGAGCTCGTGGTCGCGGCGCCGGGTGAAGGGTGCTGGTGGAATGGCGCCCGTGCGCAGGTGTCGTCGGTGGCGGAGTTCTCGCAGGCGACCGCGTTGGTGACAGACGATCGCTTTCCGGAGCGGCCGTGGCGCGGCGAGCAGTGGCGCGCATTGGTGGCGCGGGTGGGCGTGGCGCGCACGTGGGGTGACTGCTTCGGCTATTTGCTGTTGGCGACCGGACGTGCGGAGATCATGGTGGACGATATCGTGAATCCCTGGGATGCCGCCGCGTTGCAACCGATCGTCACCGAAGCCGGTGGGATTTTCACGTCGTGGTCCGGCGCACACACCGCATTCGGCGGCAGCGTCGTGGCAACAAACGCGCGGTTGGCAGACGCCACGCGTGCCATTCTGCACGGAGCCGAGCAGTGAGCGAGTCGACAGTCCACGACGCAACATCCAGCAAGGGAAACGACGACGCGACCGTCGCGCCGACGTCCCTGATCGATCTGGATACGCTGGATTTCAGCAAGGGGAACGGACTGGTCACGGTGGTGGCGCAGGACGCGACCAGCGGTGCGGTGTTGATGGTCGCGCACGCGAACCGCGAGGCGCTGGCGTTGACCATGCGGGTGGGCGAGATGCACTACACGTCGCGGACGCGCGGCCTCTGGCATAAGGGTGCCACGAGTGGGAACGTGCAGCGGGTCGTGTCGTTGACCGCCGATTGCGATCGCGACGCCGTATTGGCCCGTGTGCGTCCGGCGGGCCCTGCCTGTCATGAGGGGACGCCCTCCTGCTTCCGCGAGCGCGCCTTGGCGGCGGATCAGCTTGGGACGCTCGACGCGACCATCGCGCAGCGGGCGTCAGACGTCGATGCGCCGGCGAGCTACACGCGCACCCTGCTGAATGACCGCAACCTGCGACTCAAGAAGCTGGGGGAGGAGGCGGTCGAGTTGGCGGTTGCATGTACCGATGGCGATCGGCCACGCGCGACCGAAGAAGTTGCCGATCTCATGTACCATGCGTTGGTCGCGCTGCGCGCGGTCGGCGGTTCGCTCGACGATGTGCGAGCTGTCTTGGCTGCACGCGCGTAAATGCTGTGCTCGCCGGCGTTCCTGTTGCGCGCATGCGTCACGTGCTGACGACCTCTGTCCACAGCATACGTGGTGCTTTGGTGACGCAGATAACGGTGCGAGGACGACTGGGCTGACAGGAGCACGCAGCTGTTTGCGGCACCGCCCTTTTCCGGGGAATTGATGAGTTCGCCGAACAGCGGATAACGCGGGTCAGTCGTGTGGCCTGTGTCACTGCGGAGGGCGATTCGTCGATCTATTTCGTGCGTCGACTCACACTTTTCGTGCTTGAGTCCGCCTGCACGCTGATCTTGCTCATCGGATATCGGGGCGCCGGATGCCCTGTTTCATCGCGATGACGCTGAGATGACGGTACGGTTGCACGATTGTTGCCGTACTACAGTCCAGTAGCACGAGCGAAGCGCGTAGTGGCGGCACCGTAGCACCGTATCACTTAGTGAAAATCGAAACTGCTCCTTACCGGGAGACGGTCCCCGGTGTCGGCTCTCACGAGACGGCACCGGGGTCACTTTTTATGGATTACCGCGCCGTCGCCGGGGCGCTTCGCAGGCGTGCCAGATCCACTTCTGCGGCGATAAACCCAAACGCGCCCCACTGGCCGCCGTCCACGATGCGCTGCAGCAACTGTTCGCCCTCCTGCGTACGGCCGTTCTCCAGATGCCAATTGGCCACGCCGTATGCGGCCGTCGCGTCCGTCACGGACATTTCGCCGTTCGGGCCGACCTTGAGCACCGAATCCGGCGGCAACGATCCCTTGTACAGCTGGTTGAGGCGGTAATAGGCATCGTTTTCGATGACCGTCATGGCTGACGTGATCGGTGCGATGGCCTGTTCCGCGTCGGCATCACGGCCGTCGCGGCGCAGACTCATGTACAGCCAGTGCGTGGTGGACACGCGCCGATCGTCGTTGGTGGCCGCCGCCAGATCGCTCTGATAGATAGGGATGGCTTTGTCGTAGTTGCCATTGAGATAGTAGGCGAGCGCGAGGTGGTAGTTGATGTTGGAATGGAGCGTGCCGATCGGCGTGTTCTGTGCGTTGGGCTGGCCGTCCGGTTCCACGATATCCGGCTTCGCCTCGACGAGCTGCGCCGCGCGTTCCAGATCGGCGACGGCCAGATCGAAGTCGCGCACGCTGATGTAGCGATGTCCGCGGTGACGGTAGTACCACGGATTCATCGAGTCGAGCGCGATGCCGCGACCATAGATCTCGATGGCCTCACGCGAACGGCCGAGGTACCCAAGCCGGCGCGCATACCAGATGATGGAGTCGGCGTCGGTGGGGGTGTGCTCATACGCGCGTCGCGCGTCGGCGAGTTGGCTTTCGTAGCGGGTGCGGACCTCGGCGGAGAGCGGCAGCGCGCGCAGTGTGTCGCCCAGCTTCGAGATCGCCTGATACGACACCGGGCTCGGCTCTGCGGCGCTTTCGGCGGAATCGCCGGTGCCGGTACCGCACCCGAGTAGCAGTCCGGTCATCATGAGGCAGGGAAGGAGCGCGGCGCGCATGGCACCGGGCGAGCGAGTGTCGCGGAGTCGGGCAATAGACTGGGGCATGATCGGCAGGCAGGGTGGTGGAGAGTCGCCTCGTGGCGCGAAGTTACCGGCTGTGGGGTAGGTCAGCCAGCGACGGCGACTTGTGACGATCCGCCGGCAAACCGAGTTGGGGGGTATGGAGCGACCGGAACGTCCCACGGAGACGGTGACTGAGACAGTGACCGACGCGCAGATCGTGCGGCGTGTGTTGATGGGCGAGATAGAGGCGTTTGCTCTGCTCGTGGATCGGCATCACGCGCGCAGTCTGCGTGTGGCCACGCATCTGCTGGGCGATGGCGACGACGCCGAGGACGCCGTGCAGGAGGCGTTCGTGCGCGCGTACCGGCATCTGGGGAGCTATCGGGAGCGTGACCGGTTTGGCTCGTGGCTGTCGCGCATCGTGGTCAACCAATGCCGATCCATGGCCGCAAAGCATCGTCGCTTTGTTGGTCCAGGCGACAGTGCGACAGCCGAGACGGCGTTGCAGTATGACGACGACGCTGACGCGCTCGAGCGCGCAGCACGACGCCAGGAGCTGGCGCTGGCGCTTTCGAAGCTCGGACCGGCGCAGCGCGAAGCGCTGGTCCTGCGCTTTTCCGACGAATTGAGTTACGACGAAATGGCGCACGTCACCGGGGTCGGCGTATCCGCCCTCAAGATGCGCGTGCAGCGTGCCTGTGCGCAGTTGCGCGCCCTTCTCTCGGAGCATCTTCATGCGTGAGTCCGCGCGCGAATCGCGCGATCCCCAGCTGTCCCCGTGGGTCCTCGACACGTTGCGCGCCCCCGTGGTCAGCGCCGCGTCGTCACGGTCTGCCATCATGGATCGCGTGCGATGTGAATCGGCCCCGCGCCGACTTCGTGCACCGATGCGCGCCTCGCGCTGGTCGCGTCGCGGATTGCTCTCGCCGTTCGGCGGGATGGCCGTGCTGGCCATGCTCGTGGTGCTGGTGTCGGTGCGCCGACTCGACCAACGTCATGTGGGCAGTCTGATCGAAACCAGTGCGATCATTCTGGGCGATTCGGTTGTGCCGCTGCAGGACGTCGACTTCGGTGGCCTGCGGTCCGGCAACGCGCGCACGGCCGATGTCTCCGGTGAGGCGGCGGCGCGCCGCGATTCGGTGGTGGCGCGGTTGGGCGGACGCCTATTGGACACGTTACGCGTGGTGGAATTCGTGCTGCGCGGTCCGGCGGTGCGTTCGGCATCGGTGGTGGGCGACTTCAACGCGTGGCGACGCGGTGTGACAATGCTGGCACATGACAGCGGGGACACATGGCGTGCGCGCGTGCTGGTGCCCCGCGATGCGCTTCGTTTTGCGTACGTGGTGAATGACGCGCAGTGGATTTCGGCCGCAGGATTGCGTTGATGGCTCGGTCGATCGGCACCCCTCGACCATGGTGGTTCACTGCGAGCGCAGCGGTGGTGCTGCTCGGCGGATACCTCAGCCTGTGGCAGGGCGGCAATTCCGTCGCGGCGGTACTTCTGGTCGCCGCGTACACGGTCGCCGTGCCGCTGGCGATCCTGCGCGGATAGCGACGCGCGAAGGACCGCGACGAATAATGCGATGGCGAGACCGTCTGGCCCAACGGACGGACCGCGTGCACCGTTCACTGTGCACCGAGTCGCACCCATTCGCGCCCACACGTTCATCGCGTTGTCCTTGTCCTCCGGAGTTGTCATGGCTCGGCCACCTGTCCGTTTCATTTCCGCGTTCCACCGCCCGACGTCGCGCCACACGACGGCTCGCCACACGGCGGCTCGCCACACGGCGGCTCGCGCGTCGTCTGCATGGCATCGTGCCGCGTCTGTCGCTGTGCCTCTGGCGTTGTGGTCGCTGGGCGCGGCGGTACCGTCTGCCGAGGCGCAGTCCGCCGAAGCACAGGCGGCGGCCACCCCGATCATCGCCGCCGCAAACGAGCTGGTAGACGCTTCCGCTGTCGCGAAGATCCGTGCAGAGGCGTTTGATCGCTCGCAGGTGATGTCGCTCATGTCGTGGCTGACCGATGTGCACGGACCGCGTCTGACCGGTTCGCCGGTCACACGACGTGCGGCGGACTACACGATTGCGCAGCTCAAATTGTGGGGGATGGCCAACCCGCGTCTTGAATCGTGGGGGCCGTTCGGACGCGGATGGACCAACGATAAGTTCTACGCGCAGGTCACGAGCCCGGTGGCATTTCCGGTGATCGGGTACCCACAAGCGTGGACACCGGGCACGAAGGGACTCATCACCAGCGAAGTGATTTACGTGAAGATCGACAGTGAGTCGGACTTCGCGACGTATCGCGGCAAGCTCACCGGAAAGATCGTCGCGCTCTCACCCATGCGGACCGTGACGCCCAACTTCCAACCGCTCGCCTCGCGTCGCACCGACGACGAACTGGCACGCATGGAAGCGGCTCCGCTGCCAACGACCGGTGCCCCGGTGGGACCGCGCGCCACGGCCTCCGCGCCGGTCACGGCGCAGGACAGCGCACGACTGCGTCAGATCGACGCGCAGCGCGCCGCACAGGCAGTCGCCGTGCGTCGCCAGGCGTTCATTGCGCAGGAGCGGGTGGCGGCCGTGCTTGAGCCGGGACGCGGCGACGGTGGCACGGTATTCACCAACAACGGCCAATCACGCGATCCGAAAACACCTTACGGCACGCCACTGATCGTGCTGGCGATCGAGCATTACGGCCGCATTCTGCGCAACCTGGAAAAGGGCGTACCGGTACAGATGGAGCTCGATGTCAGGAACACGTTCTACGACGACGATCTGAGCTCGTTCAACATCATCGCGGAAATTCCCGGCACCGACCCGCAGCTGAAGGACGAAGTGGTCATGCTCGGTGCGCACTTTGATTCGTGGCACGCGGGCACGGGTGCCACCGACAACGCGGCCGGTTCGGCGGCGATGCTCGAAGCGGTGCGCATTCTCAAGGCAACCGGACTCAAGCCCAAGCGCACGATTCGCATCGCACTGTGGACGGGTGAGGAACAGGGGTTGCTTGGCTCTCGCGCGTATGTACGCAAGCAATTCGGTACGCGCGACTCGGTTACGGCCGACGCGAAAAGGTTTTCGGCGTACTTCAATCTCGACAACGGCACGGGCGCAATCCGCGGCGTGTTTGAGCAGGGTAACACGGCAGCGGGTCCGATCTTCAAAGCATGGATGAAGCCCTTCGAGGACCAGGGCGTGAAGACGGTGACACACGCGAACACCGGTGGCACGGACCATCTCGCGTTCGACGGTCTCGGATTACCCGGCTTCCAGTTCATCCAGGACGACGTGGAGTACGGCACCCGCACGCACCACTCCAACATGGATACCTACGAGCGCGTGCAGGAACGCGATATGAAATTGAACGCGGCGGTCATTGCCTCATTCGTATACCATGCAGCGAACCGGCCAGCACTGTTTCCGCGCAAGACTCCGCCCAAGTCGGCAATGTAAGCGGATTGGTTGGGATAGGAACGGATGAACGGCTCGGCCGCGGATAGCAACCGATACGAACGGAAACGGCTCACGGATACAACAAGAACCAATGAATTTTGTGCGTGGTATCCGCGAGCGGTTTCTGTTGCTATCCGTTCATATCGCTTTACCGCACGGCCGTCATGCTCTGCGAACCGCTCCATCTTGCACCCGGCGCGAGTACAACCGGCTGCTGCACCGCCGCCGCTTCCACGCAGAGCATGATTCGCTCATCGCCGGGTTCGAAATCGGCCCGGCCTCGTGTGCCGGACTCGCCAGGATTCCAGACCACGGCATCAGGGAAACCACGCTTCTCGATGCGCAACACGCGATCAGGTTCGCGGATCTCGAGATGATCCGGCGCGGAGAAATACACACGATCTAATTCGCCGTGAATGGCGAGCGACGTGCCCGCCTCCGATTCTACGGCACGTTCGCGTAACGCGTCGCGGTATTGCAGCCCCTGCAATCCGACAATCTGCGCCTGAAACGCATCCATCATGCGAAAATATGGATGCAGCGCCGCCGTAAATTGCGCCGCACTGTCGCCGGTGTTCTCGACCGACAGCGTGACATCGAGCGTGGCTCCATGCACGACAACCTGCAACTCGGCGACGAACGCGTACGGCCAGATGGCACGCGTACGCGCGTCATCACTCAGGCGAAACATCGCGCTCGCATCGTGTGCCTGCTCCGATGCGGACACCAACGTCCAGCGGGCGGTGCGCGCAAAGCCATGGCGCGGCATCACACCCTCTGCACCGAACTGCGGAAAGATCACCGGAATGCCGCCACGAATTGACACACCCGGGCCGAAGCCCGAGCGTGCACTCACGAACAGCCGATCGCTATCCGTACCGGAAGGAGTCCACGACGTCACGTGCGCGCCATCCAGATGAATGGTCGCGCGCGCTCCGTCTCCGGCGGTGATTCCGACGACATCGGCAACGTCAGAAGTGTTCTGCATGATGCGGTATGTCCGGCGGGCGCGTGCTACAGCTCCCAGCCTTTGCGATAGACGCGCGTGAGATACTGATTGGCCTCTGGAATGTTCGTCACCTTCATGTTCGGACCGTCGTACAACAGCTTCTTCCCCTGTCCGCTGCGCAGCGCCACGATGCCGAGCAACATCGTTTCCGTGAGCTTGGCAGCATAGTCGAACGGGCAGCTGGCCGTCGCTTCGCCCTTGCACGCCTGAATCCAATTCACTTCATGCGACGTGGTCACGCGCGGGAACGACTTGGGTACCGCTTCGGCCTTCTTCGAAACCGCCTCAGGGAAGATGCGCGGATTCGCCCCATACGTTTCGTGCGTGAGAATCCCCTTCTCACCGATGAATACGCCGCCACCGCCATCGCCCATCGACAGGGCCACATCGGTGGGCAGCATCTCCGGACGCGGCGGAATGAGTCCACCATCGTACCAGTACATTTTCACGGGCGGCTGCTTGTCGCGCGCGGCAAACTCGTACTGCACCATCATGGCCATCGGATACGTGGCCGGGTTCTGTGCTCCGCCGCCCCACGGCGACGACGACGCCGAAATGCTCGTCGGATAGTCGAGGCCAAGCGACCAGAACGACTGGTCCATGAGATGCGCACCCATGTCACCGATGGCGCCGACACCGAAGTCGGTCCAGCCACGCCACGCGAACGGATGGTACGCGGGATGATACGGCACGTCCGGCGCGGCGCCGACAAACAGATCCCAGTCGAGTCCCGGCGGCGGCGATGCCGGATTGATCGCCATCGCATCGCGCACCGCGCGGTCCACCGTCCCCTGATTCCACTGCCGCGGAATGTTCGGGTTTTCCGGCGCCTGAAACGGACGCGTGGTACCCGGCGCGATCGGGCGCGGAATGCCCTGCGCCCAATAGCGCACCGGGCGATCGGTCCACACATGTACTTCGTGGATCTTTCCGAGCACACCCGACGCGATGATCTCGTTGATGCGTCGTGTGCCCTCGGCGGAGTGCCCTTGGTTGCCCATCTGGGTCACGACTTTCGTTTCGGCGGCCGTCCGGGCGAGCAGCCGCGCTTCGTACACGGAGTAGGTGAGCGGCTTCTGCACGTAAACATGTTTCCCCATCTTCATCGCCATGTTGGCGATGGTGGCGTGCATGTGATCGGGTGTGGCAATCACGACCGCGTCCATGTCCTTCTGCTTCTCGAGCATGACGCGGAAGTCGGCGTACTTTGTGGCCTTGGTGTATGCCTCGCCCAGCTTGATGTTGAGCGGCGTGGCTTCGCCGCGCTGCGGCTTGAGCCGGCCGGCCAGCGCGCGTTCGGCATACGGAAAGTCCACGTCGCACAATGCAACGATGTTTTCATCGAGCATTTGCGACAGGTTGCTCATGCCCATGCCGCCCACACCGACGACGGCGATGTTCAGTTTCGCACTGGGCGCACGATAGCCGGGACCGCCAAGCACGAAGCGCGGAACGATCATGGCACCGAAAGCGAGCTTCGTCGAATCACCGACGAAGTCGCGACGCGAATAGGGATTGGGCATCGGACAGAGAGGGAGAAGGGAGGCAGAGAAGCGGCAGGAGCGAACGGCGCGAACGAATGACGCTAGAGTTTCGCAGCATGGCGCCAACTTTCGGCGATCAGCGCGTGGCCGGCGGGCGTGGGGTGCACACCGTCTGCCGCCCAGTGTGCCGCGCTGCTGCGGCGTGCGGCATCGTCGAATGCTTTCTGTAACGGGACGAATGTTGCGTTGGCGGCGCGTGCGACCTTGGCCACCACGGCCTGGCGTTCGGTAAATTCTGGAAACCAGCTCTCGTTCACGGCACCGATGGTTTGTACGAACGGCTCCAGCACGATCAGCCGCACCGACGGCAGCGCCGTCTTCGTCCGGGACAACAGCGCGCCCAGTTGCGATGCGAAGTCCGCTACAGTGCCCTTGTACCCGTGTGTTTTGGTGTGCCAGTAATCGTTCACGCCGATGAGCAAGCTGAGGACCGCGGGCTTGAGCGCCAGAGCATCGGCATCCCATCGTGCCTCGAGATCAGGCACCTTGTTGCCGCTGACACCGCGATTGTAGAACTGCCACGGCGCCTTCGCCTGCTCGCGCAACATGGCCGACGCGATGAGCAATGGATATCCGTTGCCAAGCGCCGACGCATTGTTGGCGCCCGTCGCAGCGCGACTGCGGCCCGTGTCGGTGACCGAATCGCCCTGAAAGAGCACGGTTCCCCCTGCGGCATGCGTCGCGCGCGGCGGCGCGGCGTTCAGCGATGGAGCGGTGGCGACGGTGGCAGCAGCGGCGGCCGCCGCGAGCGCGACGAAACGGCGGCGAGACAGCGTGTCTTCCGGAGCGTCGGGCATCGGCGGGGTTAGCGGAGAGGAAGCGCGGGCATCATGATGTAACCTTCGCGCCACGTTCCGTCGAGACGTTCCGGCGGCACGCCGACGAACTGCACCCGCTCGCCGCTGTCGGCCTCCCACCAGACGCCGGCCAGTCCCCCAACGACCGCCTGAATCTCATCGTGCGTCGAGATGCCATGCAGCGTCACTCCGAGCACCTGCTGCAGTGTGGCAAGCGCCGCCGGAACGATGGTCGGATCCTTTCGCGCCCGCGCCTTGCCAGGCAGCGGCGTGAGACCGAGTGCGCGCCATGCCGCGGTCGGAAAGGTCTCCGAGATCAGCCGCGCCGGCGCCGATGGATCCGATGCGCCGGTGTGTGTTCCATCCGGAAGCGTCCAGCCGCCCGAGGTCAGCCGTTCGAACAGTGCGATCGAGAACGCGATGAATGGCAGGTACGGCCCCGGTTTCACCTGTCCGGGCGGACCGGTTTTCCCCGGTGCATTGAGACGTCGTTCACTCACGCGCGAATGCAGCGCTCCCGCCGAGTGGGCGCGTACCGGATCCTGCCACCCCAGCGGGCCATCGATGCACAGGCAGCGCACACCGTGCGCGTCTGCCGTACGCTCGATCCAGTCGGCGAGCCGCGCCACGTCCGGTGTTCCGTCGAGCGGCACCGCCAGACCGCGCGCGAGCACGATTCCATCCGTGTTCTGATGCAACAGCGCCACCCCGATGTCGGAGTGGCGCGTGTAGGCGAGGTCAATGGAGAGCGTGCTCAGAAGCGCGTCAACCGTGCGGGGGTGACCTTGGACGGGTCGCCGACATAAGCCCAGCGCACCTTGGTCATATAGGTGCGTGCCGCCGTGTTGATGTCCTGCGGCGTGACGGCCCGCAACTCATCCACGAAGTTCGATGCCTTGCTGAAATCTCCCTGATACAACGCCGCTCGGGCCAGCAGGTTGGCCTGATCCGCGTTGGTTTCGTTGTCAAGGAAGTACGTGACGATGAACTGTTGCACCAGCCGCTCAAGACCTTCCGGCGTGATATACCCTTCCTGCAACTCAGTGATCTGCTGTCGCATGATGGCCAGCACTTCGTCCGGCTGCGTGGTGGTGACGTACAACCCGCCCGACGCGAACGCACGCTCCACGAACGGCGCGCCGACATCGTACGTGAGATTGCGCTTGCCTCGCACCTCCGAGAACAGACGCCCCGAGAGCACGGCGCAGGCCAGTCGCAGCGCCGCGTAGTCCTTGGAGTTGGCGGGCGGCCCCTGGAAATACCCCTGCAGATAGTTCGTCGGCAACGTGCGCTTGGCCACGACATACGCGGCCGGCAACGCAGCCGGCGGCTCGGGCATCTTCCACGCGTAGCTCCCCTTGGGCAAGCGACCGATGGACTCGCGCACCAGCCGCTCGACGCGGGCCCGCGACACATTGCCCACCACGACCAACATCATGCGCGACGTGACCATCTGCGAGGTGTGGTAGGCGCGCAGATCGGCGATGGTCAGAGCGGATAGCGACGCTTCGCTGCCGAGTGGCTCGAGCGAGTACGGATGCCCAACGTAGGTGATGCTGTCGGCGAGAAAATCGAGCAGGGCATCGGGACTATCCTTGCGCTGACGCAATCCGCTCACGAACTGCTCGCGCACCAGCTCAACGTCCTCCGGCTCCAGCCTCGGCGCGACAATCCGATCGGCGAGGATGGCCCACGTCGAGTCGAATCCAGACACCGTCGAGCGCAACGCCACCGTCGTCCAGTCGAGTCCGGGGCTGACACCGATCGCGCTGCCCAGTCGCGCCATTTTCGTGCGCAGCACGTCGCGCGGATACTTGCGTGTACCACGCTCGCTGGCTTCGAGCAGCAGACTCTCGATCCCTTCGTTCGCCGGCGTGAGTTGCCGCACGCCGCCGAGGAGATAGAGATTGGCCGCGACGACCGTATTGGCCGTGACGCGACGGAGAATCACGGGAATGCCGGACACCTCGAAGCGCACGGTCAGCGTGTCACCGCCGGCATCGTCGACGGGGGTCGGGACGACGGAAGACGGCTTGGCAACGGGCGGCCGTGCCGGCGAGACGCGTCGCGTCGTGCCGGCCTGCGCGACCAATGGCGCCACGGACGGGGCGGCGATCGAAATCAGTGCGATGGCGGTACACAGCGTACGCGCGCTCACAGAACGGGCGCTCACGGGCGCACCACCGGGCGCGTGAACGGCTTGAGCAACTCCGATTCGGTGAGTCCGATCGTGCGCTTTGCGTCGGGGCCAAGCAGCACGCTGACCACGCGGGGCTTCCCCTCCACATACGTTTTCGTGTAGCGCATGAGATCCGTGATGCGTTGCTGCGCCATCTGGTCGGTGTAGCTCATGAAGTAGTCGAGGTTGGCGACGCTCCACCAGAAGCCGATGGTGTGCGCAATTTCCGAGGCTTTCTCGATGCCGAACGCGCTCGACACGGCGCGCTGCGATTTTACCGCTTCGAGTTCAGCCGGCGTGATGTACGTGGGGTCGGTGAAACGCGCGATTTCGCGCTCGAGTGCTGCCATGGCCACGCGAAACTTCTCCGGCGAGGTCTGCCCGCTGATGGAGATCGGACCGACCTGGTTGAGCGTGTAGTAGTTCACACCAATACCCTGCCACAACCCGCTGTCCACGAGGTTCTTCTGGAACGTGGAGCCGGGCGTGTTGAGCACATCGCTGAACACGTCGGCGGCGAAGGTGGCACCGGGGTCTTTGCCAACGCTGGGGCCCTGCCATTGTATGAGTACGGCCACGGCATTGATCGGCTCTTCGGAGATGAGCGCCTTATTTCCGGTGAGTGCGGGAATCGGCGGAATGGGATCGGCGATGAACGGATCCGAGCCGCGCGGCCAGTCTCCAAAGATCTTTTCGGCGAGCGCGAACACCTCCTCCGGCTTCACATCGCCCGTGACGATGAGCGCGCAGTTGTTCGGCACATAGTAC
>JBBQSM010000104.1:0-15523 GCA_038234895.1 Gemmatimonadales bacterium
GGGCGCGAGGCGCCGCGCAACCACAGCTCCGGGAATTATGCGGCCGTGCGTGAGGACCCTCTCGACGAGCGCGAGCCGTTGTCGCCGCCCCGCGCCGACTGAGGGCACGCGCACTTAGTTTTCAGAGATGACATCGCCCGAGCAGACTCCGCTTCCCCAGAACCACGACGCCGCGGCCGCGCAGACCGCCTGGTATCCCCGCTGGACCGAGCACGGGGTCTTTGCGGCCAATGCCGCGCGCGCCGCCGATCACGAGCCGTTCGTGATCGTAATGCCGCCGCCGAACGTCACTGCCGTGCTACACGTGGGGCACGGTCTGAATAACACCGTCCAAGACGTGCTCGTACGCTGGCGCCGCATGGCCGGCGACGAGGCACTTTGGCTGCCCGGCACCGACCACGCCGGTATCGCGACGCAGAACGTCGTGGAAAAGCAGCTGGCCGCGGAAGGGCTCACACGGTTCGACGTGGGACGCGACCCGTTCGTCGCGCGGGTGGCCTCCTTCGTGGAACAGACCGGCGGCGAGATCCTGCATCAGCTCAAGGCGATCGGATCGAGCGCCGACTGGACCCGCACCGCCTACACGTTCTCCCCAGAGCTGTCACGTGCGGTGCGCGAAGCGTTCGTGCGGCTGCATGAAGACGGACTCGTGTACAAGGGGCATCGCGTGATCCACTGGTGCCCGCGCTGCGGCACCTCGCTGTCCGACGAAGAAGCGGAATTCACGGAGACGACAGGCAAACTCTATCACCTGCGCTATACGCTGGCCGACGACCCGACGCAATCGATTGTGGTGGCCACGACGCGCCCGGAAACGATGCTGGGTGACGTGGCGGTGGCGGTGAACCCGGACGACGAGCGGTACCAGCGGTTGATCGGCAAGGAGCTGCTCTTGCCGCTCAACGGCGCGCGCATCCCGATCATCGCCGACAGCTATACCGATCCGGCCTTCGGATCGGGCGCCGTGAAGATCACGCCGGCGCACGACGCCAACGACTTCGAGGTGGGGAAGCGACACGCGCTGCCATCGCCGGTCGTCATCGACGCCGACGGCATCGTGCGCGAGGTGGAGCTGGCCGCCGGTCGCGTGCCTGCCGAACTCGCGGGACTTGACCGGTTCGACGCGCGCACGCGCATCGTCCAACTGCTCGACGCCGCAGGCGCACTGGTCAAGATCGAACCGCATCAGCACAGTGTGCGGCACTGCTATCGCTGCGACACCGTGGTCGAGCCGCGCCTGTCCGATCAGTGGTTCGTGCGCATGCAACCGCTCGCCGCCAAGGCGCTCGATGTGCTGCGCAGCGGCGAGTTGCGCATCCTTCCCGATCGGTGGGAAGCGGTATACGTGAACTGGCTGGAGGGCATTCGCGACTGGAACATCTCGCGCCAGATCTGGTGGGGCCATCGCATTCCGGTCTGGTACTGCGACGCCTGTGCCAAAACAGACGGGGCCACGCCCATCGTCTCGCGCACGGATGTCACCGCCTGCCCCACCTGCGGCGGCGCCGTGCGACAGGACGACGACGTGCTCGACACCTGGTTCTCGTCGTGGCTGTGGCCCATGTCGACCCTCGGCTGGCCCGACATGGAGAGCGCTGATCTCAAAGCGTTCTATCCGGGCGACGTGCTGGTGACGGCGCCGGAGATCCTGTTCTTCTGGGTCTCGCGCATGGTCATGTCCGGTTGCTGGTTCATGGGCAAGGCGCCGTTCCACACGGTGTATCTGCACGGCACGGTGCGCGACATGCAGCATCGCAAAATGTCCAAGAGTCTGGGCAACGGCATCGATCCACTCGACGTGGTGCGGCTGTATGGCGCGGACTCGCTGCGCTGGACGATGGTGGCCGGACTTGGCCTTGGCGTCGATGTCATGCTCGACCCCAACGATCTCGACAAGTCCTTTGCGCCGGGGCGCAATTTCTGTACGAAGCTCTGGAACATCGCGCGGTTCCTGTTGTCCCGCGTGGGTTCGGAGCCCGTGCAGTCGGTCGACGCGCTGCCCGCCGATGCCATCACGGCAGCGGATGCGTGGATTCTCGATCGTCTCGACCAGGCCATTGCCGACTGCGACGCCGCACTCGGCCCGCCGCGTCCCGGTAACGGCAACACGTGGACCGACACGGAGCGCGGACGGGGTCTGCGCCTGAGCGAATACGCCGAAGCGGCGCGCCGGTTTGTGTGGAACGAGTTGGCCGACTGGTATCTCGAGTCGATCAAACCGCGGCTCGCCGCCGACGGGCCGGATCGCGAAGTGGCTCGGGCCGTGCTGGCGCATGCCTTCGACGGCGCCTTGCGTCTGCTGCAGCCGATCGTGCCGTTCATCACCGAGGAGTTGTGGCAACAGTTGCCGCAAACGCCGCGCAACGCATTCATCGCACAAGCGGCGTGGCCGCGCCCGCGACTCACGCGCCCCGCGGCCGGCGACGCATTCGAACTGGCGCGCTCGATCGTGCAGTCCATCCGGCAGGTGCGCAACGAGAACGGCGTGCAACCCGGCGCCTGGGTCGATGCAACGCTCGTGGCACGCGGTGATATGGCCGCAGCGCTCGTGCCACAACTCGCCGTCATCGGCTCGCTGGCGCGTGCACGCGTCACGTTGTCCGAGGTCGCGCCGGGCGGCGCGGCCGCACACGCGGTGGTGGCGGTCGGACTCGAACTCGTCGTGCCGCTCGCGGGTATGATCGATCTCGCCAAGGAAGCCGCGCGCGTGCGTGCCGAAAAGGAGCAGCTCGACGCGCAGATCACCGCACTCGAAGGACGGCTGTCGAACGAGAAATTCGTGTCGAAGGCGCCGGCCGCGGTGGTGGAGGCGGAGCGCGCCAAGCTGGCGGAGTGGCGTGCCAAGAGTGACCAGCTGGCGGCCAAGCTCGCGTCGTTGAGCGCATGATCGGACCAGGGAGGGAGGAGATGCCTACAGGCGCGCGCAGCACCACGGCGGGAGCACGGCTACGTACGGGCCTGATGATTCTGGCCGCGAGCGTGGTGACCGCCATCGCAGCCGCGTGCGCGAATGTCACCACTCCCGAAGGTGGCCCGGAAGATCGCAATCCGCCGGTGGTGTTGCGCACCATGCCCGCAACCGGCGCCGTCGGCGTGAAACCCAAGGAACTGGTCATCCAGTTCGACGAAGTCGTGAGTGAAACGCCGCGCGGTGCGACGGATCTCAACACGTTGGTGTTCATCAGCCCCAAGGCCGGCCGTCCCGACGTGTCGTGGGGACGCAACAAGATCACGATCCGCCCCCAAAAAGGGTGGAAGCCGAACACCGTCTATTCGGTGACCGTGAGCCCGGGGATCGTCGATCTGCGCGCCAACGCGCTCGATAGCACAATCCGCGTGGTGTTCAGCACCGGCGGCGAGATTCCAAAAACGTCGATCACGGGGGTCGCGTTCGACTGGATTGCCGGCAAAGGGATGATCAAAGCGCTGGTGGAAGCGATCGCCGCCGACAGCACCACCTATCAGGTGCTGGCTGATTCCGCCGGCCGCTACGACCTGCGCTACATGCCGCCCGGCAACTACACGATTCGCGCCTTCGCCGATCGCAACAACAACCGCGACCTCGATCCATCGGAGTCATGGGACACCACCAGTGTCAGCGTCACGTCCACCGCGACGGCGGAGCTGTACGCCTTTCCGCACGACACCGTGGGGCTCCGCATCGCCGACATGGCGTTGGTCGATAGCGGGCGGACGCTAAAACTGACGTTTGACAAGCCCTTCATGAACGGACAGGTTTTTTCGCCACAGATGGTCACCGTGAAGGGAGCCGATTCGGCGTCCGTACGTGTGCTGAAGGTGGAAACGGCGCTGGAGCGCGCGCTGCGCGATTCGCTCGCACAGAAAGTCATCTCTGATTCGGTCGCGGCGGCGCAGAAGGCGAAACTGGATACCAACCCAGCCGAGCGCGCGCGCCTGGACTCACTCAACCGGCGGCGTCGCCTTGACAGTCTTGCGACGGCGGAGCGGCAGGAGCGCGAAGCGCGCCGATTGGCGCAACTGCGCGGCAATCGCCCGACGCCGCCGCGGGACACCACACCGCCCCCAAAGATGCGTCGGAGCAAGGTGTTCAACGAACTGTTCGCGACCCTCGAAGCGCCGCTCGCGCCCGGCGCGCAGTTCCGGATTCAAGCCATCAGCGTGCGCAGTCTGTCCGGTACGACCCGTTCGCCCGCGAGGACACTCAGCACCCCCAAGCCGCCGAAAAAGGCGGACAGCACGAAGGTAGACAGCACCAAGTCCGCGATTCCGCCCGTCAAGAAACCGTGAGCGCACCACAGGCGCTGCGCCCCGCCCTCTTCATCGACCGCGACGGTACGCTTATCGCCGATGCGCACTACCTCGCCAACCCGTCGCTCGTGCGGCTGCTGCAGGGCGCGGGGCACGCGGTCGCGCAGGCCAACACGGCCGGCGTTCTCGCCATCGTCGTCACCAATCAGTCGGGAATTGCGCGCGGGCTTATCACGCCCGCGCAGTACGAAGCGGTCCGTGCGCGCACCGACGCATTGCTGCAGCGCGCCGGCGCGCGCGTCGATGCCACCTATCACTGCCCGCACTGGCCGGACGTGACCGGACCGTGCTCGTGTCGTAAGCCCGGCCCCGGCATGTATCTGCAGGCCGCCGCCGATTGGCACATCGACCTCGCGCGTTCGGCATACATTGGCGATCGATGGCGCGATGTGGAGCCGGCGCTCGCCAACAATGGGTTCGGTGTGCTGGTACCCGGAGTGGAAACACACGAGCGCGATATTGAGCAGGCGCGCGGGCACGTCTCGCCGCGTGTGCGCATCGCGTCATCGCTCACCGAAGCGGTCGAACTCTCGCTCGCGGCGCTGCATGCCAAGCCGGCTCCGCACTCGGAGTCGGCATGACCACGCCGCTGCATCCGCGCGCCGAGCAACAGCGCGCCCGCATCGCCGTCCTCGCGTCGGGCGGCGGCTCGAATCTGCAGGCGCTCATTGACCACTTCGCGTCGAGCGGTCGCCACGCCGGCGATATCGTCTGGGTGGGGTCGAATCGCGCCGATGCTGGCGCCATCGCACGGGCGACCACCGCAGGCATCCCGACGGCAGTCGTCGACGATCACGCGAACGGCGACGCGTTGCTTGCATCGTTGCACGCCGCGGGCGCCGATCTGCTCGTACTGGCCGGCTATCTCAAACTGGTGCCGCCCGAGGTGGTGCGCGCGTTCGGCGGCCGACTGCTGAATGTGCATCCGGCCCTGCTGCCGGCGTTCGGTGGCGCGGGCATGTACGGACAGCGCGTGCACGCCGCCGTCCTCGAATCCGGCGCAACGGTCACAGGTGTAACGGTGCATTTCGTGGACGAGCAGTACGACCGCGGGGCAATCGTGGCGCAGTGGCCGGTGCCGGTGCTGCCGGGCGACACACCCTCCACGCTGGCGGCCCGCGTGCTCCGTATGGAACATCGGTTGCTGCCCTTGTGCGTTGCCGGCGTTGCGTCCCGCTCGATCGTGCTCGGCGACGATGGTCGCGTGCACGGGGAGTTCGACAGTGTTCGCCCACCCGATGTGCCCGGGTTGCGATTTTCCCTGAGCGCCGATCCACACCCTGCTCCCCCGCATCTGTCCGATCCGACGACGATCGCCTCCGACGTCGCCCGGCTCTTTCCACGCTGACGCCACGCCTCCAACCCATGCCACGCGCCCTACTTTCCGTCTCCGACAAGAGCGGACTCGTTCCGTTCGCCACACGACTCGCGCATTTAGGCTTCGAACTCGTCTCGACCGGCGGCACGGCGCGCACGTTGCGCGAGAGCGGGCTCACGGTGCTCGACGTCAGCGAGATCACGGGTTTTCCGGAAATGCTCGACGGACGCGTGAAGACGCTGCATCCCGTAATTCATGGCGGACTGCTGGCGCGACGCGATCTGCCGGAGCACATGGCGGCGATCGCCGAGCACAACATCGGCACGATTGATCTCGTGGTGGTGAATCTGTATCCGTTTCGCGAAACGGCGGCGCGCGCCGGTGTACACCCCGACGAGGTGATCGAGAACATCGACATCGGTGGTCCATCGATGCTGCGATCGGCCGCCAAGAACTTCGCAGCGGTGTGGGTGCTCGTGGATCCGGCGGACTACACGCCCGTGCTGGATGTCATCGAAGCAGGAACCGACGATGCGTCGTTGCGTCGATCGCTGGCGGAAAAAGTCTATGCGCACACCAGCAGTTACGACGCGGCGATCGCCCAGTGGTTTGCCGCGCAGCGCGGCGAACCGTTTCCCGACCGCTATCCGCTCGCCTTCGAAAAGCAGCAGTCGCTGCGCTACGGCGAGAATCCGCAGCAGCGCGCCGCGTTCTACGTGGAGCGTCCCGGCGCAGGGCTCGGTAGCCTGAAGCAGCTCGGCGGCAAGGAACTCTCGTTCAACAACATTCTCGACCTCGAAGGCTCGCTGCTCGCCATCGAACCGTTCGCCGGACAGCCGGCGTGCGCGATCATCAAGCACACCACGCCCTGCGGTGTCGCCACCGGCAGCGATGCCCTCGACGCGTATCGTAAAGCACTGGCCTGCGATCCGGTCTCGGCGTTCGGCTCGGTGATCGCCTTCTCCGTACCGGTCGATGTCGCTGCCGCCGAAGCCATTTCGAGTCTGTTCGTTGAGTGCATCGTGGCGCCGTCCTTTGCCGACGAGGCCGTGGAGATTCTGGGTCGCAAGAAGAACTTGCGCGTGCTGAGTGGCGCCGCCTCGTGGCCCGCGGGCGGCATGGACTTCAAGCGCGTCCGTGGCGGACTGCTGGTGCAGGACCGTGCACCGGTGCCGGCCGTACCGGAAAAGTGGGACGCAGTCACCAAGCGCCAGCCCACGCGCGACGAGCAACGCGACCTGTCGTTTGCCTGGCGGTCCGTCGCCAGCGTCAAGTCCAACGCGATCGTGCTCGTGCGTGATGGCGCAACGATCGGTATTGGCGCCGGGCAGATGTCGCGGGTGGACGCGTCGTTCCTTGCAGTGCATAAGGCGCAGACGGCCGGCCACGCCACCCAGGGAGCGGCACTCGGCTCCGACGCGTTCTTCCCGTTCCGCGACGGCATCGACCAAGCCGCTGCGGCCGGTGTGACGGCGATCGTGCAGCCGGGTGGCTCCGTGCGCGACGCGGAAGTCATCGCGGCCGCCGACGAACACGGCATCGCCATGATCTTCACCGGCGAGCGGCTGTTCCGCCACTAGCGCCAGCGGGACACGCGCATCAGAACGTGCTGATCACCACCGCGCCGCAGCGCCCGCCGATGAACGGAAGACCGCTCAGCATGGTGGTGATCGGATACACCTCGACACTGTGGAATTGCAGCGGGCTCATGGCCGCGACCTGCTCGATGTCTACGGCACTGCGATTGATGTAGAACTGAAACGGGCACGGTTCGTCTTTGATTGACATGGCGCCCGTGCCCAAGCGCTTGGTGGTGACACTGATCGCGCCTGCCAGATCGCGTTTGGCGCTCACCCCCGGCACGCCGACGAGCAGGTCGACCACGCTCTGCGGTTGCATGCGCAGTATTTCGTCTCGGGTGTAGAGTCGTCCGGCGTTCACGCGGAGCTGGGACAGTCGCTCGGCCATCACCGTCGCATCCACGAACGCCCCATCGTATTGCGCGCGCACCTGCACCGTGCTGAGGGTGCGCGGCAGGCGCCGCATAATGAGCGGAATGGTGTCCGGCACCCCCGCCAGCAGGTTGACCGGACGCGTCACGGGTGCGTAGCCAAGGAGTCGGGCAGCGAGCACGGCGGGGCCGGCGGGTGGATTCGGGAAGATCCAGAAGCCGCGGCGATCGGTTCGGGTGGTGAGCCCTGTGCCGGTGAGGAGCACCTCCACGCCTTCCATCGGTCTCCCTACCGCGTCGATCACATCACCCATCAGTGGAGCGCCGAGTGGGACCGTGACACTGTCGCGTCTGGCCGCGCCCACGCTCTGCTGCGCGCACAACATGGACGGCGCGAGCACCAACACGAGCGCCAGCGAGGCAGCAATTCGGAGCGAGGGAGCGGGCAGCATCAGTCGGGACGCGTGGCAATGCTGGGGAATGTGGCAGTGGCCATATCCCGAAGTTGGCGTCCGCCCCGTTTCGACGCCACGGCTTCGTGACCGGCCGGCGCCGAGTTGATGTGTCGAAAATGCCGCCCCGCGAGTTGTCTGGGTGCAGCCGCTCCGCCAACTTTGATTGTTCCATCCGCGAGGACCGCCTCCCGGTCCCGTGCCGCTGAACCCTTCCGTCCGCCTCATGACCGTCGCAGCCACCGCATCCGCGACTGCATCCGTTGGGTCCGCCGCCAGTAGCAGAGTTGGCGTGGCCGAACTCGATTACCGCCCGTCGTATCTCGCCGCCGCCATTGCCGGTTTCGTGACGTTCCTGCTGTACATCGTCACGCTGGCCCCGACGACGTCCATGTGGGACACCAGCGAGTACATCGCCGCAGCCTACGTGCTGGGCATTCCGCATCCGCCGGGCAACCCGTTCTTCGTGCTGATCGGTCGCGTCTTCGCGATCCTGCCGATCGCGCCGACGGTGGCCATGCGCATCAATGTGCTTGCCGCGCTGTCGAGCGCCGTGTCCGCGGGGTTCTGGTTCCTCGTTACCGAACGGGTGCTCGTGGGCTGGATGCCGCGCCGCTGGCAGCGCATCGTCGGCGGGTCACTCGCCGTACTGATCGGCGCGACCGCGTTCACGGTGTGGAACCAGTCCGTCGTGAACGAGAAGGTGTATACGGTGTCGCTGGTCGGATTGGCCGTGATCTGCTGGCTGACCGTGCGCTGGTGCGACGACCCAGACGCGCCGCGTGCGGATCGCCTGCTCGTGCTGGTCGCGTATCTGCTGGGATTGGGCTACGCCAATCACATGGCCGGCATGCTGGCCGCGCCCGCCGTCGGCTTTGCGGTGCTGGTGCGCAGTCCACGAACGTTGCTCCGCTGGAAGTTGCTGATCGCCTGCGCGGTCGCACTCGGATTCGGCATCACGCCCTTTGCTACGCAACCCATTCGCGCCGCCCACTTCCCGGCCATTAACGAAGGGGAGCCCACTGGCTGCGTGACCGAACTCAAGGCCAGCTGCACGTTTTCCGCGCTCACGTATGATCGCTTCATGTACAACTTCAACCGCGGCCAGTACGGCAAGCCGCAGTTGGGTGAGCGACAGGCGCCGTTCACGGCGCAGATCGGCATGTACTGGCTGTACTGGAAGTGGCAGTGGTTGCGCGATGCCTACAACGAGCGCCCGGGACTGCAGAACGGCCTCGCCGTCTTCTTCCTGATACTTTGCGCCATCGGCGGCTGGATGCACTATCAAAAGGACCGACGAAGTTTCTGGTTCTTCGGTCCGCTGGTCGCCACGATGACGATCGGCCTGATCTTCTATCTGAATTTCAAGTACGGACACTCGCAGGCCCCGGAACTCGGCGACTCGGTGCCGCGTGAAGTGCGCGACCGCGACTACTTCTACCTCTGGAGCTTTTCGGCCATGAGCGTGTGGGCCGCGCTCGGGTTGGTGTATCTGTGGGAGACCGTGGCCAGCCTGTTCGGCGCCGACGATGTGAAGCTCGGACGCGAAGTGATCAGCGAGCCGCGGCAGCGCAGTTTCCTGCTCGCGTCGCCGCTGTTGGCGATCGCGTTTGTGCCGTTGTTCGGCAACTGGACGCAGGCGTCACGCTCGAACCAGACGGACACCACCGACTTCGCACGCGACCTGCTCAACTCGGTGGAGCCGTACGGCATTCTGATCACCGTCGGCGACAACGACACCTTCCCGCTCTGGTACGCGCAGGAAGTCGAGGGGATTCGGAAAGACGTTGTCGTGGCCAACACGTCGCTCCTCAACACGGACTGGTACACGCGGCAGCTCATCCGTCGCCCGGTGTACGACTACGATGCGAGCAAGGGCCCGGCGATTTACAACGATCGCCAGTGGACCAAGCCCGTAGGCCCACCGGTCAAGATGACGTTCGACGAAGCGGACGCGATTCCGCTGGCGATCGCCATCCCGCGTAACATGGCGTTCCAGAGCGGCGGCATCACGGCGACGCCGCGCGTCGAGCAGCTCATGCGCGCCGACCAGCTCGTGTACTTCATGATTCGCGATGCCTTCCCCGCCCGTCCGATCTACTTTAGTCGGACGGCCGGTGGCTATCCGTACGAGCTCGGACTCGAGCGCTACATCATCACACAGGGGATGGCCAAGCGCCTCTCCGACCGTGAGCTGGTGCCGGGCAAAGACACCGTGCTCATTCCGGGTGAAGGCTTGGTGGATGTGAAGCGGTCGCAGGCGCTCTGGAACGATGTCTTCACGGCCAATAAGTCGCTGGCCAAGCGAGACGGCTGGGTCGATGACGCATCGGTCGGCATCCCCGACCTGTACGTGATCAGCGGAATCACGCTGGCCGAAGCGCTCGCGCAGACGGGACGCGTGCGGGAGTCGGAAGCGGTGTTTCAGGACGCGCGCAACGTGGCCAAGGCCATGCGCCGCGAACGGGTGTTCGGCTTTGACCGCCAGCCCTCGCCGCTGAACCCCGGCGGCGACACGGCGGCACAGCAGCTGCTGGTACCGCCGGGACCGCCGGGTGGGGCTCCACCGGGCGCTGAGAAGAAGTAGGCGGCGGCGGCGGCTCACGGCCGCGCCGCCGTGAGGCGGCGCGGCTAGAAGTCCACTCGCAGCACCGTGCCGGTCGTGCCGCCAATCCAGGCGGTGCGGCCAAAGCTGCCGATACCGGTGTGGCCGTTGGTGCTCAGCACGGTCCAGGTACGTCCGCCGTCGCGCGTCGCAAATGCGCCACCGAAACCGGCAGCTACCGCCGTTTCGCCTGAAGCGCCCGTCACCCACGCCGCTCCGGTGAGCGAGCCGGGAAGTGGCGGGCGCGTGCGAAGCTCCCACGTCACTCCGCCATCGTTCGTGACTGCGACAGCGGCACGGGAAGTGTCGCCGCGCAGATTAGTCATGTCGCCGGCCACGCCGATGCCCCGCTTGGTGTCACGAAAATCCACGCCGCTCGTTCCGGCCGACTTGGTGGCCACAAACGGGGTCGGTCGCACCGTCCAACTCGCTCCGGCGTCGTCGCTGGTGAACAGCCGTGATCCCGGACCGCCGGTCGCGATAAACACATGACGAGCGCCCGTGCTGACTACGCAGCGGCCGCTCGCCGCATATGCCCCCTCGCCATCGAGCGGCGCGGGCACCTGGGACGCCGGCAACAGCGCCCACGTGGCGCCACCGTCGACCGTACGCAGAATTTGCGTCTGCCCGCGGACCGCGTCGCCGAACACCACGCCCACCCGCGGCGTCAACATGGTGAGGCAGTCGAAGAACGAAAGACTGTCTGCGGCCCGGAACTGCTCTCGCCACGACATACCCCCGTCCGCCGTGAAGTAAATGCGCGACGCCGCGCCATTGCCGATCGAGAGCGCCCAGGCACTGTCGGCGCCCATGGCGTGGATATCGCGAAACTGCAGCGAGTCACCCCCGGGTATGCGCTTGCGCTCCCACGTACTGCCGCCGTCGAGCGTGCGCAGCACGACGCCCTTACTACCGCTCGCCCAGACCACGTGATCGGAAACGGGAAAGATCCCGAAGAGCGATGCGCTCGTTCCCGTGGACTGCTCGGTCACGCGGGGAGGCAGTACCTGGGACCGGTCCTGGTCGCGCACTCCCGGCGGCGGCGATGTCACGCAACTTGCGGCGAGCCCGACGAACGCCAAACGCGGGAGCCATCGGATTACCGAATAGGCATACAGAGCTTGTCCTTCGTGACCCGCATCACAGACTGCCGCAACGTGGCGCATGAATATCCAAATCGTCGTAAGAGTAGTCGGCGCGCGGTTGTCCTCGATCCCGGAAGCGCCGAAGAACTGCTGCGCCGATTGTACTGAGCGACGCGGTCGTGGTAAACTACGCCCGTTGGCGTGGTGGCTGAGTGGTTTAAGGCAGCGGTCTTGAAAACCGCCGAACCTGTAAGGGTTCCGTGAGTTCGAATCTCACCTACGCCGTTGAAGAGGTATGCAGCGTCTCGTGCCGATCGTTCGATGACTATTGCAGACCATGAACTGTTCGCACCGCCGTCCCGACTGCCGGACGCGCTGCCGAGAATGCGTGGCACGACGCCGATGGAGCGCGACACGCTGCGGTTGTCGGTGCTCATCCCTGTGTTTAACGAGCGCGAGACGATCGAGTACATCATCGATCAGGTGCGCGCCGTTTCGGTGCCGCTCGAAATCATCTGCGTGAATGACTGCTCCACCGACGGCACCCGGGAGATTCTCGACCGGCTCTTCGCCGAGGGACGGATAGACCGGCTCGTGCACAAGCCGCGCAATGAAGGCAAAGGGGCGGCCATTCGCACAGCTATCGCGCAGAGCACCGGGAACGTGGTCATTGTGCAGGACGCCGACCTCGAATACGACCCGGCGGATTGGCCACAGCTGCTGCAGCCGATCATCGAGGGCAAAGCGGACGCCGTGTTCGGGTCCAGGTTCCTTGGCGGACCGCATCGCGTGTTGTACTTCTGGCACTCGGTCGGCAATCGGTTGCTGACGCTCGTGAGCAACATGTTCACGAACCTCAACCTCACCGATATGGAAACCTGCTACAAGGCAATTCGCGGTGAGGTGGCGCGCGGCCTGGTGCTGACCTCCGACCGGTTCGGTTTCGAGCCCGAAGTCACGGCTCGGCTTGCGCAGGCACACGCGCGCATCTTCGAGGTGCCGATCGGCTATTCAGGGCGCACCTATGCCGAGGGAAAGAAGATCGGCTGGCGCGACGGCGTGGCGGCATTCTGGCACATCATCCGCTTCAATCTCTTCCCACCGGGGCGGTAGGGGGACCAGTTTTCGACCACGGCTGCGCGAGCCCCGACTCTCCGGTGCTGCGCAGACGACTTCACGGTCAACCCACCCCGCTGCCATGTCCTCCCGCCCTCCGCGCCCGTTGTACGGCGCGCATCGAGCCGTTCGCGTCTCTGTCGTGACGACGCTCGCCGCTGCGATCACGCTCTGCTTCGTCGCCGCCTGCGCCGGCGACAAGGCGCCCGGCTCCGCCGATGCCGGCAACAGCGCCGCCGACTCGACGGCGATTGCCCCGGCACTAGCCGCGATCACCGCCGACGACCTCCTGCGGCACACCACAGCGCTCTCGGACGACTCGCTCGAGGGGCGCGGCCCGGCCACGCCCGGCGAAGACAAGGCCGTTCGCTACATCGCGGACCAGTTCAAGGCGATGGGGCTCGTCTCAGGTACCCCCGACGGCTCGTACATGCAGGAGGTCGCACTGCGCGGCTTTCAGGCGCACCCCGAAGCCACGTTCAACATCGGCAGTCGCGTGTTGCCATTGTCCTTTCCCAGCGACTACATGGCCATCTCGCGCCACGACATGTCCGTGGTCGACGTCGACGCTGAGATCGTGTTTGTGGGCTACGGCGTCGTCGCCCCCGAATACGGATGGGATGACTACAAGGGAGTCGACGTGAAGGGGAAGGTCATCCTCATGCTCGTCAACGATCCGGCCGTGCCCGATCCTGCCGACTCGACCAAGCTTGATGCGTCGATGTTCAAGGGGAAGGCGATGACGTACTACGGCCGCTGGACGTACAAGTACGAGATCGCCGCAGCCAAGGGTGCAGCCGGCGCAATCATCATTCACGAGACCGGACCGGCCGGCTATCCGTATCAGGCCATCAGTGGCGTGGCACGTGAGAATTTTGATATCGTGGCGGCCGACGGCAACCGCGGGCGCGCCAAGATCGAAGCGTGGCTCACACAGCCGAAAGCCGAAGAGTTGCTGAAGGCGGCAGGCAAGGATTTCGCGACGCTCAAGGCGGCCGCACGCCGCAAGGACTTCACGCCTGTGCCGCTCGGCGCGACGGCAAAGATCCATCTGCGCACCGATGCACGGCTGGTGAAGTCGCGCAACGTGGTGGCAACACTGCCCGGCAGCGATCCGACCAAAGCGTCCGAGTACGTGATCTACACGGCGCACTGGGATCATCTCGGTCGTGACACCTCTATCACGGGCGACCAGATTTTCAATGGCGCGCTGGACAACGCGTCGGGCACCGCGGTATTGCTGCAGATCGCCAAGGCCTTCTCGGCGCTTCCCACGAAGCCGGCACGTTCCGTGATGTTCATCGCGCTCACCGCCGAAGAGTACGGATTACTTGGCGCCAAGTACTACGCCGCGAATCCGCTGGTGCCGCACGAGAAGACGCTCGCGAACATCAACATGGACGGCTTCAATCAGTGGGGTCGCACGCAGGACATTGTGGTGGTGGGTGACGGCAACTCTACGCTGGAAGACGTGCTGGGTGACGTACTGGCGCCCGCCGGCCGCGTGCTGGCGTCGGAACCCGAGCCCGAGAAGGGCTACTACTTCCGCTCCGACCATTTCGAGTTTGCGAAGGTCGGAGTACCGGCGCTCTATCTTGAGGGCGGCTCGCGCTTCATCGGCAAAGACTCCACGTACGGCGCGACGAAGCGCGAAGAGTACGTGAGCAAGGACTACCACCAGCCGAGCGACGAAGTGAAGCCCGACTGGGAATTGAGCGGCGCGGTGGACGATACGCGTGCGTTATTTCAGGTCGGCTGGCGGGTGCTTACTGCCGATACGTGGCCGACTTGGAAACCCGGCACGGAGTTCAAGGCGCGTCGTGACTCCGCGATGGCGGCGGTCGCGAAATAGCACCGCCGCCACGTCGATCTGCAGGCGTATCCCGCGGGGACTACGCCTGCAGGTGCGATTCCACGAACCACAACTGCTTGTCCGCTTCGCCGGTGATGCGCGTGAGCAGGTCGGTGGTGACGGCATCTTCGGCGGCTTCTGCTTCGGCGATATCCGCGCGCGCGGCGTTGGCGCAGAAGGCCAGCGCTTCCGCGACGACATGCACCCACTCGTCGGCGTTGTCCACGTTAAGCGGCGACTTGGGGAGTTCGCTGCGACCGGCCACGGCCTGAATAGTGCCCTCGGCCACGCACCCCAGCTGCACCGCACGCTCGGCGATGTCGTCGGCCCAGCCGACGGCGAGTGCGGCCGTTTCGTCGAACAGCACGTGCAACTGCTGGAAGCGCGGTCCCTTGACGTTCCAGTGCGCTTGCTTGGCCTGGCGTTCAAGGTCGAGGATATCGGCCAAACGCTCGTTGAGGATGACGCCGAGCGCCGCGCGCGTATTCATGGGCAGCGCGACGCGGGTCGGGAAGGGCGCGAGGGAGCGGGCGGTGGTCACGAGCGCGGTGGACGCGCCTTTCGCAGCGGTCGCAACCGACTTGCCGGCCTTGGATTTTTTCGCGGGCATTCGACGTCCTGAGAGGATGAGGGTAGAGCTGTTTGGTACCCCGTAACTTCGGAATGGATGGACGTTTGCGGAACCGGTTGACCGGGGACCGCACGCGGGACAGATTGTTCGTCTGTCCGGCCCACGCGTTGTGGACGTGTCAGAGGAGGGATGGCCGAGAGGCTGAAGGCACCGGTTTGCTAAACCGGCATAGGGGGTCAACCCCTATCGCGGGTTCGAATCCCGCTTCCTCCGCTCCGCGGGT
>JBBQSM010000105.1:0-15387 GCA_038234895.1 Gemmatimonadales bacterium
AGTCCGGTCGGACTGTCATCCATGACCAAGCTGGCGCCGCGCAAATTCGTCGGGCAGATGATGGGCATCTGGTTTCTCGCCACATCAGTCGGCAATCTCGTGGCCGGTCTGGTGGGCGGACGCGTGGACCCCACGAAGCTCGAGCAGACGCCGATGGTATTCAGCGGCACCGCCATCGCGCTCTTCGTGTCCACCGTGATTCTCATGATCATGATCGTCCCCATCCGGCGCATGATGGCCGGCGTGAAAGACGAGGGCGCGGTGTAGCGACTACGGCCAGCGATAGAGGCTGCGAGGTACGGTGCGCTCGCGCGCCGGATCGACGTCGTTGGGCTCGCGCCAGAAGAGCCGCGTCAGATCGTCACTCCTGAAGCGCACCTCGAATCGCTTGTCCGGGTCGTTGCTCACCGGAAAGGCGAAGTCCACACGCCACAGTCGCCGTGAGCGCGGCGGCACGGCGGCGAGGATCGACACGCCGACCGCGCCTCGCCACGGCGTCGTGACCGAGTACGGAACCGTTTGGTCCTGCCACAGCTTTCCCGCCTCGGCGAACGCGGCGAGCCCGAAGTCGGCGACGTTGTAGCGCGTGGGCACGATGAGCCGCTGCTCGCCACGAACGACCAGCCGGCTGGAGCCCGGATCGCGTGATCGACGGTGCCCGCGCAATCCGCCGAAATAGTCGCCCATCGAGAGTTGTGCCGGCACGCCGGCACTGCGCACCGAACTCCATTCACTTTGCAGCAGCGTCAGTTGTGCCACGGCTGGCTTGAAGTACCACGCCATGCGACCGCTTGTGACGAGATTGTCCCACGATTTCGTGTCGCGATCGTAGCGCGCCTCGGAGATTGCCTGCACGCCGCCGAACGACTTCGGTCCGCCCCATCCGGCGTAGATCTGGCCAGCGAGAAACCGGTCGCGATCCTGCGCACTCCCAACCGACATCGATTGGCCGTACATACCTCCGAATTCCACGCCTACCCGCACGTCCTGCGCACCATTCAATGCGTCGAACCCTTCGACGCGACGGAAGCCGATGCGGCGCGATCCGACGAGCAGGTTGGTGCGCACGACGTTTTGTGGGCGAAACTGCGTGGTCAGCGGCGGGCCCGAGTCGGGAATGAAGCCTTCGCGGGTGATGCGCACTGGATCCGAGTCCACGCGCTGCCGTTCACGGGTGAGTGACAACCCCAGCAACTTGAGCCGGCCGACCGGCCCCACCCGCACCAACGCGCCGATGTTGCCGAACTCCCGCGTGACGTTGATCGCGTTCGGTTCGTGCTGCGGCCGCATCAGTCCCGCGTAGTTGCGCGTGCCGCCCACCGCACCGATCCATGAAAACCGCTGCAGGTCGGTGAAGTACGGTCGCACCACTTCCGCGCGCAACTCCTGGCCGCGCTCGAAGCGCGTACCAGCCACGCGGAGAATCTGTCGCCCGCCCGCAAACTGATAGTCGGTGAACTCGGCTTTCAGCACGTCGTTGTATGACCGTCCATCACGCCACTCGACGGCGGCGAGCATCGCACCACCGGCAAGGTTGTTGTCCCCCAACCGCAAGCCCCGCAGAAACGGTGACGGCGGCGATACGTTGCCACCCAACAGCAGACTGAATTCGTCGCGCGTTTCGACCTCGAGTCGCACGCCCCCTTCTTCGTCGTCGTACACCTGAATGCGTGCGTCCACCAGATACGGCTGCGCGCGCAGAATGCGCTCCGACTCGGCCCGCCGGATCTGATTGCACGGCTCGCCCACGTTCATCAGCAGATAGCGACGGATGACCTCGTCCTGCGTGGTGGAGTGCATCGTGCGTGCCATGCGCCGCACGAACTCCAATCGGCGTGGCAGTCGCTCGGTGTAGGGCGGCTGGGTCACCACGACGATGTTGCTGATCGTCTGTCCGGCACATCCCGTGATCGGCAAACGTCCTTTGCTCGACACCGGCTGCTGACGCGGCACCGTGTTTTGCGCGAACAATACGTCCCACGGAATCACCGCGAGCGCGCACAGCGCCAACGTGCGCGCTGCGATAGAGCCTCGCGAGCGCCGCTCGCGGGTCACTTGCCCATGCGTCGCTTCAGAGCCGCCAATCGCTCCTCCGCTTCGGCCTCTCGCTCCGCGCGCGTGCGACGTACCGTCGCCCCGCCGCCGGACGCAGCTGCCGGCCCGTCCTCCGCCGAACTGCCCGCCGCGTCCGTCATCGGATCGCCCGCCAAGAACGCGTCCAGCTCCCGCGCGGCCGTCACGTCGTCGCCCACGCCGCCGGGCGCAATCCCAGACGCCGCCATGCGCAGTTGCGACGACATCTCGTCCAACTCGCGCTCCGCCAACGTCAGCTCCTGCTGCTGCACCATCCGCTTGGACTCGAGCACCGCCACGCGTTCGGCGTGTTGCGCCGCGAACCGTTCGGCGACCGCCACCGTTTCCGAATCGTTGATCTGCGCGGCAAGGCCCAGACGACGTCGCACCGTCTCCAGCTCGGTTCGCTCAGTCGCCAGTCGCGACTCCGTAACGGCGATCCCCTCCCGCAGATCCTGCAGTCCCAGCTTGGCGTGCACCATTGCATCGCGCATCGACGAGACGACACGACGACGCTCCTCCGGACCCAACCGGTCGGAGAGTGCGCGCAGGGAATCGCGGAGTTGATCGAACATGTGGGAGATGGATCACGACGGGGGCGGCCGGTCCGTGTGCACGGTCGGCCAGAGAGTCGCGGGGCGTACACGCACCGGACGGCGGTAAGTACCCGCGGATGATGCGCACGATACGCGCCGCGTCGCCCGACGCGCCAGTCTCAGTTCGGCCGGATCCAGCGCGATTCGTCACGGACCTGCCGCATCAGCCGTTCGGGGGTGTGCACATTGGGGAAGAACAACCGGTCGCTGACCCGATTGAGCGCGACTCGCACTCGCGGAAACTTCTCCGCCACCAACGCGAACAGCGGCGCCATCCCCTGTTCCGACGCCAGCCGGTGGTCGGCCGCCAAGCGGTATCCCCGCGTCCCCATCGACTCGAAATACCCCAGATCCGGTCCGCCGCGACGCCAGCGGCGCCGTTCAATGCAATCCGGAAAGATGCCGCTCATCCAGAGCGCATAGTTGCCGAGGTGCGCGCGCGCGAGGTAGCTGCGTCGCGCGTCGTCACCCTCGATCACCTCGCCGATGGAGGCCAGCGTGTCGTAGGTGGCGTCGTCGTGCGTGGAGATCTGGCGTGCGCGTTCGCGCAGGCCGAAGTGCAACAGGATTGACGAGACGTAATCGGCCAGCACCCGGTCGCTCTCTCCCGAGCCGAGCATGGCATGCCGCACGACCACGTAGGTGAAGAGCGGCAGCGACGCGTGCGCCCCCTGCCGGGAATCGACCAACCCCTCCTGCAGTCTCGGATCGTCGAGCAGCGGATCGAGCCCCTCATCGGCGAGCGTTCCCTCCGCCTCGTCGAGCGCCCGCCCTGAACCGCGGGCCACCAGCCGGACCACCAGCTGTGCATCTTCCCGGGTCATCCGGGACCGTACGTTGGCAAGAATCATGGAGGCTTCTCCTGAAACTGTACGCCTTCGACGCGGGGAACGCACGCGGCGCGGCCCCCCCTCTGTTATTATCGGACGCAGCACTGTACGCCAGAGTTGTTTTTTTCGAGACCCATCGCCCGAATACGTGCTCTACCTCGCAATTCCCGCTCAAAACGAGGTCGCCACCATTGGCGTGCTGCTGTGGCGGCTGCGCACGGTGCTTGCCGAATTTCCCCGCGAATACGAAGTCGTGGTCTACGACGACGCCAGCACCGACGAAACGGCCGACGTCGCGGAGCAGTACGCGCACGCCATGCCGGTCACTGTCCTGCGCGGTGCAAAGCCGGTGGGGTACGCAGGGGCGGTCGACGCGCTCGTTCGCTACGTCTCCGGCCATACGCGCTACCCGCGCCGGGATGCGATGCTGCTTCTTCAGGGTGATTTCACCGATCCCCCGGGCATCGTCCCTGAGTTCGCGCGTCGATTCGAAGGCGGCGCCGATGTGGTCGTGGGCGAGCGCACCGCTGTTGTCGACGCCCCCGTACCCGTAAAGCGGCTCTTCACGGCGGCGGGGTGGGCGCTCAAGCCGTTCGTGCGGGTCGACGGCGTCAGCGATCTCACCGGGTCGATGCGGCTGGTGCGCATTTCCGTGCTACGCGAAGCGCTGCGTGTGGCGGGCGACTCGCCCGTATGCGCCGGCGATTCGTGGACCGCCAACGCGGACTTGCTGTTGCAGCTCGTGCCGCACGCCCGCCGCGTCGAGTCGGTGCCGATGGAGCCGACCTACGGCGTGCGCATGCGCGAGACGCGTCGCATCACGGTCCGCGATGCGCTGGCCACGCTGCGATGGGGCTGGCGTGCACGCGGACGTCGCGCGGCACCGACCACCGCGCCCGAAGTCGCTGCTGATCCGACCGCCCGCCAGCCGCGAGGCGCCTCGACGAGCGGACGTCGACGCGAAGAGCCGGAAATGACCGCCGAACGGTTGCGGGAGCGCAAAAAGGATCGCGACCGTCCCCGTACGGATTCCAGTCTCGAAGACGCCGCCGAACAGGCGCGGCGCGACAAGAGCCGTCGCGACCGCCGCGAAGCGCGCGCCGATGCTCCAGCGCGCGACGCTGCAGCCGACGCCACCCGCGCGACTGCCGCCGTGCCCGCAAAGGACGGCCCCGGCACCGTGGACAGCGCCGCGGCCGGCCCGCCCCGGGCACCGCGTCCTCCCCGGGAAGAGCGCAAGCGCGACACCGACCGCGACGCCAAGCAGGAGCCCGCGCGCGAACCCACGCGGGAACCCAAGCGTGAACGCGCCGCCGAGTCGCGGCGCTCTCGCCAGCCTGAGCGTGCGCCGATCGATCCGGACGCGCCGTTGGACGATCCGTTTGCACCGCCCGCACGACGTCACGCCACGCCTCCCGTCGCGACGCCGGCGTCGACGCCGACGCCGACACCCGCCGACAGCTCACCCTACGCCGACGAGCCGGCACGCACCACACAGCCACCAGCGCCGCCGGGCTTCGTCTCTGCGGAATCGGTGGGTGATCACGCGCCGACGGCCGCGCCGGTGCGCGCCTCGGAACTGCGCGCGGACCGCGCAGCCGAGCCGGCGCAGGACGACGAGGCCACCGAAAACGAAATCGCGGGTGAGGAGACCGACGCGATCCGCGAGCGCAAGCGCCGTCGCAACCGCCGGTCACGGCGTCGCAAGTCGCGTCCGACTGTCGCCGGCGAGGAGGGGGAGACGGGCGACTCCACGCCGACTGACGCGAGCGGCGATAGCGGCCTGGAACGCGGCCTGGAACGCGGCCTGGAACGCGGCGACGAAATCGCGGGGGACGACGGCGAAGATGACGGAGATCCGCAGACGGCTCAGGCCCGCGCCAAGCGGCGTGGTCGTCGCGGACGTCGCGGAGGGGCTCGGCGATCCCGCAACCGCGGACGTGATGACGGTGCTACGGGCTCGGACGAGGGCGGCTCAGGACACAGCGCGGGCGGGAATCCTGGTGGGAATCCTGGTGGGAATCCTGGTGGGTCCACAGGCGGGGGCGCCCGCGAGGAGTAACGGGATCAAATCCTGCCGGTCCACCGCCTCAGCCGTGGACGCGCAGTACCCTCGCCGTGGACTCGACGTGCCTAGCGCCGGAACCCGGCAATGAGCTTGTCCGCCGTCGTCGGGCTGACGATCCGCAGCACGACGTACGCCACACCGCCAATCAGCGCGACCTTGATCGCGAAGCCCAGTAACAGCAACAACAGCCCAACGAGCGGACCAAGCAGCCCGAACACGACCTTCAGGGCGAACAGCCCAACGAAGGCGACGATGCCGATGGTGAGGAGCGTGCGGAGCATGGACGTGTTCCTGAAGCAGGTGAAGGACTCTTCCTCGCTGTACGCTAGTCTCACCGCTGAGTTTCGCCACTCGGAGAGTTACGGATGGGATCCAATGCGCCTTCGTGATTCTTGCTAAATCAGCTTTGACGGTTAGCGGGTTGTGGCCCGCTGGAGTGCACGCAACTAGCTTCCGCCAGCGTACCCCGGTGTCCGCCGGGGTCCCCTCTTCTACATCCCTGCGCGACATGGCCGAGCAGCTGCATCAGATCATGGGGCGTCACCGCCGCGAGCCGCTCCCCGAGCGGAAGCCGCAGTGGCTCAAAGTCAAAGCGCCGGGCGGCAGCAACTACATCCGCCTCAAGCAGCTCATGCGGGATCTCAACCTGCATACCGTCTGCGAGGAAGCGCACTGTCCCAACATCGGCGAGTGCTGGGAGCACGGCACCGCGACGTTCATGATTCTGGGCGACGTCTGCACGCGGAACTGTGCGTACTGCGCCGTCTCGCATGGCCGACCGCCGGCGTACGATGTCGAAGAGCCCGCGCGCGTCGCGGAAGCCATTGCGGAGCTCAACCTGCGGCATGCGGTCATCACATCGGTGGACCGGGACGACCTCCCCGACTTCGGCGCCTACATCTTCGCCGAAACCATTCGACAGATCCGCGCCAAGCTCCCCACCTGCTCCATCGAAGTGCTGGTACCGGATTTTCAGGGGAAAGAGGATTCCATCCGCGCCGTGCTCGAGGCGCGCCCCGACATCTACAATCACAACACCGAAACCGTCCCGCGCCTGTACAAGAAGGCCCGCCCGGGCGGCCGGTACGAACGCTTGCTCGAAATCTTTCGCATGGCCAAGCGCATCGCGCCGGATGTCCCCACCAAAACGGGCATCATCCTCGGCCTCGGCGAAACGAACGAAGAAGTCATCGAAGTCATGAAGGATCTGCGCAGCGTCGACGTCGACATCCTCACCCTCGGCCAGTATCTGCGCCCGTCCGACGGCCATATCGCGCTCGACCGCTACGTCACGCCGGCGGAATTCCGCGAGTTGTACGACGTGGGCATGGCACTCGGTTTCCGGCACGTGGAGAGCGGTCCGTTGGTCCGCTCCAGCTATCACGCGTGGGAGCAGGTGCAGGCCGCCGGCGTCTAGTCCGTTCCGCTCCGACAATTCACATGCCGTACGCTCCGGATTCCTCCCCGATCATGAGTGTGTCATGAGCACCACGAAAGCAAAGAAGAAGGGCAGCGCCGCGCGCGGCTCCACCACCGAAGACGCGGCAACCACCGCCGTTGCGCCCGTCGACGGCGTCGCGCTCAATCGCGACATGCTGTATTCCATGCTGCTGCAGCGCCGCTTCGAGGAGCGCACCGCCGAGATGTATGCCATCGGCCGTATCGGCGGATTCTGTCATCTGTATATCGGACAGGAAGCGATCTCGACCGGCTTCTGCTCCGTGCTGCGCCCCGATGACTACATGATCACCACCTACCGTGATCACGGACAGGCGCTGGCCCGCGGCATGACGCCGAACGCGGTCATGGCCGAGCTGTTCGGACGACAGGATGGATGCGCGCGCGGGAAGGGCGGCTCCATGCACATGTTCGACAAGCAGCTTGGATTTCTTGGCGGTCACGGCATTGTCGGTGGTCACATTCCCATCGCGGCCGGCGTCGGTTTCGCCATCAAGTACCGCGGCGGCGATCAGGTCATCGTCTGCTTCATGGGTGAGGCGGCGGTGAACAACGGGGCGTTCCACGAGGCGCTGAACATGGCCGCCCTCTGGAAGCTGCCCTGCATTTTCGTCATCGAAAACAACCGATACGGCATGGGCACCGCCGTCGAGCGCGCGTCCGCCATTCACGACATCTACAAGCGTGGCGCGTCGTACGACATGCCCCGTGATGTAGTGGACGGACAGGATGTGCACGCCGTGCGCGCCGCGGCGGCCGAAGCGATTGAACGCGCGCGCAGGACGAGCACGCCCACGCTGCTCGAGATCCGCACTTATCGCTTCATGGGTCACTCCATGTCCGACGCGGTCAGCGGCACGTATCGCACCAAGGAAGAGCTCGAGCAGTATCTCAAGCGCGACCCCATCGCCCTGCACCGTCAACGCATGGAAGACGCCGGCGAGATTTCCGAGGCCGAGGTCGCCGCGATGGACGAGGAGATCAAGAAGATCGTGCAGGAATCGATCGACTTTGCCGAACAGAGCCCAGAGCTCCCGCTCGAAGCGCTCATGGAAGACATCATGGTTGAGACCACGAGCTGAGAGCGTAAACGACATGGCCGTCATCACGTACCGCGACGCCCTCAACATGGCGCTCCGCGAAGAAATGCAGCGCGACGATCGCGTCTTCCTCATGGGTGAGGAGGTCGCCGTCTATCAGGGTGCGTACAAAGTGTCGAAGGGACTGCTGCAGGAGTTCGGTGAAATGCGCGTGGTCGACACGCCCATCACGGAGCTGGGATTTGCCGGCGTCGGTGTCGGGGCGGCCATGGTCGGCCTGCGTCCGATCATCGAATTCATGACGTGGAATTTCGCCCTGCTCGCCATCGACCAGGTGGTCAACGCGGCTGCCAAAATGCTGTACATGTCGGGAGGACAATTCCCGATGCCGATGGTCTTTCGCGGACCGAACGGTGCGGCGTTGCAGCTGGGCGCGCAGCATTCACAGGCATGGGAGTCGTGGCTCGCGCACATTCCCGGACTCAAGGTCGTCGCGCCGGCCACCCCGTACGATGCCAAGGGGTTGCTCAAGGCCGCCATTCGCGACGACAACCCGGTCTGCTTTCTCGAAGGCGAGATGCTGTACAACACCAAAGGTGAAGTCCCGAGCGACGACTACGTCATTCCGCTGGGCAAGGCCGAGGTGAAACGCCAGGGCGAGCACGTGACGCTGGTGTCGCATGGCAAGATGGTGCTGGTGGCGCTGCAGGCCGCCGACGCCATGGCGAAGGAAGGGGTGAGCTGTGAAGTCGTGGATTTGCGCACGATTCGCCCCATGGATGTGGAGACGATCACCGCATCGGTGAACAAGACCAACCGCTGCGTGGTGGTGGAAGAAGGGTGGGAAGTATGTGGAGTGGGCGCGCAGGTGGTGGACTACGTGCAGCGCCACTGCTTCGACTCGCTCGATGCACCGGTGTTGCGCGTGCATCAGGCCGATGCGCCGATGCCGTATACCAAGAGTCTCGAAAAGGCCGCCAAGCCCGATCTGCCGAAGACGATCGCGGCGATCAAGCAGGTCCTCTACCTCGACTGAGCCATGGCAACCAAAGTGATGATGGAGGCGCTCTCTCCGACCATGGAAGAAGGGCGCCTGGTGAAGTGGCTCAAGAATGTCGGCGACGCGATCAAGTCCGGCGACACGCTCGCTGAAGTCGAGACCGACAAGGCGATCATGGAACTCGTCGCGCGCGGTGACGGCGTGCTGCGTGCGCGCTTGGTCGAAGAAGACACGGTCAGCGCGATCGGTGACGTCATTGGCGTGATTGCCGGCGCCGACGAAGACATCAGTGCGCTCACCGGCGGAACCGCGCCTCCCGCAGCTCCCGCAGCTCCCGCAGCTCCCGCAGCTCCCGCAGCTCCCGCAGCTCCCGCAGCGGAAGCGTCGGCGCCGGCTCCTGCGCCGGCACCTGCGCCGGCACCTGCGGCGCCCGCGCCGAGCGGTCCGGTTCGCTCGTCGCCGCTCGCGCGCCGACTGGCCGCGGAGAAGGGTGTGGCGATTGAGCAGGTGCAGGGCACCGGACCGAACGGCCGCGTCATACGTCGCGACATCGAAGCGGCCAAGGCGCCCGCGGAAACCACCAAGACCGCCGCAGCCTCCGTCACGTCCACCGTCGCATCGGCGTCCACGAAGCCCACGACGGTGGGAACGCCGTCCATGGTCATTGAGGGCGACTATAAGGACGTCGCGCTCACGCAGATGCGTAAGACGATCGCGCGTCGGCTCAGCGAATCGATCGGCCCCATTCCGACCTTCTACCTCACGTCGGAAATCGACATGTCGAAGGTTACGGAACTGCGCGAGCAGATGGTGGCCGCGGGCGATCAGTTCAAAGTGTCAGTGAACGACATCGTGATGAAGGCCGTCGCCATCGCGCTGTCGCGTCACTCGGAAGTGAACGCGCATTGGCTCGGCGATCATATTCGCTACTTCTCGCGCGTACACCTCGGCATGGCCGTTGCCACCGACGACGGATTGATCGTTCCCGTCATCACCGATGCGCACACCAAGGGACTGGGTCAGATCGGGCGCGAAGCACGCGAACTCGCCAAGCGCGCGCGCGAGCGCAAGCTGACGCCCGCCGAGTATTCCGGCAGCACGTTCTCGGTGTCGAATCTGGGAATGTTCGGCATCGATCAGTTCACTGCCATCATCAATCCGCCGGAAGCCGCGATCCTGGCGATCGGCAGCATGGAAACGAAGCCGGTATGGATCAACGGCGCTTTCGTGCCGCGGCAGCGCATGCGCGTCACGCTGAGCTGCGACCACCGCGTCATCGATGGTGCCGTGGGCGCCAAATTCCTGCAAACCATCCGGCAACTGCTCGAATCGCCGATGATGATGCTGTTCTAGTTTCGCCAACGGCGCCGCATCGGCAGGATCGCGACGGGCGCCGTAACTGAGGGATCGCGAATATCGCGAAAACGCGCGAGCTGAATCGGTTCAGCTCGCGCGTTTTTGCGTTTCCGCGACGGAAGGAATCTTGGGGAGTACCGAGATCCATCCCTCTCCCATCCCGCCGAAACAGTCTCCCCGCTCGCCGCCACGCGTCGTCACCATCGCCTGCATCGGTTCCACTCGCGCAGTTGATGCGTTTTTCGCGATCCCACCGTTCCCGCGCCGTTCGCGATCCAGCAGCTCCCGCGCCCTTCGCGACTCGTAACCGTTTCACCAACCCAATACACCGTCACACTGCTGGCACGTCGCGAACCGTTCGCGCAACAGGGTCGTCCCCGGAGAGATGCTCCACTCGCAGCTCTCCACGGACTGCCCTTCAATGCGATCCAACGCCGCACGCTTCGCCCGCACGTTCCTCGCGCTGACAACAAGCGCCGCGCTCTTCACCGCGTGCACCGCCACCGAAGCGCCGACCTCACCGTCGTCGGGATCGGGTGGTGGTAACGTGCCCGTTCAGCCTGCGCCCATTACCGCGGGCGCGCTGGCAGTCACCATCAGCGGGCTTCCCTTCGGCGTCACCGCAGACCTCACGGTCACCGGCCCCGGTGGATTCAGTCGCAGCGTGACCACCTCGGGCACCCTCGCCGAGCTCTCCCCCGGACGCTACACGGTCGCGTCGAACACGGTTCGGGTGATCACGGGTGAAAGCGCTGGCGCGTATGCACCCGCGAACGCATCGCAGTTTATCGACGTATCGGCCGGTCCGCCCACGTCCATTGTCGTCGCCTACGCGCCATTGGTGGCCGTGGTCGATGTCACGATTTCCGGACTGCCGCAGGGTGTCGGCGCCTTGGTTCGACTCACGGCACCGAACGGCGGCGACGTATCCGTGCCCGCCTCGTTGCGCATTGCACCAGCCACCGCGGGTCGCTGGCAGCTCACCGCCGCGAACGTCTCCGACGCCGGCTACAGCTATGCCCCCACGCCCACGGCGCGCGACGGCAACGTCACGCCGGGCGACACGCTGCGCATGCCCGTGCAGTACACAATCGCGACTGGGGCCCTGGCCGTGGCCGTCACCGGGCTGCCCGCGTCAGCCTCGGTGACGGTCGCGATCAGCGGTCCCGCCGGTTTCTCCCGCTCCGTCACCGGCACGGCCACACTCACTGACCTCGCGCCCGGCAGCTACACCGTCAACGCCCCTGCGGTGACCGTGGCCGGGATCAGCTACGCCCCGTCGGCGGCCACGCAAACCGTCGTCGTCGAGGCGTCGCTGGTGGCCGCGCCGGCCGTCATCGCCTACGCCGCGCAGGTAGGGTCCATCGCCATCAGCGCGACCGGACTGCCAAGCGGTGCGACCGCCTCGTTCACGCTGACCGCCAGCGTTGGCGGCACGACCCGTACGGTCGCCGGCGATGCCACCGGCTCCGCGTCTATCGATTCGCTGGTGCCGGGCAGCTATACCGTCACCGCGGGCATGGTCACGTCGGGCGGGTTCGCCTACGGGCCGGCCACCGCGACCGTGAGCGTGGCCGTGGTGGCTCGCGTCGCGTCCACGGCGCGCTTTGTCTACGGCGTGACCACTGGGGTGCTCGCCGTCACGACAAGCGGTCTGCCCGCGAGTATGGGTGCGGACATCGTCGTCAGCGGACCAGGCGGCTTCGTGCGCCCGCTCTCCAGCAGCGCGACGCTGACCGCCCTGTCTCCGGGGCGCTACACCGTGGCCGCGCGTGACGTGCGCAGCAGCAGCGCAGGCACCTATGTCGCCACGCCAACCTCGCGCGGCGTCGATATCGTGGCCGGTGGTGCCGTGGTGACGGCGACGGTGACCTACACGCCCGCGCCGGCGGTGGTCGAAGTCGAGGTGACCGGCCTGCCAATCGGCACGTCGCCCGCGGTGACCCTCACGCCTCCGACGGGCGAACCGATCGCCGTTACCGCCGCAGCTACGCGCATCGTGCCCGCCGCGGCCGGCCGGTGGCGCCTGGCGGCGGCCACGGTCACCGCGGGCGGCTCCGTCTACGTTCCCACGCCGACCACGCGCGACAGCACGGTCGTATTGGGCGACACGCTGCGACTCCCGGTGCAGTACACGCTGACCACGGGCGCGATCGCACTGGCGGTCACCGGCCTGCCGCAGGGTGCGCAGGGATCCATCACTATTACCGGTCCATCCAGCTACCGCAGCACGCCGAGCACTACCGGCACCCTGACGGGACTGCGACCGGGTGCGTACACCGTGACCGCAGCCAACGTGACGGTCGGTGGTCTCCCGTACGTGCCTGCGCCTGCATCGCAGCAAGTGACCGTCAGTGCGTCAGTCATCGCGGCGCCGGCGCCGGTGCACTATGCCGTGCCGGGTGGCCGGATCTCCTTCAGTCTGACCGGTCTGCCAGCCGGCGTCGCGCCGGTGTTCACCATGACCGGCCCCAACGGCACCAGCACGATTACCGGCAACGCCGTGCTGCACGATCAGACACCGGGCACCTACGTCGTCTCCGCGCAGGTCGTCTCGGGCGGCGGCGTCACCTACACCCCCACCCCCGCCAGTCGCACGCTGACGGTAGGCATCAACACCACCGCGTTCGCCACGTTCAGCTACGCCTCCAGTGGCGGCGGCACCAACGGCCGTCTCGCCTTTGCCGTGAGCGGACTCCCGACCGGCGCCAATCCCTCGTTCTCACTCAGCGGGTCGGGTGGGTCGACGACGATCGTCGGCACGGCCACGCTCGATCCTGTCGCCGCTGGCTCGTATACGCTGACGGCCAACCCGGTCACGTCTGGCGGCGCCACGTACACCCCCACGCCGTCTTCGTTGCCCATCACGATCTCCACGGGCGCCACGGCGACGGCCACGATCAGCTACAGCACCGGCGGCGGTGGTGGCAGTCCGAACATGGCCATCGAGAACGTCTACCTCACGCAGGCGACGCAACGCCCCGACGGCGGCGTCACCCTGATTGCCGGCCGCGACGCGCTGCTGCGCGCGTTCGTGACGGCCAATGGTGCGAACACGTGGCGTCCCGATGTCCGCGTCAGGATTTACGACGGCGCGACGCTGTTGCAAACGGTCGTCCTGACCGCCCCCGAGTCCTCCGTGCGCACCGCGATCGCCGAGGGGGTAATGGCTTCCACGTGGAACACGGTCGTGCTCGGCGCGAACATCCGTCCGACCACGCGCGTGCTCGTGGAAGTCGATCCGTCTGCCACGATTACGGAATCCGATCGAACAGACAACGTCTGGCCGCGCGGCGGCACCCCCAAGCCCATCACGGTGGCGACCGCGCCACCCTTCAACGTGCGCTTCGTCCCGGTCAACGTGGCGGGGCTCACGGGCAACGTCTCCGACGCCAACAAAGAGCAGTTCCTCACGTCGACTCGGCGCATGATGCCGATCGGCGCGGTCGTCTCCGATGTGCGCGCCCCGTTCACCACCACCGCGCCCACCCTCCAGAGCAACGATGCGAACGGTGCCTGGCTCACCGTGCTCAGCGAACTCAATGCACTCCGGACCTCCGACGGCGCCGTGGCCAACCAGCACTACTACGGGGTGGTGAAAGTCAGCTACAACAGCGGCATCGCGGGATACGGCTATGTCCCCGGCCGGACCGCCATCGGCTGGGACTACCTCCCCAGCGGCGATGAAGTTGCCGTGCACGAGTGGGGGCACAACTTCTCGCGCCAGCACTCCCCCTGCTCCGTGTCCGGCGACGCCGCGTACCCGTATGCCGGCGGCGTGATTGGCATGTACGGCTGGAACTACACCACCAACAGTCTGGTGGACCCGAGCCGCACCGATGTCATGGGCTACTGCAGCAACCAGTGGATCAGCGACTGGACGTGGACCAAAGTGCTCGAGTTCCGGCAATCCTCGGGCCTCCAGCGCAGCGCACCACGCATCGACGGCGCCCTGTCAAACGACGGACTCCTGATCTGGGGTCGCGTGGTCGATGGCCGCATTGTCCTCGAGCCGGCGTTCCGTGTCAAAGCGCCAGCAACTCCGCTGGCGGCACGCGGCACGCACCGTGTCGAGCTGCTGAATGCGCGTGGTGCGACGCTGTTGGAGCTACCGCTGACCACCGAACAGGTGGACCACGCCACGGACCACGATGAGCGCCAGTTCGCGGTGGTCGTGCCGTGGAGCGCCGCATTGGAGGCGTCACTGGCGCGGGTGCGCGTGCGTGACGCCCGCGCAGCATTCGGCGGCGCCGAGCTGGCCAGCGCCAGCATCACGACGGGTACTGCACCCAACGTGATGCCGTCCCTGCCCGACCCCGACGCCGAGCTTACGCCAGTGAGTGCCACACGCACCCGGGTCCGCTGGAACACCAGCGCCTACCCGATGGCTGTGGTGCGTGATGCGACCAGCGGCGCGATCATGGGCTTCGTACGGAATTCGGGCGCCGAGATCGTGACGAACGGACGACGCGTGGAAGTGGTGTACTCGGACGGAGTGCGATCGGTGGTGCGGAAGTAGGGATACCGCTGGGTAGTCCGCTGCGGTCGGCGATCCGCTAGCTTTGCTATGCCCTAGCGCTGTCCATATCCCGCCAATCGAACGCCCATGTCCTCCTACGACGTCATCATTCTTGGCGGCGGTCCCGCCGGTTACGTGTGCGCGCTCCGCTGCGCCCAGCTCGGCCTGACCGCTGCCGTCATCGAACGTGAAAAGCTCGGCGGCACCTGTGTCGTCTGGGGCTGCATCCCGGCCAAGGCGCTGCTCGCCAGCGCCAACATGGCCAACCAGGTCAAGCACGCGGCCCAGCATGGCGTCAATGTCGGCGAAGTGACCCTCGATTTCGGCGTCGCCATGAAGCGCTCCCGTGCCGTCAGCGAGCAGAACTCCAAGGGCGTCGAGTTCCTCTTCAAGAAGAACAAGATCACCTGGATCCGCGGCGAAGGTGTGCTGGAGAAGGGGAAGAAG
>JBBQSM010000106.1:0-15360 GCA_038234895.1 Gemmatimonadales bacterium
TCCCGTGGCGGCGGGCCCGCTGGCCGTGCCCGCCCCGCAACTCACGTACGCGTTACCACAGTCCTCGAGCTACTTCAGCCGCGAAGAGCGGTTCGTGGTGCGTGCGGAGAGCGCGCAGTTGGTCGTGCGCGCCATCCCGACCGACGGGAGGCCGGCCAATTTTACCGGCGCGGTCGGTGTGCTCAGCGCATCCACGCGGTTGGACAGCGCCGCGGCGCGCGTGGGCGATCCGCTCGTCTTTACGCTGCGTGTGCAAGGGGTGGGAAACGTGAAGTTGCTGCCGCGACCGCAACTGGAGATCGATTGGGCCAGCGCGGTGCCGGCCACGGAGCGCGTGCGGGTTGACACTGCGGGGCCGTTGGTGCGCGGCTCGAAAGAGTTCGACTGGATTCTGACGCCGTCGCGGGAAGGGCGCGTGACCGTTCCAGTGGTGCACTACGCGTATTTCGACCCGTACACCGAAGCGTTCGCCGACGCGACGTCGGAGACCTTCGAGATCGACGTGCGCCCGGGCGTGCTCATCGCCTCCGAGGACGGGGAGAGCACCACGCTGTTGTCGTTGCGAGCGCCCGGGCAAAGCGCGGGCCTGTTGCGCACGATTGGCGGCGTAGGCACTCCGGTCCGACTGGTGTCGATGGCGGTGCTCGTGCTGTCGCCGCTGCCGGCACTGTTTTTCGTGATTGGCGGAATGCGCGCACGGCGACGTGCCGCGCGCGCGACGCGTGTCGTCGGATCGCTGGAGCGGATGGAACAGTTGCGCACCGGCGTGACCGGTCTCGCATCCGACGTGCGCGTGGTTCGACGCACGCTGCACTCGGCGATTGCCGATCGGTTGCAGCTGCCGGCCAGCGGACTCGTGTCGCAGCGACAGTTGACGCGTGCACTGCGACGTCGCGGCGTGACCCGTGCCACCACCGATCGCGTCGTCCGTTTCCTCGACGAATTGGATGCGATCGCATTCTCCTCGGGGTCAGCGCCGACCGCGGCCGTCGCGGAGTGGGCGAGCACCGGCGCCGCGCTGTATGCGGCCGTCGATGCCGAGGCGGTGCGGAGCGGCGGCGCGTTGCCTCCCGATCGGACCGCGATGCACATCGGCGTCGCGCTGTTCGCGATGCTGCTGGTGGGCGCCGTACCGCCGTTGCGGGCGCAAGGCGCGCGCGGTGCCGCCGGAGGCGAACGTGACATCGGGGTGACGGTGACGCGACCGGCGTCCGCCGGCGTTTCCGATGCCGTCCCCACCATTGACGGCAGCGCCGCGCTGGTGGCGCGCGCGGAGACGGAGCGTCGCGCGGCAGAGGCGTACGAGCGGCGCATGTTTCAACAGGCCGCCGAACTGTTCGGACAGGTCGCCCAGCGCGCGCCGCAGGATGCCGACGCGCAAGCCAACTGGGGGACTGCGGCCTGGGCAGCGGGCGACACGGTGGCCGCGGTGATCGGCTGGCAGCGGGCCGCGCGTCTCGATCCGCTCGATGCGGCGCTGCAGGATCGGCTCACCATGCTGCCGCCCGGTGCACGTGGCGGGCTCGCGGATGTCCCCATGATTCCCGTGCCCCTGCTGATCGTCGTGGCGCTGCTGGGCTGGGCAATCGGCTGGGCGCTGCTCGCGCTGCACTGGCGTGGACCGCAGCGTGCACCCGCTGCGGGAACGATGGCCTTCCTGCACTCCACGGCCGCCACGGCGGGGGTGCTGGTGCTGCTGATCAGTGTGGCGGCGGGTGGGTGCGCATGGTGGGGGCGTCGCGCGCTCGATCCGCAGGGACTCGCCGTCGTGACGCGTCCCGAGACAATGCACGTGGCGCCGGGCTCGGACTCCGATGCGATGGGTGGCGTGTCGACCGGGGATGTGGTGCGGCAGCTCGTATCCCGTGAAGGGTGGCGTCAGGTGGAGCATGCCGATGGTCGCACCGGCTGGCTCCCGGCGGGGCGCACGGTGGCCCTGCTCGACGACGCGTCGGGTCGGTAGACTCCGCGCATGGGCCGTATCGCGATTCTCCCGAGTGCCGTCGCCGATCAGATCGCCGCGGGCGAAGTCGTTGAGCGTCCGGCCTCCGTGGTGAAGGAACTGGTGGAGAACGCCCTCGACGCTGGCGCCACGACGATCGACATCAGCATCGAGCAGGGGGGCACCGCCCTCATCCGCATCGCCGACGACGGCTGCGGCATGGACGCGGGCGACGCCGTGCTCGCACTGGAACGACACGCCACCTCGAAAATCACGGCGGCGGAGCAGTTGGTTGGCGTGCGCAGTTTCGGTTTTCGCGGTGAAGCGCTGCCGGCGATCGCGTCGGTATCGGAGCTCGACATCGAGACAGCATCGGACGACGGCATCGGCACCGAAGTGCGCGCGTCCGCCGGAGCGGTGGTGAGCACGCGCGCCGTGTCGCGGCGACGTGGCACGACGGTCTCGGTGAGCCGGTTGTTCTACAATACGCCCGCGCGCCAGAAATTTCTGCGCGGGCCGCGCTCCGAATGGCGCGCGATTCTTGAGACGATGCACCAGATCGGCATGCTCCGTCGCGACGTGCACTTCACGCTGCGCCACGACGGTAAGACGATGCTCGATCTGCCCGCCGCCGAAAGTCTGCGCACGCGATTGGGCGCCCTGTGGGGGCACAAGATCATCGAACGTTTCGTGCAGGTGGACGATGTGCAGGGACCCGTGCACGTGACGGGGCTGGTCGAACGCCCCGCCGACGTCGGCACGGGCACGCGGCGCATCCTGCTCGTCATCAATGGGCGCGTGGTGCGTGATCACGGACTCGTTCGCGCGGCCGAGGCAGCCTATCGGTCGACGCTGCCCGCCGGACTGCGTCCGTCGCTTGTGCTGCAGGTGCATGTGCCCGCGGACACGATCGACGTGAACGTGCATCCGGCCAAAACCGAAGTGCGACTGCGTGATCGCTGGCCGGTGGAACGCGCCGTCGAACAGGCGGTGCGACGCGCCCTTGGCGTGTTCGATGCGAGCGCCGGGATCGGTTGGCGCACGTACACGCCGGCGGCACCGCGCGACTGGGAAGCCACCGATCATGCGCTCGATGCGTCTGCACTACGTGCATCACCAGCCCGCGACGGGTTCTTTGCCTCGCTCGATCCCGCGACAGGTGCCGTTCCGCACGCGACGGGCGCGGCGAACCCGACACTGGGAGCGACCCCAACATCGTGGGATGCCGTTGCGCCCGCGTCGCCGGTGTCCGAGCCGGCGGACGATGAGGCACCGATCGTGGTGCCACCGTTGCTGCAGTTGCGGCGCACGTACATGCTGTTTGAGCGGGACGAGGGTGTCGTGCTCATCGACCAGCATTCGGCGCACGAGCGCGTGTTGTACGAGCAGTTTATGAATGCGCTGCACCGCGGCGAAGTCCCCGCGCAGCGCCTGTTGTTTCCCATGACGCTGCATCTCGGACCCGCCGAGGCGGAAGCGTTCGAGGCGCATCAGACGTCGTTTGCCGCACTCGGTTTCGAGATTGATGCGTTCGGCGGGCACTCCCTGCTGGTGAACGCCGTGCCCATGCCGCATCCCCGCTTCGATGCCGAACGCTGCTTGCGGGAAACGCTGGCCGCCCTGACCGGCGACCGTGCGCCAAGCGACGCGACGCGCCACGAGCGACTGGCGGCCACGTTTGCCTGCAAGGCGGCGATCAAGGCGGGTGACGCACTCTCGCCCGGCGAAATGCGCGCGCTGTACATCGCGCTCGCGGAGACACGTTTACCCGCGCACGATGTGCACGGACGCTCGACCATCGTCCGGCTGTCGTGGGATGAGATCGACCGACGATTCGGACGGAAGTGACGGTCGCGCCGCTTCGCATCGTCATTGGTCCGACGGCGGCCGGGAAATCCAGCGTCGCCATGGCGCTCGCGGAGGCGCGTGGGCTGGCGATCATCAGCGCCGACTCACGGCAGGTGTATCGGGGCTTTGACATCGGCACGGCCAAGCCCACCGCCGCCGAGCGTGCGCGCGTGCCGCACTTCGGCCTCGACGTGTTGCCCGCGACGCAGCGCTACTCCGCGCATGCGTGGGCGCAGGATGCCGACGGGTGGATGCAGACGGCGAGGGCGGCCGGTACGCTACCCATAATCGTTGGCGGCACGGGCTTCTATGTGCGGGCGCTCGTTGCACCCATGGATGCGATGCCGGAGCTGGACCCGGATCGGCGCGCGGCGCTGGAGGCGTGGCTGCGGACACTGGACGCTGCGGACGTGGAGCGCTGGTGTCGACGGCTCGACCCGGCGCGCGCGCATCTCGGTCGCACGCAGCATCAGCGCGCCGTGGAGACAGCGCTGCTGGCCGGTGTGCGGATCAGTGAGGCCATGGCGCCGTCGGCCGATACCAGCACGGCTGCCGCGCGGGCGGAGCGCGCGGAGGCGAAGGAACGCCCCGTCCGCTATCTTGTAGTCGATCCGGGACCATCGCTTGCCGAGCGAATTCGTGCGCGCGTGCATGCGATGGTCAACGCAGGCTGGTTCGCGGAAGTCGAACAGCTCATGCGCACCATCCCTCCCGACGCGCCCGCATGGAACGCCAGTGGTTACGGAATGATTCGCGCCGCCGTCGAGGGTACGATGACGCGCGACGCGGCGATCGAGCGCGTCGTGATTGAGACGCGGCAGTACGCCAAACGGCAGCGGACGTGGAATCGTCACCAGCTCGATCAATCAACGGTGACCGTGCTCGATCCGTCGACGCCCGACGCGATGTCGTGCGCGCTCGCGTGGTGGGACGCAGGCGAAGCGGTGTCCCGATGAAAATCGGCATCACGTGCTACCCCACCTACGGCGGTTCCGGCGCGGTGGCTACCGAACTCGGAATCGCGCTCGCCGCGCGCGGACACGAGGTCCACTTCATCACCTACCAGCAGCCGTTCCGGTTGCCGAGCTTTTTGCCACGGGTCTGGTTTCACGAAGTGGATGTAGGCCGCTACCCACTGTTCGAGTACCCGCCGTACGATCTCGCGCTGGCGGTGCGCATGCATGAAGTCGTGCGTGATCATCAGCTCGATATCCTGCATTGCCACTATGCCATTCCGCACGCCACCAGCGCATGGATTGCGCGCGAGATGCTGCGCGAGGGGGCGGGCGACGTGAAGGTCGTCACGACGCTGCACGGGACGGACATTACGATTGTTGGGCAGGAGCGCTCGTTCTACACGATCACGCGCTTCTCCATCGAGAAGTCGGATGCGGTCACCGCGGTGTCCGAGTACCTGCGCGACGAAACGTACCGTGCCTTTGGGTGTGTCGGCTGCAACGTCGAGGTGATTCACAACTTCGTCGATCCCAAACAGTTCGACCGGGCATCGCATACCTTTCCGATCCCGCGCGAGGTGGTGAAGGATCGCAAAGTGCTCATGCACATCTCGAACTTCCGGCCGGTCAAACGTGTGCGTGATGTCGTGCGCATGTACGCGCAGGTGAACGCGCGTGTCCCGTCGCTGATGGTCATGGTGGGCGACGGGCCGGAGCGAGTTGAGGCCGAAGACGAAGCCAAGCTTCTTGGCGTCAGCGAGCATGTACTGTTTCTCGGCAAGATCGACGCGATCGCTCCGCTGTTGGCAGGCGCCGACCTGTTCCTGCTGCCCAGCGACAAGGAGTCGTTTGGACTGAGTGCGCTCGAGGCGATGGCCAGTGGCGTACCCGTCATCGGCTATGCGGTCGGCGGTTTGCCGGAAGTGGTCACACATGGTGTCACGGGATTCCTGTTGCCCGTCGGTGACATCGACGGGGCCGCAACAGCCGGAATCGCACTGCTCGAGGATCCGGCGCGCTGGCGCACCATGAGCGAGGCCGCGTCGCGTGATGCACACACGCGTTTCGCCGAGAACAGCATTGTCGCGCAGTATGAAGCGCTGTACGAACGTACGCTACTCGCCCAACCCGCCAAGTGACTGTATTCCAGGCCATTGTTCTCGGGATCGTACAGGGGCTCGCGGAGTTCCTGCCGGTGTCCAGCTCCGCACATCTCGCGCTCACGCCGTTCTTTTTGGGGTGGGAAGATCCGGGGCTCGCGTTTGATGTCTCGCTGCACTTCGGTACGCTGGTGGCGTTGGTTTGGTACTTTCGCGCGGAGTGGATCGAACTTACCGCGAGTGCGTTTCGTATCGCGCGCACGCGGCGGATCGAATCGATGCACGACAAGCGGCTCGTCTTCCTCGTGGTCGCCACCATTCCAGGCGGCATCGCCGGCAAGCTGCTGAACGACTATGCCGAATCGGCATTTCGCTCGCCGCTGCTGATCGCCTGTTCATTGTCCGTCATGGGCGTGTTGTTGTGGTCCGTCGACCGGTATGCTGCACGTGTGCGCTCGATCGAAGAACTCACCATGCGGGACGCGGTACTCATCGGACTCGCACAGGTTGCGGCGCTTATCCCGGGTGTCTCACGGTCGGGCTCGACCATCACGGCGGGGCGCGCGCTCAATCTCGATCGCCCGAGCGCGGCGCGTTTCAGCTTTCTCATGAGCATGCCGATCACGACGGCGGCCGTCGCCGTCAAGATGCCGGAAGTGATCCGTGAAGGCGGTTTCTCCGCTCCGCTCGTATGCGGCGTGCTCGCGGCGTTTGTCAGCAGCTGGCTCGCGATCACCGTGCTGCTCCGATACATCAGCAAACACAGCTTCGGCGTATTCGCGATTTACCGACTTGGGTTGGCGGCCGTCATTCTGATCACGCTGGCCGTGCGCGGTTAGCGTGAAGGCTCTGGCGCTCATGTCGCTGCCGTCGGCGGCGTCGCTTGGACTGGCGGTTGTGCGACATCTGCGCGAAACCTCCTCTACCATGGATGAGGCGCACACGGCTGGCGTACGCGGCGAGCCGGCGGGCACGCTGATCGTCGCCGATGTGCAGGCGCAGGGGCGCGGTCGGAGCGGTCGCCCGTGGCGATCGACGGCGGGCGCCGGACTATGGATGACGCTGCTCGAGCGTCCGACCGACACGGAGGCGCCGAGCGTGTTGGCGCTGCGCGTTGGCCTCGCCCTGGCGGAGGCGCTCGAGCCGTTCGTGTCGTCGCCGATCGCGCTCAAGTGGCCCAATGACTTGTACGTGTCCGACGGCAAGTTGGCGGGTATTCTGATCGAGGCGCGCTGGCGACAGGCGCACGTTGAATGGGTCGCGATCGGTGTTGGAGTCAATCTTCGCGTCCCGGACGATGTGCCGACGGCGGCGGCGGTACACGCCGGCACTACGCGAAGTGCGCTGTTGCATGCCATCATTCCGCGCATACGACTTGCAGCGGTACAGTCCGGCCGGTTGACGGACGACGAGCGGGCGGCGTGGTCTGCGCGCGACCTTGCGGTGGGGCGGCGCATCAGTGCGCCGGTGCAGGGCGTCGTGTTGGGGATCGCGGCCGACGGTGCGCTGGTCGTGCGCCGCGACGATCGCGAGGTGGTGCAGGTGCATGCAGGTTCGATGATTTTTTCCGATAGCGAGGTGTGATGCTTATCGTATTCGACGTCGGCAACACCGAGACCACGATCGGTCTCTTTAACGGCGAGGTGCTCGCGGCGCACTGGCGCATCATGACCGATGTCGCGCGGACGGCCGACGAATTCGGCATCCTGCTGCGCAACCTGCTCTCCGCGTCCGGCGTGCCGCACGAACTGGTGCGGGCGGCGGCGATCGGTTCCGTCGTTCCGCCCATCACCGATCCGCTGTCCCGCGCCTGCGTGCTGTATCTGGGCACCACACCCACGCTGGTCGATGCGCGTGCCGCATTGCCGATCACGCTGGACGTGGAAGAGCCGTATAGCGTTGGCGCGGATCGTCTCATCAACACGCTCGCGGCCAGCCGACTCTATCGGCGCGACACGATCTGCGTCGATCTCGGCACCGCGACCACATTCGATTGCATCACGGCCGACGGCGTGTTTCTCGGCGGCGTGATCATGCCCGGCGTACGCACGTCGGCCGACACGCTGTCACGTCGCACGTCCAAGCTGCCCGCCACGGAGCTGGTGCCGCCCAGGCAGGTGATCGGCAAACGGACCGAGGAGTGCATCCGGGCCGGGGTGCTGTTCGGGGCAGCGGAGGCGATCGACGGCATCGTTCGGCGGATCAAGGCGGAGTGGCCGAACGCCACCGTGCCCTTGGTGGTCGCCACGGGCGGTCTGGCCGAGGTGCTCCAGCCGTATTGCTCGCAATTCGACCGGGTGGAGCCGTTCCTGACGTTGGAGGGGCTCCGCATGGCGCACGAGATCCTGACGGCGTAGCGGTTGCCTTAGTGGCAGTCTGGCCCGTCACGATGGCGTATCGTCGGCCGGAACGACAGGAAAATGACGAGCTAAGCTGTTCATTTTATTGCACTTAGTCTCACAATCATGCAGCGTGGCCGAGCTTGACGAGGGGCGGCTCGGCGTGTAGGTTCCGCCCGTTAGCACTCGGTACCGGTGAGTGCTAACATCGAGCTTCGTTCCGTTCGATCCCCTGACACATAAGCAGGAGACCCGCAATCATGGCCACCCAGAGTGCCGCGAAGGTTTCGCCGCTCGCCGACCGCGTTGTCGTCAAGCCGCTCGAAGAGACGGAGCAGATGCGCGGCGGGCTGTACATCCCCGATACCGCCAAGGAAAAGCCGCAGCAGGGTTCCGTCGTCGCCGTCGGTCCCGGCCGCTTCGAGAAGGACACGCGCGTGCCGATGGACGTGAAGGTCGGCGACAAGATCCTGTACGGGAAGTACAGCGGCACGGAAGTCACCATTGAAGGTGAGCAGCTGCTCATCCTGCGCGAGTCCGATGTGCTCGCGGTCATCGCCTAACTCGTTTTTCAGTCGCACCACTAACCGCAGAGAGCAATCATGGCAGCCAAAGAACTGCATTTTAACGTTGAAGCACGCGCAGCCCTGAAGCGCGGCGTCGACCAGCTGGCCGAGGCGGTCAAGGTGACGCTCGGCCCCAAGGGTCGGAATGTCGTCATCGACAAGAAGTTCGGCGCACCGACGGTCACCAAGGACGGCGTGACGGTCGCGAAGGAAATCGAGTTGTCCGATCCGATCGAGAACATGGGCGCGCAGATGGTCAAGGAAGTCGCGACCAAGACCTCGGATCTCGCTGGCGACGGCACCACGACGGCCACCGTGCTCGCGCAGGCGATCTTCCGTGAAGGCCTCAAAAATGTCACCGCCGGTTCCAACCCGATGGCGCTCAAGCGTGGCATCGACAAGGCCGTCGCAGGCATCGTCGAAGAGCTGAAGCGCATCTCGGTTCCGACCAGCGGCAAGAAGGAGATCGCGCAGGTTGGCAGCATCTCCGCCAACAACGACATGGAAATCGGCAATCTCATCGCGGAAGCGATGGAGAAGGTCGGCAAGGACGGCGTCATCACCGTTGAAGAGGCCAAGGGCCTCGAGACGACGTTGGAGACGGTCGACGGCATGCAGTTCGATCGCGGCTACCTCTCCCCGTACTTCGTGACGGATCCGGAGAAGATGGAAGTCGTGCTCGAGAACGCGATGATTCTCATTCACGACAAGAAGATTGGCGCGATGAAGGATCTCCTCCCGGTGCTCGAGAAGGTGGCCCAGCTCTCCCGGCCCCTGCTCATCATCGCGGAAGACGTCGAGGGCGAGGCGCTCGCCACGCTCGTCGTGAACAAGCTCCGCGGCACGCTGCGCGTCTGCGCCGTCAAGGCGCCGGGCTTCGGCGATCGTCGCAAGGCGATGCTCCAGGACATCGCGACGCTGACGAAGGGCCAGGTCATCTCCGACGAAGTCGGCTTCAAGCTCGAGAACGCGGTCCTCACCGACCTGGGCTCGGCCAAGCGCATCGTGATCGACAAGGACAACACGACGATCATCGACGGCGCCGGCGAGTCGAAGGACATCGAAGGGCGTGTGAAGGAAATCCGTTCGGCGATCGACAAGAGCACGTCGGACTACGATCGTGAGAAGCTGCAGGAGCGTCTTGCGAAGCTCGCCGGTGGCGTGGCCGTGATCAACGTTGGCGCGGCAACGGAAGCGGAAATGAAGGAGAAGAAGGCCCGCGTTGAGGACGCGCTGCACGCCACGCGTGCCGCCGTCGAAGAGGGCATCGTCCCGGGCGGCGGCGTTGCACTCGTGCGCGCGCAGCACGTGCTCAAGGACGTCAAGGTCTCCGAGCGTGACGAGCAGATTGGCGTCGACATCATCCGTCGTGCGATCGAAGAGCCGCTTCGCATGATCGTGCAGAATGCCGGTGGCGAAGGCTCCATCGTGATCGAGAAGATCCGCACGGCCAAGGAGACGAGCTTCGGCTACAACGCGCTCACGGACGTGTACGAAGACCTCGTGCAGGCCGGCGTCATCGACCCGACGAAGGTGACCCGCACGGCGCTGCAGAACGCAGCCTCGATCGCGGGCCTCCTCCTGACGACCGAAGCGTTGATCGTCGAGAAGAAGGAAAAGTCGGAACCCGCTGGCGGCCATGGCGGCGGCGGCGGTGGCGGCATGGGCGGCATGTACTAAGTCGTTCCATCGAACCCTGCAACAAACGACGGGCGCCTTTGCAGGCGCCCGTCGTCGTTTTGCTGGTTGCAGTACAGGCGCGTCGTCGACGTCAGCGCGCGTAGTTTGGGTTGTTCTGCTTTTCCGAGGTCGACGTGGCAAAGCACAGATCGCGACCCGTCATGTCGTCCGCAACTCCCGGCCGATTGAGCGCCTTCCAACGGCGATAGTCGTTCAGACGACGCGACTCAAGCCACAACTCGATACCGCGCTCCCGCTTGAGTGCCGACCACGCGTCGGTGAGATTGCCGGCCGTAAGCGCGGGGACGTTGAGGGCGGAGCGCCGCACGTTCATGATGCTAAGCGCACCCGCCACGTCACTGCTCGCGAGCCTGGCCTCCGCCTCGATCAGGCGCATTTCCCAGCCGCTGCTCAGATTGATCGGCGACGTCAGGGTGGGATACTTCGTCTGGAAGTACCAGCGCACGCGTTGCGACACTCCGTTGAAGGTCACGGCGGCGTCGCCCTGGAGGATCGTGAGGCTGCTATCGAAGGGGACGCGGGGATCCCGTGTCGCCTTGCGATATGTCTCGAAAAACGTGTTGAAGACCGTGTGGCCTCGGTACGGCTGGTTGGCCGACGCCCAGTACACCCGATTGTACTGATCCAGGTCGTTCGCGTAATACGGCATGCGATACACAAACGTGCTGCTGACCAGCGCCGCATCTTCGACGGCTCCGGTCAGGTTGTTCTTCGACAGCCGAACGGAGGCCCGTCCGGCCCGTGCGGCGGTGGCAAGGTTCGTGTTGCCCGCCGCCGTGGCGACGGCGATGGCTTCGGTGAAGTACCCCTCTGCACGATCGAAGTACACCGTGGACGGGCCGGGCGCGCCGCCGTCGATGATGCCTTCGCAGAAGTTCTCCCCGAGGTGGCGGTTGGAGTACCCAGCCCAGATCAGCGCCTGCGCCAGCGTCGCGCTATTGGCAGCGGAGGTGCCGAGCACCTCCTTGGCGCGGACCGCAGCTCGCTCGCCGGTCCAGCGGGCACGCTGTGAGAACTCCCACCACGCGTCGCCGTCGTCGTCGGCAAGCAAGCCGGCCTGCTGTCTGACGGAAATGCCGAAGGCCGCGGTGGACCCCGACGGGAAGATCTCTTTGGTCACCGCACCGCCGGTGTAGGCGGTGTACCCGAGGGCAAGTGAAAGGTCGCGACCCGCGCCATTGACCACCGCAGTGAGCGCGGCGGGACTGTTCAGGAACGACGCCTGGACCGGGCCGGGATTGGTGACCTTCAGCTCGCACGCCGTCCCGAACATCACCAGCAAAGGCAGCAGATGACGCACACGCATGAGGGCTCGTGTCGAAGTAGTTGGAGTCATGGTGATCATCTCCTCAGAACGACACGCGAATGGACGTCATGAACATCGCCGGCGCCGGGATCTGCTCGGAGATGTACCGCGGGTTGGCATTGAATCCGTCGTTGCCCGACATCTCGGGGTCGAACAGCGGCATGCCGTAGTTGCGGCGGAAGAAGTTCTGCGCCGACAGCACCAGCGAGCTGCTCGCCGTGCCGGGAATGAGCTTGCCCATAGGGACCGTGACGGTCACATCGCGCAGTTTGAAAAAGTCGGCCGGGAAGATGAACATCGTGCGGCGGACGTTGGTCGCTTTGCACGTCAGCTCCTCGCGGACGGTGAGCGGCTGCTTCGCGGTGATCTTGTCGTAGGCCGCAAAGCACGTCGGCCACTGCACCGAGCGCGAGAGCGCCTGGAAGGACGCATCCTCGTTGATGTAGGCACCGCCCTGATACTCACCACGCAGAGCCACGGTGATCCGACGAACCGTACGTAAGGTCACCGTCCCCGAGAGGATGCGCGTGGGCTGACTTGGTCCGAACAGGTGGTTGCTCAATGTGTCTGGCGCCGCACCGACTGCATCCGGATTACGGATCAGCATGCCGCGCAGCGACGGGGCCGGGTTGCCTACCTCGATCCATCCGACGCTCTGGTTGCCGATGCCGAATGACGGGGCACCGCCCAACGACTGCACCAGACTGTTGTTGGTGCTGACGTTCAGGCCGGCCGTCAAGCCGAAGTTGTCCTTGTCCAGCAGCGTGCTGTTGATTGCCAGTTCGACGCCCGACTTCTTCAGCTGCCCGACGTTCTGCAGCGTGGAGTTGAGAAAGCCCAGTGAGGACGGCCCGTTGACGGCGAACAGGGCATCTCTCGTGACGGCGTTGAAATACGTGAAATCGAGCGTGAGCTTGCCGTTCAGCAACGACTGGTCGAAGCCGAGCTCGGTCTCCGTCGTGCGTTCCGGTCCCAGGTTTTCGTTGCCGCGGTTGAGCGGGCGCAAGGCGGGATCGTTTCCCCAACCGACGGGGTTCCACGTCTGCACGGCGTCAAAGGCACCCGGCGCGCGACCCGCTTCTCCATACGCGGCGCGGAGCTTGAGTGTGCCGAATTTCTCCTTCCAGAATCCCTCGTCGCTCACCACCCACGAGCCGGAGATCTTCGGGTAGGTCTGGAAACCGAAGTCGGTGCCGAACGCGCTGTTGCCGTCTACGCGGGCGCCCACGGTCAGGAAGTAGCGATCCTTGAGTCCGATCAGCGACTGTACAAAGACGCCGCCCGTGATCACCCGTTGCTGGTTCTCATCGGCGTTCCGGAGCGAGCCGCTGGCTACCGTGACGTCGCCCGGCCCCGGGAAACGCTCGCTGAAGGCAACCACGTCGCCCACGTTCGAATTCACGTATTGTGAGCCGAACGCGAAGCTGGCTTTCAGTCCGTTGCTGAACGCGCGCTCCATGTTGTTCACCCAGTCCACGCTGAGAGTCGTGTTGGCCCACCGCTGGTTCTGGATGATGCCCTGCGCCGCAGCGGGGAATCCGAACGGACGGACGTTGCGGTTTTCCAACGCAGCCCGGTCGATACCTAGCGTCAGCCGTGACGTAATGTTCGGCGTCAACGCCAGAGTGCTCGTGGATCCGAGCAGGAGCCGGTCGATGTTGCTGGTGAGTTTCTGCAGCAGCACTTGGCGGATGGTATCCGCATTCGCGTTGCCGAAGTAGTTGCGGTCTCGGCGGAATGCATTGAGCGTGATGCCTTGCGCGTTGTTACCGGCCGGCGTGTTGTTGATCAGGTTGTTCGTGTACGCGGTGCTGAAACTCATGTTCAGCTTCTTGCTCGGCGAGAAGTCCACGTTGGACCGGATGTTGTACTTTCGCTCCAGATCGTTCGGCAACACACCGGCCACGTTATCAGCGCCGAACGAGAGCAGGTACTTGATGTTGTTCGTGCTGCCACCCGAGACCTGTGCCTGCACGCCATAGCGGCCGCCGCTTCGCAGGAAGGGATCCATGAAAAGCAGCGGCGCCTCGTCTGTACCGAACTTTTGCAGCTTGGTGATGCCCGAATTGAACTGGGCGTTCCATTTGGCGGCGCCCTGCGCGCCACGCTTGGTGAAAATCTGGATCACGCCCGCGGCGGCGTCGGTGCCGAACAGCGTTGCGGCGGCCGCGCCCTTTACGATCTCGATCCGGTCGATGTCGTCGGGATTGATATCGTCGAGCGGGCTCGAGTTTGAGTTCGCGCCACGCTGCGTGGCCCCCTGAAAGATGCCGTTGCGCGGATACTCTTCACTGCGCGTCCGGATGCCGTCCACGTAAATGAGCGGCTGGTTGGTCAGTGACACACTGGTGGCACCGCGCAATCGGATCGCCTGACCACCGCCGGAGTTGCCAACGCCGCCGCCAACGGTCACGCCCGCCACACGGCCGGAGATGAGGTTGGACACGTTGGACGACACTTCGGGCACGTCGCCGAGCTTGATCTGCCCGATCGAGTTGCCCACTTCACGCTTTCGGGCCGAGCCGGCCGTGCCGGTGACGACGATTTCGTTGAGCGCCACCGGTGACGTGGTGACGGCGAAATCCACCGTGACCGTTCCACCGGCAGTGACCACAGCGGGCAGGTTCAGCAGTTGGTAGCCGAGCGCGCGGACGCGAACGATACGGCTGCCCACGCTTACGCCTGTGATGAGAAACGTGCCGTCCGACCCGGTCAGCCCGCCCTGACGTTCGCCCACGATCTGCACCTGTGCATTCGACACCGGTTGTCCATTCGCAGCATTCGTGACGGTCCCGCGCACGCGTCCCGTCCCGTCCTGTGCCGCCATCGGTTGCGGCGCCATCGCGAGCACCCCCGCGACCGCTGCTACCCAACCCAACCAGCCATGGCCACTCATCACGCGCATCCGAACCTCCCTGAGGAAAGCGAGGCGCCATCAGGCACCTCCGAAGGGTGCAACTGGCAGTCCAGTGCGAGACTTGTCAACCCGTAAATACACGGTTCGCCACAAGGCTGGTCACTCGTCCACGGCTTCTGTCACTGGGACCAATCGTAGCGCGCGTCCGCTGCGTCTCTGCGCGTACGTCAGATGCCGAGGGCGAGCTGCATAGGATCCGCGAGGCTCGTCAGGCCGCGTAGGCCAACCGGACCGCAGATCGCGCGTTGGTGAGCGGCCCACAACGCGCTGGAGCGCCACCCTGCACGTCGCATCGCCTCGCGTGTGCGGGTGAGTGCCAGCTCAGGGGTGTTGTTGGTCTCGCTCAGATGCGCCAGCACGACGCCGCGCAGTCCACGGTGCGCGCACGCCGCAGCAAACGCGGCCGCGGCCCCGTTCGACAGATGACCGCGCCCGCCGCTGACACGCTGCTTCAGCGACCAGGGATACGGTCCGTCGGCGAGCATTCGCTCATCGTGATTCGATTCGAGAACGAGCAGGTCGAGTCGGCCGAATGCTTGCTCCAGCCCCTCCGGCACGTGCCCGAGGTCCATCGCGATCCCAACGCGCGCACCGCTGCGACGATCGGTCAGCACCAGCGCGGCGCACTCGCGCGCATCATGGGGAACGCCCACCGCCTCCACATCAAAACCGTCTACGTCCACCG
>JBBQSM010000107.1:0-15235 GCA_038234895.1 Gemmatimonadales bacterium
TGATGTCGGTGGTGTAGGCGTAGGCGGCCGAAATGTTGCCGGCGGCCAAACCGGCCACGATACGGGAAATGGCCAGGAAGGTGCCGTTGTCGGAATACGCCAGCATCCACGAGGCACCGGCGTTGCCCAACAGCGTCAGCAACAATACCGGGCGCCGTCCGATGCGGTCGGAGAGCGAGCCCCAGAGCGGCGCCCCGACCAGCTGCCCCAACGAGTACAGACCGAGGAAGAAAATCACCGACGCGGGGTCTACACCCACCTGCTCGGCGTAGAACGGAAAGACCGGGATGATCATCCCGAACCCGATCAGATCCAGAAAGACGATGATGAAAAGCGTCAGCACGAGAGATGACCGGGATGGCAGCGACGCGGGCCGTGACGGAGATTGATGACTCCGGCCCACCGCTGAGTTGCGGTGAGAATACCCGACCCACCGCATGTTCGGCACCCAGATCGCCATCATGTCCGACGCCACGCCAGAGTTGCCCCCCGCTGCGGGTGACCGCATCCTCGCGGATCTGCAGGACGCGGTCACCCGCATGCATGTGGTCGCCCAGCAGCCACGGCTGGTGGTGGCCAAGGGGACACGTACCGCAGGCGCGCGCCCGATGGCGTGGCAGGTGCTGTTCGAGCGCAGCTTTGGCGAGGATATGCCGCCGCTACGGTACCGCGGTGCGCCGGCCCGGATGCTGTCGCGCGTGCTGGCCGAGGGGTTCGACAGTGAGCCGACGCTGGATCCGGCGTGGTCGCACGCGCGACTGGGGAGCGCCATGGCGCAGGGACCCGTGGTGCAGGCGTTTCGCGCCGACCGGCTCCCCGACGACGTGGCCAACGCGCTGGTGGGCGTGCTGGTGTTCGAGGAGGACGGGCTGCACTTGGACGGGGTGCGCGCGTTGGCCGGCGAATTCGGAGTGCGCTAGTGTCGCTGCTCGAGCTGTTCGATCTGTCGTTGCGCGGGCGTGCCGCGGCGCCGGCGCTCGAGTTCGAGGACGCAGCCGGTCGGCAGACGTCGCTCACCTTCGGCGAACTGGATCAGCGCAGCGATCGGCTGGCGCAATTGCTTGGCACACGCGGCCTCGTGCGCGGCGACCGGCTCGCGTTCTATCTCGTCAATCGCGTCGAGATCATCGATCTGTGGCTGGCCTGCGTGAAGCTGGGCGTGATCGTGGTGCCCATCAATGTGCTGTACCGGGCGCGCGAGATCGCGCACATCGTGGGGGATGCCGAACCGGTGGCGGTGGTGACCACGACGGCACAGGCGGCGGAGTTTCCGCCGGGCGTGGCCTGCTGGGATGTGGACGAACTTGCGCGCGATGCGGCGGGGTTGCCGGCAACGCGACCGGTGGTCGGCTCATGTGACGCGACCACGCCGGCGGCGCTGGTCTACACGTCGGGTACGACGGGCGCGTCGAAGGGGGCGGTGCTGACGCATGGCAATTTTGCCAGCAATGCGCTGGCGCTGACGGCCTGCTGGCAGATCACCAACGCCGACCGGTATCTGGCCGCGCTGCCGCTGTTTCATGTGCACGGACTGGCCAACGGCATTCACTGTTGGCTGATGAGCGGCTGCCACATGAAGCTGGTGGAGCGGTTCGATGCGGCGCGCGCGGCGGAGTGGTTCGCGCACTACCGCCCGACCCTGTTCTTTGGCGTACCGACCATGTACGTGCGGCTGCTGGAGCTGTCGGCGGCTGTGGCGCAGGCCATTGGTGCGCAGGCGCGCCTGTTCGTGTCCGGGTCGGCGCCGCTACCGGCCCACGTGCTCGAAGCCTTTCGCGACCGCTATGGCCACGTGATCCTGGAGCGGTACGGTATGACCGAAACGCTGATGAACATCAGCAATCCGTACGTGGGCGAACGACGTGCCGGTACGGTCGGCCGATCGCTGCCCATGGTGGGGGTGCGCATCGTGGACGACGCGGGCGCGGACGTCCCGGACGGTACCAGCGGCGAGCTGTGGGTGCGCGGTCCGAACGTCTGCGACGGCTACTGGCGCCGTCCGGAGGCGACCGCGTCGGCATGGGTACACGGCTGGTTCCGCACCGGCGACATCGGGGTGCGCGCCGCGGATGGCTACATCACGCTCGAGGGGCGCCGCAGCGATCTGATTATTTCGGGAGGCTTCAACATCTACCCGCGCGAGATCGAGGAGCTGCTCACGGAACAGCCCGGCGTGCGCGAAGCGGCCGTGGTCGGCTTCGCCGACTCGGCGCGGGGCGAGGTTCCGGTCGCGTATCTGGTCAGCGACGGTGCGCTCGATCTTGCCGCGCTGGCGGCGGCGATGCGCTCGCAATTGGCCTCGTTCAAGCTGCCGCGCGGATACGTCCGGGTCGACGCGCTGCCGCGCACGGCGTTGGGGAAAGTCCAGAAACATCTGCTCCCCGCCTGGTCAGCGGCCGACCCGATGTCCCCATGAGTCCGGCGGTGTTGTCGCTGTTGGCGCTGCTGCTGGTGATCGGCGCCAGTCTGACGGCGCGGATCAACGTGGGGGTGCTGGCGGTGGCGCTGGCCTGGCCAATCGGCCTGTACGGGGCCGGCTGGAAGGTGGACGCGCTCATGGCCACGTTCCCGTCGTCGCTGTTTCTGACGCTGCTTGGCGTGACGCTGCTCTTTGGGGTGGTGCAGACAAATGGCACGATGGCGGCAGTAACGAACGGAGCGGTTCGATTGTGTCGCGGTAGTGCCTCGTTGTTGCCGCTACTTTTCTTCTGTTTGGCGTGCGTCATTTCAACCTCGGGCCCAGGGTCGATTGCCACGGTCGCGCTGCTGGCGCCGCTCGCGATGGGGATCGCCGCCCGCGCAAAGGTGCCCGTTCTTCTGACCGCGCTGATGGTCGGCAACGGGGCCAACGCCGGCAATCTCTCCCCGATCAGCGCGGTCGGCGCGGTGGTCCAGTCGCTCATGACCAAAGCCGGGCTGGGTGGACATGCCGCCGAGACGCTGGCAGCGAACTTCGCCGCCCACGCGCTGGCCGCACTCGCCGCGTGGCTGCTGTTCGGCGGGCCGGCGCTTCTCAAGTCGGAGCGGGTGGCGATCGCGGCCGATGCGGAGCCGCTCACCCGTCGCCATGTGCTCACGCTGGTGCTGCTGGCGCTGTGGATCGGCGCGGTGTTGGTCTTCAAGGTCAACCCCGGCCTCGCCGCCTTCGCCGCGGCCAGCGTGCTGGTGCTTTCCACGCTGGGCGAGGACGGCGCAATGCTCCGCTCGGTGCCGTGGGCGGTCATCATCATGGTGTGCGGCGTGAGCGTGCTGATCGGCGTATTGGAGAAGACGGGCGGCATGGACCTGTTCACGACTTTGCTTGCCAGAATCGCGACACCAGCAAGCGTGAATGGCACCATTGCATTCGTTACTGGGCTTATCTCCACATACAGCTCGACTTCCGGCGTGGTCTACCCGGCCTTCCTCCCCGCCGTGCCCGGGCTCGTGCAAAAGCTCGGCGGCGGGAATCCGCTCGAGATCGCGCTGAGCATCAACATCGGGGCGGCGATCGTGGATGTGTCGCCGCTGTCCACCATCGGGGCGCTATGCGTGGCGGCGCTGCCTGCTGGCGCAGATCCCAAGAAGCTCTTTCGCAGTCTCATGATCTGGGGCTTCAGCATGACGCTGGCCGGCGCACTCTTCTGTCAGCTGTTCATCGGCTGGTTCGTCTGGTCAGTCTAGCATGGCGTGAAGGACACGCTGCACGTCGGCGCGCAGCGAGTCGGGGGAAACGATCACGGCGTCGGGGCCATACTGCAGCACGTGGCGCACGGCCCACGCCGCGTCGGCGAGCGGGTAGCGCACCGACAAAGAGCCGTCGTCGTGGAGGGTGGACTGATCCCGCTCCGTTTCGCGTTCCGCGATCCAGCGCGCCACCGCCGGCCCGTAGCGAACGACCAGTTGCTCGTCGGAGCTGTCGTCGTGTGAGAACACACGCCCCGACTTGAGCACCGACTCCACGGAAAAATCGGCGGGGATCGTAAACCGATCGGCCGTGGCGACGGCCGCGACCACGCGATCGAGCCGGAACACGCGCAGGCCGTCGCTCAACTCGCAGTGACCCACGAGGTAGATGTTGGCCGCGGCGCGCACCATGGCGTAGGGCCGGACCCGCCGAATCGTTGGTGCGTCCGCATCGGCGCGCTGATAGCTGAGGTCGACCGCGCACGACTGCTCCAGCGCATCGTGCAACACGGCCAATCGCTCAAGCTCATGCTCGCGCGCCGCCTCGACGGCGATTGCCGCCGGCACACGCTCGGCGGACTTTGTCGACGTGTTGGACGGCGCGTTCGTTGGCGGATTCGATGGCGCGTTCGATGGCGCGCTCGCGGGTTCATGCTGTGCCCGACGACGATCGACCGCCGTGTCGACGCGCTGCGCGGAGAGTTGCTGCAGCTTCGTGCGCACGTTCTCCACCACCCGCTGTTCGTCGGCGGGAAGCTCCTGCACCAGCATGTCGAGTCCGAGACGGAGCGCCGCGACTTCGGGACGAGTGAGACGCATCGGCCGCTTGAAATGCATGGACCGCATGGACACGCTCTGCGGCGAGATGAACACCTGAATCGCGTCCACCCAGCCGGCCGGGACATCGTCGCGATCGAGGGCGGAGAAGTCGGCCCGCAGGGTGGCCGCACTGGTCCCCACGCGCTCGGCCAGCGTCGCCAGCGAGAGGTCGGGCTCATCGGCCATGAGCGGAAACGCATGCAGCAACCGCTGCAACTGTTCGTCGGCGCGCGTCATGCGGGCTCCGTCGCGGTGAGCGGCAACGCATAGGTGACCGCATAGGTGACCGCGTGGGCCGACATCGTGCGCTGCACGAGTGACTGCCACTCGGACACAAAGCTGTCGGGGGCGACCGGTCGCGCGTCGCCGGCAAAGGTGAGCAGCCAGCGCAGGAACGGCTCGCGGCGGCGCACCGCAAAGATGCGATGGTCGCTGTCGTGCGCCGTATCGCCAAAGCGCATGGCCTGTTGCACCTGCCCTGAGGTCCCGCGGAACTGCACGGTGACGGACACGGCGTCGTCGTCGCCCAGTTCCCACGCCTGTCGCGACGCCGCATGCGCGTGCAGGTCGAACGTGGTCGGGATCTCGTAGTCGGGCTGCTGTCGCTTGGCGCTGTTGGCTTTCGTTCCGCCGATGCGACTGATGCGGAACTGACGGATCCCGTCGCTCTCGACATCACGGGCGACGAGATACCAATGCCCCGTCATGAAGACGAGGCCGTATGGTTCCACCGTGCGGCTGCTGGTGACGTCGCGCCCGATGCTGCGGTAGGTGAAGGTCACGCGCTTGCGATCGTCGAGTGCGGCCCCAAGCTGTTCGAAGACGGTGGTATCGACGGCACTGGTGGTGACCAGAGGTTCGGCGATCGGGAGCAAGCCGAGGTCGAACTCCAGTTTGCGGAGCGCGGATTCGGCGTCGAGATCGAGCGTGGCGTTGCCCAGCGCGCGGACGCGCGAGGCGGCGCGTCGCAGCGTGACCCGTTCGTCGGGCGTGACCGGAAAGATCGACAGCCCCTGGTACCCCATTCCCTGCGGGCGCTGAATGCGCCGGGTGTCGACCGGACGCGGAAATTCCGAGTCGCAGAGCGAGAGGTACGGGAGATAGAAGGCGTCGGCGCGCAGGCGATAGAGACTTTCGCCGGCCGACGCATCGGTGAGCGTTTCGATGGCGATACCGAGCCGCCGCAGTTCGTCCTTGTCGCGCTCGAACGTCCGGAGCACGCTTTCGCGTTTCGCGTCGGTGGCGGCGTAGGCGGGGACATCGTTGCAGAGTTGCTCGAACGAGGCGGGCTGTCGGCGCCGCAGGAGCGTGGCAATGAGATCCAGCCAGCGGGTCAGCTTGTCGTGGGGCGCCATACAGTTTCGATCGAGGGTGTCCGGCGCGCGGATGGTCCGCGCACGTCATCGCTGTCAACGGATATATGTCCCCGAAGTCTACGCCGGGGTGCTGACAGCGTCCGGGTCGCGGGTCCGGCGCCGGTGATCAGTCGTTGTCGTCGTCCGAGAGCACGGCGCCGAGAACCATGCTTACGATGCTGACGACGATGGCGCCGAGCAGTGCGGCAAGGAATCCGCGCACCGCGAACGCGATGTCGAAGCGGGCCGCCAGCCAGGCGGTGAGCATGAGCATGAGCGCGTTCAGCACCAGCGTGAACAGGCCCAGGGTCAGCAGTTGGAGCGGGAACGAAAAGAACGACAGCACGGGTCGGATGAACGCATTCACGATCCCGAACACCAGTGACAACCCGACGAGACCCTGCCAGCTTCCGCTGTAGCTGATGCCGTCGATGAATCGGGCGGCACACCAGAGGGCCACCGCATTGACCAGCAGTCGGATGAAGAATCGCATGCCACAACATGGCGGCTGACACACTACCGCGCGAGTTGCGCCGGTATCGCGCGTGGGCGCTGGCACAGGCCCTGCACGCGGGCGTGCGCGACCCTGCGTTCATGGAGTTGGTGCAGCGGATCGAACGCGGGCCGTTTCACGCGGCGCCGCCGGTGGCGTTGTACGTGGACGGCAGCGTGGCGTTCGATGCGATGGTGGCGGGAATCGACGCGGCGCGTGAGGAGGTGCTGCTCGAGACGTACATCCTGCGCGACGACCGGATCGGTACACGTGTGACGGACGCGCTGGCGGCAGCGGTTGCGCGCGGCGTACGCGTGTGCGTCCTGGCCGACGCGATCGGCTCGGCGGGGACCGACGAGGCGTTCTGGACGCAGCTCGACGAGCGCGGCGTGCAGGTCCGTCGTTTTCATCGGGTCTGGCACATGCCGTTCGAAGCGCTGCGACGCGATCATCGCAAGATCATCGTGGTGGACCGCGCGATTGCGTTCACCGGCGGCATGAACATCGGCGAGGAGTATGGTTCCTCCATTCGCAGCGGGTCGCACGCGTGGCGTGACACGTTCATGCGGGTGGAGGGCACCGTGGCCCGGGAACTCGCGGCGGTCTTCGCCGAAGGGTGGGATCGCGCGAATGGCGCACCGCTGCCGGGTCTCGAGTACGTCTCGTGGAGCGAGGGGATCGCGGTGCCGCCGATCGCGAGCATGCGTGCGTTCAGCGCGCAGGCGTTACGTGCGCGCGCGGCGCGGCGGTTGGGACTGCGTCGCGACCGGAGTCGCGGCCGCCGGGTACGCAGGGTGACGGAATCGGCGGTGGAGGCGGAGCATGCGGTGCTCGTGCTCGATTCGCGGCCGGGTCGCGGCCAGCGTGAGATGCTGGCCGTGCTGTCCGCCCTGATGGGGGGCGCACGCGAGCGGCTGTGGGTCACGACGCCGTACTTCGCGCCGCCCACGCGCGCGCTGCGGCTGCTGGCGCGGGCGGCACGGCGCGGTGTGGACGTGCGACTGCTGCTGCCCGGCGCGATGGCCGACGTCCCATTGGTGCGACATGCCGGACATGGCGCCTTCGCGCCGCTGCTGGCGAGTGGGGTGCGCATCTTCGAGTACGCGCCGGCCACGCTGCACGCGAAAACGATCGTGGTGGACGGGTACGCGAGCGTCGTGGGGTCGAGCAACCTCGACTTCCGTTCGTTCTGGCTGAACGCCGAGTGCAACCTGCTGCTCTTTGACGACCACTGCGCGGGATTGCTCGAGCGGAGCTTCCTCGACGATCTGCAGCACAGCACCGAGATCACGACGGCGATGTGGCGCGAGCGGGCCGTCGATCATCGTGTGCTGGACGCGTTTGCGCGCAGCCTGCGCTGGGCGCTGTAGCGGGAGGCGCCGGGCGCGGTGCGCGCTGTCGATGATACCGCGCACTCACGTCCGATATTCCCTGACGAGAGGCACTGGTCTCCCCGATAGAGCGAATGGACGCATGGTGCGACCCTCTGTAGACGTGACACGTCGCTCCGCCCGTGGGGTGACGTGCGCTCCCGCCCCGGAGGATCGCCCCCATGTCCGTCATGGAAAACCACTCGCTGCCCCACGTGAATCACGATCCGCACCTGCACCGGGGAGCCATCCTCGTGGCCTGTGATGGCGCTCCCGCTTCGCACGAGTCGCTGTTCAATGCGGCCGAATGTGCAGCGGTGGCGTTCGACGGACATATCGAGGTCCTTGGCGTGTGTCCACCCACTCCGGGCGTGGCGGCCGGCATGGACGTGCTCCCCGTTCCGATGGAGCTCGACGAAATGCGGCGCGTCTCCATGCTCGACGATGTGCGACGCACCGTATCGATTGCCGCCGCGGCCAAGCCGTCCTGGCCCACGGAGGTGCTGGTGGGGCCGCCGGCGCGCGTGCTGGCCGCCGAAGCGGCACGGCGTGGGGCGAGCGTGCTGGTGATGGGGATCGGTCGCCACAATCCGCTCGACCGGCTGTTCGGCACCGAAACGACCCTCGCCACGTTGCGCGAGTCTTCCGTGCCCGTGCTGGCCGTCGGCGCGCATTTTCCTGCGGCGCCGCATCAGGCCGTGGTCGGGCTCGATTTCAGCGACGCCAGCGTGGAGGCTGCACGACTCGCGCTCCTGCTCGTGGGATCACAGGGCCGCCTGACGCTCGTGCACGTACGGCCGCGCTTCGAGCATCCATCGGCAGACTGGCAGGCATGGGACGCGGAGTACGGCCGCACACTCCCGCCGTTGTTCGAGAAAGTGCGGGTGCAGCTCGACGCGCCAGCGGGGGTGGAGGTGGAGACGATCACCGTGCGCGGCGACCCGGCACCGGCGTTGCTGGCGTTCGCGCAACAGGCGAACGCCGACCTGATCGCCGTGGGCACACAGCGGCACAGCTTCATGGAGCGGCTGGTCGTGGGCTCGGTGGCCACGCGCGTGCTGCGTACCACCCGTTGCGCGGTCCTGGCGGTGCTGGCGCGTCGGTAGCGGCAGACGGCGGCTCGGTGGATTCGCTGTAGGTTCTTCACAGCGAGTTCACGTCACGTCAGCCATTCCTGCCATGTCCCGGAGCATTTGCACGTCCCCGACACTGTCGTTCGCCGCCGCGCTTTCTGCCGGGCTCGCCATGGCGGTGCCACTGCTGCCGGTGCAGGCACAGCGCCCGGCGCCGGCACCCGCGTCTGCGCGCTCGACCGTTCGCACGCCGGTCATCGCGCCCTTCGATCCGGTGCGGCTGGCGCGCATCGACTCGATGGTGGAGCGGTTGGTCGCAACCGAAAAAATTCCCGGCGCGGTCGTGATGCTCATGCACAATGGCACGGTGGCCTACCACAAGGCGTTCGGCTACCGCGATGTCTCTACGAAGGCGCCGCTGGTGCGCGACGACATTTTTCGCATGGCCTCGCAGACGAAAGCGGTGACATCGCTCGCCGCGATGATGCTCTGGGAAGAAGGACGGTTCCAGCTGGACGATCCGGTGGCGCTCTATCTGCCCGAGTTCAGGCAGGCGCGCGTGATGACGAAATTCAACGCGGCCGATTCGACGTTCGAATCGCGTCCGGCTACGCGGCGCATGACCATCCGGCAGCTGTTCACGCACACGTCGGGACTCGACTATCCCGGTATCGGCAGCGAAGAGTTTCGCGCCATCTACGCGAAGGCGGGCGTGCCGTCGGGGATCGGCACGGATGATGCCTTGCTGGCCGACAAGGTGAAGGTGCTGGCGACGCTGCCACTCAAGCACGAACCCGGGGAACGCTTCACGTACGGGCTGAGTGTGGACGTGCTGGGGCGACTGGTCGAGGTGCTGTCAGGCATGCCGCTCGACGAATTCTTTCGCACGCGCATTTTTGTACCGCTGCGCATGAACGACACCTGGTTCGCGCTGCCGGGTGACAAGCACGGACGACTGGTGGCGCTGCACAGTGAGCGGAACGGCAAGTTGGCGTCGTCGCACACCGCCGAGGGCGGCATGCATCCGGATTACCCGGCGCGACCGCTCCGGTACTTCTCCGGCGGCGCGGGGCTGTCGGGCACCACAACGGACTACGCGCGCTTTCTGCAACTCTTTCTGAACGGTGGCGAGCTGGATGGGACGCGCCTGCTCGGCCGCAAGACCGTGGAGATGATGCTCACCAACCAGGTGGGCGCACTGCAGCCGGCGTTCGGGTTGGGTTTCGCGCTGGAGACGCCGCAGAACGACGGGACCACGCCGCTGTCGGTGGGTTCGTTCAGTTGGGGCGGTGCCTTCGCGACGACGTATTGGGCCGATCCGAAGGAGCAGTTGATTGGACTGATCTACACGAACGTGTACGGTTCGACGGCCAAGCTGGGTGACCAGTTCAAGACGCTGGTGTACTCCGCGCTCAAGTAGTTCCGAGTCGCGACACACGACCAAGAACGCACGCGTTCAGAACACGCGGATGTTCACGTACCGGCGCGGATTCTTCTTGATGTCGGCGACGAGTGCGCGCAGTTCGGAGACGAGCGAGTCGCTGTTCTGGTAGAGGCGCGGGTCGTTCACCATGAGGCCGAGCGTGCCCTGGCCGCTGTTGACCTTGAGCAGCACCGAGTCGACGCGTGAGACGGCCACCGAGAGACGTGTCTGCGTGCGGTCCACGTCTTCGGAAAGCTTGCGGAGTGCCGCGGTCGCGTGCAGCAACTCGCGCGCGGCGTTCTGCGAATTGGCGACGATCTGCTGGACTTCGCCGCGACTGGTCGCCGAATCGAGGCGGCCGGCAAAGCGATTGATGTTGTCGGCGGCGACGTTCACCGTGCGCAGGCCGCCTTGTACGTCGGTGCTGATGCGATCGAGGTTCTTGGACTGCGCCGCGACGGTGCGCGCGAGCTCGGCGGAAAGCGCGGCGAAGTTGCGGATTGATTCGCGCATTTCCGTTGCCGCCTTGTCGTCGAAGGCGACCTGCACGCGATCGGAGACTTTGGCCACGTCCCCTGCGATGCGGCCGGCCACGGATGTGAGCTGCGCGATATCCGGCAGCACGGCGCCGGCCAGCGTGTCGCTGGTCGTGCGCGCTTCTGCGAGTGCCGCGCGCAGTTCGCGATCGGGCGGTACGCCGCTGGCGTCGGCGATCGTGACCTGCCATTCGCCAAAGAGGCTCGCGGCGACGAGCAGGACCATGGGATCGGCCGGCAGGGAGACCCCTTTGTCGATGGCCAACCGGAGCACCACCCACCCGCGTTCGCCGAGGGCGATCCCCTCCACCTGACCGGCGCGCACGCCGCGGATGACCACCGGATTGCCGAGCGATACGCCGCCGACATCACGCGTGCGTGCAATGAGGTGTCGCGTCTGTCCGCCAAGGTCTGCCTGCCGGACCCAGAGCACGACCACAATGAGCAGGATCGACACGACCAGGACCGTCATGCCGACCAGAAAATCATTGGTGCGTCGTTCGGTGCTCATAGTGAAGTCATCGCAGCAATGGGAGTTGCCTACTTGAGTGTCCGCCCGGTCAGCCAGACGACGGCCCAGAAGGCATCGAGCACGAGAATCATGACGGCGGAGATGACGACGGCGCGCGTCGCGTTGCGGCCGACGCCCTGCGCGCCGCCCGACGTGGTCAGTCCGGCCCGGCAGCCGATGAGTGCGACGGCTGCGCCAAAGCTTGCCGCCTTCACGAGTCCGTAGCGCACGTCGAAATCCACGAAGAACACGCGCACGCCTTTAAGAAACTGCGGGGTGGTCACGTCGAGCAGTCCGATCGCGGCGAGCCAGCCCGACGCCACGCCCACCAGCATGGCCATCCCGACGACGACGGGAAACATGAGCGCCGAGGCGAGCACGCGCGGCACCACGAGATAGCTCATGGGATCGAATGTGAGCGTCTCGAGTGCATCGATCTGTTCGGTCACGCGCATCGTACCGAGTTCGGCGGCGATGTTGGCGCCCACCCGGCCGGCCAGCGCGAGGCCGGTGAGTACCGGCGCCAGCTCGAGCGTCACGGTCTTTTGGACCAGCGTGCCCACGAAGTACGGCGGCACGATGTCGCCGACCGAATAGCTGGCCAACAGTGCGAGCACGATGCCGGTGAAGATGGCAATGAAGATGCCGATCGGGAGCGATCCGACACCGAGCGTGCGCGCGTGCAGGGTGAACATGGGCGCCCAGCTGGTGACGTCGCGTGTGGCGACGATGACATCGCGTACGAAGCGTGCACCGGTGCCCACGGTTTCGACCGACTCGCGCACCGCGGTGCCGAGCGTCGTGACCAGCACCACGACACGCGACGGCGGAGTGGTGGAGCGCGGAGGGGAGAGTGGCGGTGCCGACAGCTGCGTCATGCCCATGCGAACCAGAGTCCGACCGCGCTCGCGACGCCCAGGGCGCCAAGTCCCGTGGCTGTACGCGTGCGATAGGCGCGATCACCGAGGGTGAGGGCGAGTCCGATCTTGAGGAGGGTATTGGAGAGCACGCCGACGCCGATGGCCTGTGCGGCGAGTCGCGTGAGCGAGACGTCTGCGCCGATGCGGGTCATGGAGACCGTGAGTGCGTCCATGTCCGTCAATCCGAGTACCGTGGCGGAGGCCAGCACGCCGGGGTTGCCGATCCGATCCTGCATGAACGCAATCACGAACAGGACGAGCTGAAAGGCCAGTGCCATCTGCAGCGACGAGGCGAGTCCGAGCGGGTTCTGCGACCGTTCTTTGGAGCGGTGCGCGTCGCCGTTCGGCGCGTCGCCGTTCGGCGCGTCGCCGGTTGGCGCGTTACCTGTTGGCGCGGGAGGCGGGGCTGTCGCCGTGGTGTGGCGCCAGAGGGCGCGTGCGACGATCAGTGCGCCGACGATGAAGGGCGGAATGAGGATCGGCAGCGTGGCGACGGAGACGGCGGGGCGCAGCGCGAACGTGACCAGCGCGATGCGTGGGAGCAGCATGGTGCAGGCGGCGATGACACCGAGGGCGAGCGATGGCGCGAGGTCGGGATCGAGCCGGCTGCGACGACTGAAGTTGAGCGTGACGGCAGTGGAGGAGATGAGTCCGCCCAACAATCCCGTCACCACCAGCCCACGTGTTTCGCCGATCACGCGACGCGCCACGTAGCCCACGAAGTTGAGCGCCGAGAAGATGAGCACCACGATCCAGAGGGAGCGCGGGCGGAAGGCGTCGTAGGGGCCGTAGGCGTCGTCGGGGAGCAGCGGGAGCACGACCAGCGCGAGCACCGCGAACTGAAGCGCGGCCCGCATCTCGAGTGCATCGACCTTTTGGAGCATGCGCTGCAGCGCCGACTTTTCGGCGAGGAGCAGCACCACAATCGCGGCCGCGGCGCTGGCCACCGCGCGATAGCCGATGCCCGAACTGAAGCCGATGGCTACGACCACCATGGCCGCCACTTCGGTGGTGCTGTCGTTGCTGGTGCCGGGGCGCCGCATGGCGCTGGCGTAGGCCACGATCGGGAAAATCAGGCCGGCGGCCAGGACGCCGACGCCCGCGATCGGATAGCCGTCGCGAACGAACCAGCCGGCGAACCCCCCCATCGCGCCCAGGAGGGCGAACGTGCGGATGCCGGCGAACCGGCCGTCCGGGCCCACCGTATGCCCGGACCATTCGCGCTCCGTGCCGACCGCCAGCCCCACGAGGATGGCGACGAGCAGGTCGAAGGCGGGCGGGAGGTTGGGCATGGTGGGGCAAAGGATAGCGCGGGCGCGAGGATGGGGTATCGGCGATGGCCTGACGGGTGCATGTCGGCTTGGACGCAGGAAACGCGTTGATCGGGATACGTCGGCACATGCGCCGGGTCCATCCCCGCGTGGGCGGGGGAGACGGCAACTCCCTGCGACTTGCTGTCGGGCATGCGGGTCCATCCCCGCGCGGGCGGGGGAGACAGTGCTGCCGCCTCGTACTATCGCGTGCGCGGGGGTCCATCCCCGCGTGGGCGGGGGAGACACATTCCGCAAGGCGTCGTTGACCGGTACGAAGGGTCCATCCCCGCGTGGGCGGGGGAGACGCATTCCGCGGCGGGATCGGCACCTACAGCACGGGTCCATCCCCGCGTGGGCGGGGGAGACGCGACCGTGAGCGACGCATTCACCGCCAGGGCGGGTCCATCCCCGCGTGGGCGGGGGAGACCGTCATCCACGACGCGCCGGGATCGCCGGGGAGGGTCCATCCCCGCGTGGGCGGGGGAGACCCATTGACGCCGCACGCATCACGATGACGGCCGGGTCCATCCCCGCGTGGGCGGGGGAGACACGGGCACGTTTGTGCTTCAGCATCCGAGCACGGGTCCATCCCCGCGTGGGCGGGGGAGACTCCAGTGCCGTGCATCGGTGCGCCGCCAGTTCGGGTCCATCCCCGCGTGGGCGGGGGAGACACCCAATATGGGCGCAACCCCATGCGCTGCTCGGGTCCATCCCCGCGTGGGCGGGGGAGACCGGCGGTTCCGCCACGTCAGGGCCATGACGAGGGGTCCATCCCCGCGTGGGCGGGGGAGACCATATCGTGCCGTAGTGGGCCCATTGTGTGCGAGGTCCATCCCCGCGTGGGCGGGGGAGACATGCGTCGTAGGCGGCGTGCATAGCGGCACTCGGGTCCATCCCCGCGTGGGCGGGGGAGACGTCCACCCCAAGGCCGCGCACCTGATCGAGGCGGGTCCATCCCCGCGTGGGCGGGGGAGACGGCTTGCTGCGCGCCGCCGCACAGGGGGCGTCGGGTCCATCCCCGCGTGGGCGGGGGAGACACGATGCTGCCGCCGCTCGGGGTGCGCGACTGGGGTCCATCCCCGCGTGGGCGGGGGAGACGGATTGGATCCGGACGTGCACGAACTGGCGGCGGGTCCATCCCCGCGTGGGCGGGGGAGACGGCAACACCACCGAGATCACGACTGGGCTGACGGGTCCATCCCCGCGTGGGCGGGGGAGACGGCAATCGGTCGGGCCGCGCGAGCGTGGAAGCGGGTCCATCCCCGCGTGGGCGGGGGAGACAACGGCTGCTTGCGGCGGGTGGCGTGGATCTCGGGTCCATCCCCGCGTGGGCGGGGGAGACGTCGTCGTGGAGTACTCCTACGATCCCGCCTCGGGTCCATCCCCGCGTGGGCGGGGGAGACGCCGACGCGCCCGATTCTTCGAGGTTGTGCCCGGGTCCATCCCCGCGTGGGCGGGGGAGACGACCAACTTCGACCAGGCGATCGCAGAGCAGGAGGTCCATCCCCGCGTGGGCGGGGGAGACGGCGGCGGCCCGGTGGAAATCACTCGAGGTACGGGTCCATCCCCGCGTGGGCGGGGGAGACGACACCTCAAACTCAAAGCCGGCACGCTCGCCGGGTCCATCCCCGCGTGGGCGGGGGAGACCCCGTGGGCAATCCAGTCACTGCCATCGTGATGGGTCCATCCCCGCGTGGGCGGGGGAGACGCTCGGGGGCTCGGGGGCTCGGGGGCTCAGGGGGGTCCATCCCCGCGT
>JBBQSM010000108.1:0-15228 GCA_038234895.1 Gemmatimonadales bacterium
CATCGCCAGTTGATGGGTGGTGGTATCCTCGTTGACCACACGCACCGTGCGCTTGCTGCCGCCACCGCCCACGAACACCGTGTCGCCCAACGCAGACCGTCGTCCCAGATGATCGATGACGGTGGCGATGCCGCCACGCGCCACGCGAATCTCCACGTCGGGGCGCGGCCAGAGCCACCACGCGGCAAGGACGGTCAGCAGCACGACAGCACCCACCGCGAGCAGACGCGTCACGGCTGGTCGGCGCGCACGACCGCCATGACGTTGGTGGTGCGCCCGTCGGCAAGGCGCAGTACAAGCGGCACCGAATCACCCGGCGCCATCTCGCGCCCCAGATCGACGAGCATGATGTGCACGCCTCCGGGTTGCATGGAGAGCGTGGCGCCGCGCGCGATGGGGAGCGAGTCGATGTGTTGCATGTGCGCCATGTTGTCCATCTGCATGGTCTCGTGCAGTTCGGCCGCGCGCGCAGCGGTCGAGCCCGCGCCGACGATGGTCACCACACTCGTGTCGCGGTTCTCGAGCGTCAGGTACATCGCGCCCGACTTGGTCGCATTGGTCACGCGCACCCACGCATCGGTAACGGCGAGCGGACCCATGGTCGTGACATCGTGCGAACCGGCGCACGCAGCAGCCGTGAGCAGCAGCATGGGGAGCGCCAGCGCGAACAGCAGACGCGGGACCGTTCGCCGCAGCGCGCGACGGTCGGACACGGAATCGCCGGTCGTCATAGCAGTCGTTTCAGATCGGTCGCGAGTTCTTCACGGCCGGTACCGAAGGCGTGGAGCGCGACGAGTCGTCCGCGATCGTCCACGAGAAACAGCTGCGAGGAATGACTGACGAGATAGCCCACTGCGCTCGCAGCGCCCGGGTCTGGCACCGCCGACGCCCCGAACGCGCGCATGATACCGGCCGTGGTCGCCGAATCCCCAGACAGTCCCACGAACGTCGAATCGAACTGGTGCGCGTACCGGTCGGCCAACTCGGGCGTATCCCGTTCGGGATCGACCGAGACGAACACCCACCGCACCCGGTCGCCATCGCGGCCGAGCATCCGCTTCACGGCTTGCCAGTCGGCGAGCGTGGTCGGGCACACATCCGGACAGTGCGTGTAGCCGAAAAAGACGACCATCGGCCGACCGTCTTCGGGCGCCGTGCTGTACGCGGACCCATCGCTGCGTACGAACGAAAAGCTGGGCAGCTCGGTGGGCGGGTTCACGGCAACGCCTGCAAACTGCCGGTCCAGCTGGTCGCACGCGGGGAGCGCGAGCGTGCAGGCGAGCGTGCACGCGAGCAGACCAACGAGGCGGTGCGCTCGACGGCGGACAGAGGGACACATGCCCTGCAATATGCCCGTGCTCAGCGGTGGCGTGCAGGGTCGCGCGACGATTGATTTCCGCGCCATGTCGCCCCCCTCGCTCGCTGCCGACACCGTGCCTGCGTCGTCGCCGTCGCGCGCGTGGCTGCCACCGCTACTGATCGGCGCGCTCGCGATCGCGGGCGCGCATTTGCTCGACGAGACGGCGTGGCGGTCGGTGCGCGACGCGCGCGTGTATGAACGCGACTGGGGGCGGTTGCTTCGCTCGATTGGCTATCTGCCCACCTGGCTGATCATTGCGATCGGGCTGTGGACGCACGACCGCCCGAGGCTCGGCTGGGGATGGCGGGGCGGATACGCCGTGCTGGCGCCACTCATGGGAGGACTGGCGGCGGAAGTCCTCAAACTGTGCGCACGACGCCTGCGCCCGGACCCCGACGTGTTTGGCTACACCTTTCGGGCGTTCAGCGATCAGCCGTGGCACAACGGTGGTCTCGGACTGCCCAGCAGTCATGCCCTTGTTGCGTTCGCGGGGGCGGCGGCGCTGGCCCGGCTGTTTCCGCGCGCTTGGCCGCTCTGGTATCTCCTGGCGGCCGGATGTGCGATGACCCGCGTGATGGCGGTCGCGCACTATTTCAGCGATGTCGTGACCGCCGCCGTCGTGGCATGGTTTGTCGCGGAGGCCTTGTCACGCTGGATGCTTCGCGAGCGGCGATTCGTGTAACACGCGAACGAACGCGCAACGGCGCCCGGACAGACGCGCACGGTCCGGGCGCCGCACGTCGCGAGCATTCAGGTCACGGATACTGCTTTTTGAGCTCTGCCGCGGTCCACTGCGTCTTACGCGCCTTGGTGGCCGTACGAACCGCCGCGACCTGTGCGACCGTCACGGCCGATCCCTTGTTGCCCCACTGCGACCGGATGTATGTGACGACGTTGGCGATCTCCTGATCGGTAAATGTCGTGCCCCATGGCGTCATCATACTGTTGTACTTGGCGCCCTTGACCGTGATTTCGCCCTGCATGCCGTGCAGCACGATGGCGATGGGCACTTCCGCCTTACCATTCACCCACTCCGAACCGGCAAGCGGCGGGAACGCGCCGGGCAGTCCGGCCCCCGTCGCCTGATGGCACGCCGTGCAGGTGGCGTACACTTCGGCACCGGTCTTGGCTTTCTGTGCGGACAGGAGCGTCGGGACGGCCAGCAACGTTGCCGCTGTGAGCCCCGCGAGAAGTTTGCGCATTCGTGCCACTCCGTAGTGGGTGAGAGAGACGCGGGCCAATGGGACGCATCTCCTGTGAACATAAGCGGTCTGGTCCGGACAACGGAATTGGCGGCCGGACGCAGGTGGTCGTACCCGCAACCACGGCCACCGGGCCATCCGCGTGCGTGACACGGGTTGCTTGACACCGGTCGGACGATGGCGGTACGCTGCACGCGACGTGTGACGGTCTGGTTCGCTTCGGAACGTGTATCACCGCGCGGGTAGATCAGATGCTCCACTTTGCTCTCGCGCCGCCGGAATCCGCGTCCTGCTGACCCGTCCGACTCTTCGGGTTGCATACGTGCCCGACCGACCTCGACGTGCACGCCGGACGCGCTCCGACAGCACGTTTCGTACTGAGATGTGCACCTCCAATCCGAAGAGCTCCCGATGACCGCTCGTTCCAGCCGCCGTGCAACGGCATCCTCGATTTTCCGCCGCCGTTCGCTCCGTGCCCTCATCGCCGCTTCGGTGACCATCGGCGCGGTCGCCGTCACGGCGAGCTCCAGCGCCGCGATGCGTGCAGACGTTTTGCGTCATTTGCGTCTGCTTCGTGCCTCGCCGGCCGCCGACAGCACAGTCGCCGCCTCGCCCGATGCCATCCGCCTCTGGTTGTCCGAACCCACCGAAGCGCCCGCGTCCAAGATCGCGCTGGCAAACGCGGCGGGCGCGGCCGTGCCGCTGCAGGCGATTAGCCGCGCAGCGGCCAAGGACGCCCCGCTGGTGGCCAAGCTCGCCGCGCCGCTTCCGGCGGGCGCCTACAAAGTCACGTGGAAAGCCATGTCCAAGGACGGACACGTCGTCAACGGCACCTACGGGTTTACCGTCGGCGCTGCGAAGTAGCAGACCCGGCACATGACGATGGCCGCGATCGCGCGCCTGTTGCTGTACATCGGCGCGTTGATCGTGGTCGGGGATGTGACAACGGGCTGGTCGTCACGACGTCCTGCCGCACGGACACCGGTGGCGATCGGCTGGGCGCTTCTGGCCGTCGCGGTGAGCGCGCTGCTGTTGCTGCAGGCGCGGGACATGGAGTTGACGCCTTCCGTAGCCGACGCGCGCATGTTGCTGACGCAAACAGCGTGGGGTCGCGGCTGGACGTTGCTCGCGTCGGCGGTGCTGCTGGGTTCCACCGCGTTCTCGTTTCACGCGCCGAAGGCGATCGTGACGATGTGTGTGCTGGCGGTCGTGGCGAGCATGAGTGGGTTGGGCCATGCCGCGGCCGACGAAGTGTTTCCGCTTCTCGGTCGTGCGGTGGATTCCGCACACGTTCTGGCGGTGGGTGCCTGGATCGGCGGCTTAGCGCTGCTGGGGTGGTCGGCGCGTCACCGCACGCTCAGCGCCGAGCGCACGAGCGTGGCGCAATGGGAGCGGTTTAGTCGCATGGCCACCTTCGTCGCGCCGGTTGCCGTGATCACCGGCGTGCTGCTGGGCTGGCGACGACTCCGCCTCGTGCCCCTCGACGGCGGCGCACTGTCCCCCACGACGCTGAGCGGCGTCTTTGCGAGTGAGTACGGGTGGCTGCTGCTCGGCAAGGCCACACTGGTATGCGTCACGCTGGTGCTGGGGCTCAAACACAAACGGCGCATGCTCGGAGAGCACACGCCGTCTGCCACATCTGTATCGATCGAACTCGCGGTCGCGCTGGCCGTGTTGACGGTGACCGGTCTGCTGACCGGAACGTCGCCCCCCGGCGAATAGCGCGGCGTTTTAGCGGTTGTAGCGCTTCTTGAACTTGTCGACGCGACCCTGCGTGTCGATGAGGCGCTGCGTGCCCGTGTAGAACGGATGCGAGTCGCTCGTGATTTCGAGAAGGATGAGGGGATACTCGTTCCCGTCTTCCATCTTGATGGTCTGCTCGCTGGTCATCGTGGAGCGCGTGATCACCGTGGTGCCGGTGGACGAGTCCTTGAACACGACCGAGTGGTACGGCGGATGAATGCCTTCTCTTGCCATCTTGCTTCTCCAGCATGCGCTGCCATTGCCGGCGGAAGCGCGTCATAGGATTGCCCCTGCCACACGTGGTTCGTGGCGGGCGTAGCAAGAATGAATGGTCAGGACGGCGTCACAGGTCAAGGGACCCGGCGGCTTCTACACGTCGGCCGGCCGTGCGAACGGAGTGCTAAGTCTCTGTAGGGTATAGTGATATCGCTCAGCGTGAGCGACCGATGACGTCCCCGTAGCCCTGAATGGCGCCGCTGCGCGCGCCGTCTACGATTTCCGGAATCGACGACGTGAGTTGGGCCATCAGGAACGTGGAGGGTGGCGCCCCGAAGCGGCGGTTCGTGATGGAACGGATAAACGCACTGTTCGGCGCCAGCGGCATCGCGCCCACGTTCGCGTAAAAGCGGCTCCAGTCGTCGCCCTGCTGAAAGAGATACTGCTCGACGTTGCTGGTGTAAAAGACGTTTACCTGCGCGCCACGATCGCGCAGCCACGCGCCAACCGTGCGGAGCGCGCGCGGCCCCGAAAAATTGCCAACCAGCGGGATGATCAGATTGCGCCGCTGCAGGTCACGCACCACTGCATAGGCGGAGTCGCTGCCAAGGAAGCCGACGTTGGTGCCGCGTTCATCGGTGGTGACGGCGACCTGCGAATACGTGGGCATGCGCATGTAATTGCCACCGTATCCGCCGCTGCTCCCGGACGAGTAGTTGAGCGTCGGGCCGGAGGCGAAGAACACGCTGTCCACGTAGCGGAGCGTCTCGAGATCGGCCGAGTCGATCGCAAAGCCGTGGTGCCGCAGCAGCCGATCGCGCACCTCGGCGAACGTTCTCCGGAAGAGCGCCGGATCGGCGGGAGCGCGTTCGAGCGCGGCGATGAGTGAATCTGCGCTGCTGCCCCGGGCCATCGTGGGAGGAAGCGTTCGGGCAAAGAGTCGCGTGAGGAAGTCCGCACGTGTGGGGGACAGCTCAAAGACGGCCTTGTACCACAAATGCTGCAGGAGATTCTGCCGACGGATGTCCACCACAAATGCCACGCGAGGTCGCAGCGCGGCGATGTACGTAAAGTTCTGCTCGGGGCCGACGCCGACGTAGACGCCGCCGGGCGGCGAGACGGATCGGAGGCGCGAGACGACATGCTGCAAGCCCAACTCATTGGACACGAAATTCTCCGACCGGAAAAAGCCGCCCGGCTCCGAGAATGTGGTCACCATGCGCCAAAAGGTGCTATCGGGCAGGGTGTCGGGGAGGCGCGCACCAACGGAGCCGTCCGGCAGGGCACCGATCGGGTCTGTCTCGTAGGGCGTCGCCGTGGTGGCAGGTTGAGGCCGACAGGCGGCGGCCATCATCAGCGTGAGGGCCGCGACTGCGCGCAGGCCGACGTGGCGCACGAACGCGTGAGAGGCGAGCATAAGGAGACCATAGCGCGGGGCAGCCGTGGTGCGATAGAGTACGCCGAAACCTGCATCGCGCTGGCGCGTAGGACGCAGGAGCGCGCCGAACTGTCGGTGCCATTTGGTGCGACCCTGTCCGGATCTTTCGTATGCAGCAACCGGCGCCCGCGACGGCCCCCAACGTCCCCGACGTCACCGCGATTACCCGGAGCGCCAGCGCGGCGGATGTGTACACGGCCGCGCGGAGTCAGCGGCGGGAGCTGAGCAGCCAGCTGGAACGGCTGGAAGAGCGGCGCAGTGACCTGTCGAACGATCTCCAGCGGGACGGGATGGACGAGTCCGTGCGCGCCGGTCTGACGCAGCGTCTGCAGGAGGTGGACGCGCGCATTTCCGCCACCGACGCGCAGCTGGCTGCGGCCGACGCGGCCGTGGCGCAGGCCGCGGCGGTGCCGGGCGCGGTTGTGGAATCACGCCCGCCTGCTCGCAACGGACCGTCGGATGAGATGATCGCGATCCCGATCGTCTTCACGCTGGCCGTGCTCATGCCTCTCGCCATTGCGTACGCACGTCGCATCTGGAAGAAGGGCGCGACCGTCATTGCGCCGGTGCCACGCGAGGTGCAGGACAAGCTGGACGCGCTGGCCGAGGCCGTGGAGTCGATCGGGCTCGAGGTGGAGCGTATCGGCGAGGGGCAGCGGTTCATCACCAAGGTCATGAGCGACCCGTCAGCTCGGTCGCTGGGCGCTGGCGCCGCGCAGCCCATTCCCGTGCCGCAGCGCGGCGAGCATCTCGCGGTGCCCCGGGTCGATACGCTGTAGCCCGCCGGGCGCGGCACCCCGCACGTGCCGCCAGATCGCATGCAACCCTTCCGGCACCCGTGCTGTCATTGAGGTGCACATGCATGCGCATCCTCCCGCGACCGGCAACCCGGCGGCGGTTCCGTGACTGACGCGGAATTGCTCGCCCGACTGCAAACGAACGACGCCAACGCAGAACGCGAGTTCTACGACCGGCATGTCGATCGTGTGTACCGACTCATCTACCGGATGAGTGGGCGGACGGATCTCGCGCAGGACTGGACCCAGGACACGTTCATCCGGGCATTCGAACGGATCGGACAGTTCCGGGGTGATGCAGCCCTGTCGAGTTGGCTGCACGCCATCGCGGTATCGATCACGCTGAACGGCCTGCGCACGTTGAAGCGCCGGGATGCGTACGCCGCTCCGATGGAAGCGGCGGAGACTGTAGGACACTGGCCGGTGGATGGTCAGCCGGACCTCAAGGGGCGGATGCGAATCGCCATCGAGGCACTGCCGGCCGGCACGCGACGGGTGTTCGTGATGCACGATGTGGAAGGGTACACGCACGAAGAGATCAGCGAAGCCCTGGGTGTCGCCGTTGGCACCAGCAAGTCGCAGCTCTCACGTGCTCGGGAAAAGCTGCGTTCGGCATTGGCGCCGTTCGCACGCACGGAGCTCGCATGACAGATCGATCGAACGACGACATGGCGGAATTCGACAGTCCGCTGGAGCCGTGGATGCTGACGCTGGCGCGGGAGGTTGACGATGATGTCGACGTGCCGCGCGAGCTGATGTGGAAGCGTATTCAGCAGCGTCGTGCAGCGGCCTCGGTGCCTGCGTTCGTGCCGACCGGCGTGACACCCATGACCCGTCGTCGTTGGTGGCCACGCGTCGCGGCGGTGGCTGCCGTTCTGGTGGGCGGAATCGTCATCGGCCGGTACAGCGTGTCCGGCGTGGGGCCGACAGTTACGTCGCCCGTTGCTGCGGCGGCTGCGCCGTCGCTGTCGCCGGGGCCGTTGGAGGTGAGCGCTGCTCCGGCGCGTGTGGCAATGCAGGAGCATCTCGTTCGCACCGTGGCACTGTTGACGACGGTGCGCGACCGCGATCCCGCACTCGGCCCCGAACCGGATGTGTCGTCGTGGGCGCGCGACCTGCTGGGCACGACGCGATTGCTGCTCGATGAACCCTCGCTGCGCGACGATCGGACGCGGCGGCTGTTGCAGGACCTCGAACTTGTACTCATGCAGATCCTCCAGTCACGTGGCAGCGGGACGCCCGAGGCGCAGCGTGCGCCGACAGAGACGATGCGCGAAACCAACCTTCTTCCGCGTGTGCGCGCCGTCGTGACGGCATCCGCGCACCGCGACGAGCAGACCGTTCACGGAGACGACGAATGACGAACACCACGATTCACATGCGGCGACGTTGTCTGCCGGTCATGATGCTTGCGTGCAGTGCCCTGTTTGTGGCGCCGCTGCGCATGGTCGACGCGCAGGGGGCGCCGCCAACGCCGCCACGCACACCAGCGCGTCGACCGGCCCCCGCGCCCGCACGGGCCCCGATGCCGCGTCCCGCGCCGGCCGCCCCCCTTACTCCGCTCGCGCCGTCATCTACGGGTGAGTTCCGGTGGCCGGGCTTTGCGCCATCTGCAGACATCGCAATGGATCTGGACATCGCGCGGGAGCAGGCCATGTCGATCGCGGCCGAGGTCAAGGCGAGTATGAGTGCAGAGATGATGGCATTCCCCCGAGCGGAAGCGCTCGGGATGGCGCGATTGGCCATGGATGAGGCGCGGGTCGCGGCACTGGCCAGCGTGGACGCGATGGACGTGCGCGGGCAGGTGGAGGCGGCGATGAACGGGCTCTCGTTCGCCCGCGCCTGGTCCGATCAGGGGCGCGGCGCGACACGCATTCCCCGGGAGTCGTGGAGCGGGCAGGATCCGGCCGACTCCATTTACCGCGAGGCACGCAAGGCGCTTTCCCGCGATTCGTATCGCAGGGCGGCCGATCTCTTCCGCCGCATCCGCGATCAGTATCCGAAATCGGCGTACACGCCGGACGCGCCGTATTGGGAAGCGTACGCACTGCAGCGACTGGGGGCATCGAGCGATCTGCGGGTCGCCAAGGAGGCGTTGGCCTGGCAGGAAAAGCAGTATCCCAAGGCTCCCACGCGTGCTGATGCAGCGGCGCTGGCGACCCGCATCGATGGTGCATTGGCCCGCGGTGGTGACCGTGCCGCGGCGGCGACCCTGTATGGACAAGCGGCGCGCGCCTCCAACGATGGCTGTCCTCGGCAGTCGGACGACGAGCGCGTGGATGCACTGAACGCGCTCATGCAGGTGGACGCCGAACGTGCCATGCCGATCCTCAAGAAGGTGCTGGCGCGTCGGGAACCGTGCACGCAGAACATGCGACGGACGGCGGTGTGGCTGATCGCCTCGCGCAAGGCACCGGATGCCGCCGAGGTGTTGATGAACGTGGCGAAAACCGATCCTGACAGCGAGGTGCGTGAACAGGCGGTGTTTTGGCTGGCAAACGTCCCCACCGATCAGGCGGCGGACATGCTGATTGGTCTTGCGAAGGGCGACGGCGACATGGACTTGCGCAAGCGGGCCGTGTACGCGCTCTCCCGTTCCAAGTCGTCCAAGTCGGCCACCACGTTGCGCGAGATCGCCGCCGATGCGGGTGCGCCGGTCGAACTGCGTAGCGACGCGCTGAGCTGGTACATGTCGGGGCCGGGCAAGTCGCTGGACGATCCCATGTCGTTTCTCAAGGACGTGTACGGGAAGGCCGACGAGCAGCGCTTCAAGGAGCGCGTGCTGTACACCATCGCGCAGCGCCGTACGGACGCCTCACGTGACTTCGTGTTCGCGGTCGCGCAGAACCAGAAGGAGTCGATGGAAACCCGTCGGGCCGCGGTGAGCCAGTTCAGCATGATGAACGTGACCGGTGCGCAGATCGCCGCAGTGTACGAGCGCAGCAGCGAGGTCGAGATCAAGCGGCAGCTGCTGGCGTCGCTGGCGTCGTTGAGCTCACGGCGCGGCCGCGAGGGAGAAGCCACCAGCGACGGCATCGATCAGTTGCTCGAGATCGTGCGCAACGAAAAGAACGTCGAGTTGCGCAAGCAGGCCATCGCCATGCTCTCGCGCAGCAAGGATCCGCGCGCACTAGCGCTGTTGCAGGAGATCATCGAACGATGAGCGCCGCGATGCGATTCCCTGTCGCAGGTCGCATCGCACTCGGTGCCTTGATCGCTGGCGCGTGCGTCGTGCCAACCACCACGCGCGCGCAACAGGCGATTGGCGCACGCATCGACGCGGTGCGGGATGGTACGGTGCGGCTGTCGTTTCCCGCTCGGACCGGCGTGTGCGGCAACGGCAACAGTTGGTATCGCGCGCGTGCCGGTGGCGGTACGAGCTACAACAACTGGATGGGGTCGCGCGATGTGGAGTTCCAGTGCGATCCCGGACCGGTGCGACTGGTGGTGGTGCGCGCGAACGGGGAAACGACGGCGCTGCGCACGCACGTAGGCGGCCGGTGGCGCACGGACACGGGCGTTACCGACATCGGTACCGTGTCGGCGCTCGAGGCGGGCGGCTGGCTGCTGACTGTTGCGGAGCGAGGCAGCGAGAAGCCGGCGCGTGACGCGCTCGTGGCGCTGACTGTCGCAGACTCCGTCGACGCATGGCGCGCGTTCCTTAAGCTCGCGCAGGATCAGCAACGCCCGCGGGAGGTGCGCAGTCAGGCGGTGTTTTGGCTGGGTGAGTACGCCGGCGACAAAGCCACCGCGTCGCTCGACTCCATCGCCTACGAGGTGGGCGACCGGGAGGTGCGCAAGCAGGCCATCTTTGCCCTCTCGCGTCGCCCCGCCGAGGAAGCCATACCCAATCTGCTGCGCATGGCGGAAACGCTCCCCGATCGGGAGCTGCGCAAAACGGCAATCTTCTGGCTGTCCCGCTCGAGCGATCCGAGAGCGTTGTCGTGGCTCACGAAGACGCTCGAGGGGAAGCCGTAGCGACCTGCTGCGAGCTCCGCTGCGGGTTGGCTACGTCTGTCGGCGACGTCCGGGCTACTGGCCGTTGAGCACGAGAGTCCAGTCCACCGGCATGTTCGGGTCGAGTGAATCGCGAACGGAGCAGTACTTCGTGATGGCAAGTACGATGGCGCGTTCGGCGTGCTCGCGTTCGATGCCGGCGCCATCGATGCGGTACACCAGCGAGACCTTGGTCACGCGCGACGGGACGGTCGTCGCGCGGTCACCGGTCACTTCGACGCGGAGCGTTTCGACTGGTGTCCGCCGCTTGGCGAGAATGTCTACCACGTCGACGCCCGTGCAGCCCCCAAGTGCGGAGAGGAGTGTGTCGACCGGACTTGGCCCCGTTGCGCGACTGGCATCCATACGAATCGTCGGGCCACCGGCGGCAACACCGGCGTCGAAGCGATGGTCGCCCGCCCACGTGACGTTGACGACCGCAGGCGGCTTACCGATGGCCGGGATAACGGTGGTGTTCTTCAGCTGTTCAGCACTCATGATTCTGTTCCTTTGCGGATGGGTGCACGGACGGCATTTCCCCACTCGGTCCATGAGCCGTCGTAGTTACGCACGCGTTCGAAGCCGAGCAGGTAGGTGAGGACGAACCAGGTGTGCGACGAGCGTTCGCCGATGCGGCAATACGTGATCACGTTGTCGGTTGGCGAGAGTCCCAACTCGCCCTGGTAGATAACGCGCAGTTCGTCGGCCGATTTGAACGAGCCATCGGCGGCGGCGGCGCGGGCCCAGGGCATGCTGCGTGCGCCGGGGATATGTCCGCCGCGCAGCGTGCCTTCCTGCGGATAGTCCGGCATGTGCAGCTTCTCGCCGGTGAACTCCTGTGGCGAGCGTACATCGACCATCGGTCGCTTGGCCTGCATGTGCGCGCGCGTGTCGTCGATGAACGCGCGGATGGTGGCGTCGTCGCGTTCGGCGGCGGTGTAGGTCGTGGCCGGGAACGACGGGATGTCACTGGTCGTGGCGCGAGACTCGGCAATCCACTTGGCGCGTCCGCCGTCGAGCACCACCGCGTTCCCGAAGCCGAACAGCCGGAACACCCAGAACGCGTAGGTGGCCCACCAGTTGTTCTTGTCGCCGTAGAACACGACCGTGGTGGAGTCGTCTATGCCTTTGCTGCGCAACAACTGCTGAAACGCCTCGCGGGCGAGGTAGTCGCGTTCAACCTGATCGTTCAGGTCAATGTGCCAGTCGAGTTTCTGCGCGCCGGGAATGTGCTCGAGGTCGTAAAGCAGCACGTCCTCGTTGCATTCGAGCAGCCGGAGCGACGGGTGGGCCAGATTGGCTGCGAGCCAGTCGGTGGACACGAGCCGGTCGGGGTGCGCGTAGCCTTTGGCGGCGATGCGCGGGTCGGGCAGGCCGGGAAGCAGAGTGTGCGAGGTCATCTTTGAAAGCTGTCCAGTGCGTCACGACAGCGAAAGGTGGTCACCACGCACCTGCGGCGCGGCGTATTTTCCGGACATGAGCACAGCAACCGTCCCCCTGAACGCGACCGACGGTGTGGAGCCGAGCACGTTGCGCGTTTCTGGCGCCGCGATTGCATATCGGTTGTACGATGTGGGTTACGCAATCGACCTTGAGCGGGCGCTGGACTTGCTGGCGGCGAGTTCGCCGGAGCGGGTGCGTCCGGTGCGTGGTGAAGGGCAGGCGTTGCAGATCCAGAATCCGCCCATCTCGGTCATACTTGGCACGGAGCGACTGATTGTCGGGACGCAGGCGCACGACGTCGAGATGTCGGCGCGGATTTTTGACTTTGGTGTCGTGTCGCTCCGGGCGCGTGTGCGCGCGGCGGATGCGCTGTCGTGGCCGGCGTTCACCGCGTTTGGGCAGGCGCTCGAGCATCACCCGGGGATCGACACGACGGTTGCGCATCACCTGCGGCTCCTGACGGAACGGATCAGCGGCGCGGTGGAGCGGCCGTCGATTGCCGCGCTGCATGAGCCGTACACCGTGTTTCGTCTGACGCGGGTTGTGACGACGTCGGGCGAGCCGGCTGAGGCGAGCGTCTTCGCGCAACTGGACGTGGTGCCGCTACTGCTCAACGAATCCCGTCCGCTCAGTGCGGAGGCACGTCGCGAGTTGCTGCCGCACCAGTTCTCGTACTACACAGACGACCTGGCAATTCTGACGTGGGACAACGCGCTGGTCGTCGAGCCGGGCGAGCAGGACACTGACCTGCAGTACATCCTCGAGTTCGCTAACGCGCAATTGCTGGAGCTGCGCTACTACGACGCCGTGCTGGACGGCGAATTGCCGAAGTTGTACGACGCAATCGAAGCGGCGCGCGCTCGATGGTCGGTCTTTCCGGGGCGTCGCTTCGCGGGGCTGCTGTCACGTCTGCAAGCGCAGGTGGCGGACTCGACCGAGCTGGTTGAGCGGGTGGAAAACTCGCTCAAGGTAACGGACGACGTGTATCTGGCGCGGGTGTATTCGGCGTCGCTGGAGCTCTTTCGCGGGAAGGCGTGGCGGGCCGGGATTGACCGCAAGCTGGCGATTCTGCGTGATACCTACGCGATGCTCAACGGCGAGGCGCAGGCGGCGCGCAGCGAGACGCTGGAGATCGCGATTGTGTTGTTGATCGTGGCCGAGCTGGGGTTGGCGTTTTTGAAGTGATCGGTGGCGGCGACGGTCGGATGGGTAGGCACGTAACCACGGGCGCGGGGGGGAGTACGGGGAACGCGCTGCTGGTTAGGTTGTAAAAGTCGGACCGACCGGTGTCACGGTCGATTCGTATCGGCCCCCTCGTCGAGGAGCGCGCGTGACTCTGGACCGCGAAACGATTGCATCGGCCGTAGTGGCCACGGGCGGAGCATGGCTGCTTGGCTCGGCGGCGCTGCACCGTAACAGTGGTCGCTGGAATGCGGCGCAGGTGCGTGGTATGGTCTACGCGGGGGTGGGCTTTCTGCTAACCGCCGCGGCGGCACGATGGCTGCAACACACCGGCAATGTGGGAATCGCGCTGTCGCTGATGGGGACCATGCTGGCGATGCGCGGCATGTTTTCGCTCTTGCGAGAGCGGGCGGCGGCACGGGCCAACACACCGTCCGACGAAAAGCCGCGGACTCCGGAGTAGTGCCTACCCCGTTACCGGTGATGGAACCGTACGCGCGGCACGTGCTGGTGTGTACCGGCGCATTTTGTTCCGAGTCGCGGAGCGGGCGGGCGATCTACAGTAAACTGGCGGCGTTGCTGCAGCGCGAAGGGCTGCTGTTTGGCCCAACGCGGGTGAAGCGCAGCGAGGCACCGTGCCTCGGGGTGTGCGGCGGCGGACCGATCGTGGTGGTGTACCCCGAAGGCGTCTGGTACGCGGGGGTAGGGCCGGCGTTGCTGGAGCGGATCGTGCTGGAACACCTCAAGGCCGGCCGCGTGATCGACGAGGCGGTGTTTCACCGGATCGGCTAGACGACATCTCCGTGCTGGCCTCGGAGCTGCGCAGCTCCCGAATCCCCTCCACGAAATTCGCGGAACGCTCCACAACGCCCCGGCGCGCGAGCTCCTCGGCCACTGCACGAAGATGTCGTGGCCATACGTACCGTGCGAATTCGAAGAAGTTCCGGCGCGCCTCGGGGCTTTCGGCGAGGAATTGCCAGAGAGGACGCGATGCTTTGGCCGTGTTGCAGGCCATGCAGGCGGTCACTACGTTGCCCTCGGAGCCATCGCCGCCGCGCACCTTCGGCTGCACGTGGTCGACGCTCAACAGCGCGGGCTCCTGCACGAGACCGCAGTACACGCAGCGATGGCCGTCCCGTTCAAACACGTCTGCGCGTTTCATTCAGCCCGACTCTCCGTGGACGTTCCCAACAGTGCTCGACGGATGTTGATGCAGCATGTGACGCGGCTCTTCGACACCGAGGAGAGCGTGTCCACGCCTGATGATCGTCCGCCCCGACTCAACCTCCAAGCCCTCGAGGCCATTCGAATGTCGCGTTCCCGCGAGCGTATCCTGACCAACCTCGAAGAGATGTATCGCGAAGCCTTCGACCGCGCCAAGGAGACGGGCGATCCCGGCGCGATGACCTCGCTCGATTTTGCCTATCGGCGCGAGCAGCTGTATTTCGAGATCCTGCTGGATGTGCGTGACGCCATGGAGAAGCGGTAAGCGGCGGCTGCGCGACCACGGGTGACTCAACGCGACGGGAGTGAGTGGGCATGAGTGAAGCGACAACGGGCCAGCCCGCGGGCCGGTCGGGGCGCCAGCAGACGATCATTGCGCTGGCGGTGCTCGCCGTGGGTACGCTGGTGCTCTGCTATCCGGCACTCGGCGGGCAGACGCTGCTCAATGAGAACAGCGACCAGTACATCGCCGGTTTCGCGTTTCGTGAGTTCGCCGCGCAATCGCTGCGCAGCGGTGCGGGGTTTCCGCTCTGGAGTCCGTATCTCTTTGGCGGCATGCCGTACGTGGCGGCGATGCACGGCGACATTTTCTACCCGACCTTTCTGCTGCGGCTGCTGATGGAAACC
>JBBQSM010000109.1:0-15211 GCA_038234895.1 Gemmatimonadales bacterium
GCGAAGAACTGCCAGACATGCGGCACGTGCGGCCAGAGGCGCAGCTCGACCTCGACGCCGTGCGCTCCCGCGCGTTCCGCGACACGGACACTGTCGTCGCGCAGGACTTCGTCGTGACTCGCGTGAATGAGCAGCGGCGGCAGCCCGCGAAAATCACCGTAGAGCGGCGACAGCAATGGTTGTGCGGCATCGGCGTCGCCCACGTAAAAGCGCGCGGCGCGACGGATCGTTTCACCGGCGAACATCGCGCAGGTCTCGCTGTTTTCGTCGAGTGATGCACCGGTGACCGCGAGATCGGTCCACGGACTGAAGGCGACAATCGCAGCGGGAAGCGGGACGCCGTCATCGCGCAGCGACAGCGCGAGGGCGAGGGCGAGACCGCCCCCCGCAGAGTCGCCGGCAATGACGATGCGCGACGGCGCAACGCCAGCCGCCTCGATGAGATGCCGGTAGGCGGCCCGGGCGTCGTCGAGCGCCGCGGGAAACGGATGCTCGGGTGCCAATCGGTACGCGGGCACCCAGGCGGTGCCGGCAATGCGTCGCACGAGCGAACCGACGAGCGGCCGGTGCGTCTCCGGACTGCAGGCGATGTAGCCGCCGCCATGCAGGTACAGCAGCACGGGCGCATCGGCGGCGGCCTGCGGCCAACTCACCCGTTCGCCGCCGGGCCAGCGCGCGTGCGTCGGGACGCTTTCCACGACGGCCCCGGTGGAGCGCGCCATCAAACGCCGTGCACCGCGCGGGCGTCCCATGTTGCGCCGCACCCAGTCGGGATCGATGGGCTTGTGCGCGTGCGGTCGCATGCGCGACCGCACGAGCAGGTGCACCAAATATGACTGCCAGCTGGTGCGGGAAAGGCGCGACGGCGCGGATGGCATGCGTAATCTTAATGCGCTCCACGCCCGTCCTGTCAGACGCCGACCTGCTTCTCCACGCGATCACGATAGTGCCGGCTCAAGCGGAGCTTCGTGCCGTCCTCGAGAATGACCACGTAGTCGCCGGAGAACCACTGCTGCATCTCGCGTACCCGATTGAGGTTCACGATGGTCGAGCGATGAATGCGCGCGAACAGCCGCGGATCGAGCGTCTCCTCGAGATGACTGATACGCTCGCGGATGGTATGTGCCGTTTTGCCAACGTGCAAACGGACGTAGTTGCGGTCGGCCTCGATCCAATCGATTTCGGTGGTCTTCACGAAGAACATGCGTCCGTCGTGTTTAACCAAAATCCGGCTCGCATAGCTCCCGTTGGTGCCACCGGACGACGCGGGGCCGTTCGTTTCGCTGCGGACCTCCGGAGCAGCCGATCCGTTCGCCAAGCGGCGCACGGTCTCGAGCAGCTCACCAAGCCGCTCCGCCGCGACGGCATGCGCGCGCTGTTGGCGCGCCCGATCAAACGCCGCCTTGAAGCGATCTTCGTCAAGCGGCTTGAGCACATAGTCCACAGCGTGCACATCGAACGCGCGTTGCGCATGCTCGTCGTACGCGGTGATGAACAGCACCATGGGCGTCCGTTCGCCTTTCAGCTCGCGCAGCACCTCAAATCCGTCAAGCTCCGGCATCTGGACATCAAGACAGACCAACTCCGGCTGCAGCTCACGGATCATCTGCACTGCTTCCCGCCCGCTCTCGGCTTCGCCGACAATTTCGACATCGGACTCGGCCTGCAGGAGACGCCGCACGCGCTGACGCGCCAAAGACTCGTCATCAACAATCAGAACTCGCACGTTCAACCTCTCTGCCCTCCGCGAGGTACGTCTGCGGCGTGACCAGCGTGCATCGGGAGGTTCGATGCACCTTGCTCGCACACAGGCGCTGCGTCAGTTGTACTACGCTGTACTACGCTGTACTACGCTGTACTACGCTGTACTACGCCGACCCCATGTCCGAAGTTCAGTCGGCACATGATATCGTAAGACGTTGCAACTTTTCCGGCACGTGCCGTCGTACGGCTGCACGTAGTTCTTCGGAGTCAGACGTTCACTCGGGCCATATGGTTGCTTTCTCGCTCTCTACGTCACCACCGCTGACGATCGCCGATGAAGGCGCGCGTCTGCGCCGCACGACGCGCCTCCTTTTCGCACTCATCTGGCTCATTCCCGGCCTGCTCGCGGCGCTGCAGCTGAGTGTGTTCGGCGACGCCACCGGAACCACCTACGGATTCGGACACGCATTGGTTTGGCAGGGTTCGGCGTGGCTCATCTGGGGCGTATGGTCCCAGTTGATCCTCACGTTGGTGGACCGTGTAAAGCTGGGGACCGGACGGGGGCTCGCCTGGGTCGCCATCCACGTTACCGCAACCCTCTGTATCTGCGCCATCAACGTGGCCGCGATTGCGTGGCTGGATCATCGCTATTTCCACAGCGAACAGTCACAGAACTACGGCTTCGCGCTGCGCTCCGTCCTGGTCAACCACTTCGATATTCAGGTCGTGCTGTACTGGGCGGTACTGGGCGCGGCGTACATGGTTGAGTTTGTGCGTCGCTATCGCGAGCGCGACCGCGCCGCCGCGCAGCTCGAGCAAAAACTGGCGATGACGCAGCTGGAGTCGCTCCGCATGCAGCTCAATCCGCATTTCCTCTTCAATGCGCTGAACGCGGTGGCGGAGCTGATGGAAATGGACGTAAAGGAGGCGCAACGGACGCTCACGCGCGTCAGCGATCTGCTGCGGCTTTCGCTGCGGAGCGCCGGATCGAGCACAATTCCGCTCTGGCAGGAGATCGAGCTGGTGGAGCTGTACCTCCAGATCGCCCGCGTGCGGTACGGCAACGGCCTCGAGGTCGATATCGACGTCGATTCCGCCATCGTTGACCTGCAAGTACCCAGCTTTCTGCTACAGCCTCTGGTGGAGAACGCGCTCAAGCACGGCCTGGCCCCCGGTCACCGCGGCCAACGTATTCATGTCAGCGCCCGGCGGGCCGGCAACGCGCTCGAGCTGATCGTGGACGACAACGGCAAAGGCCTCGATGGACTCATCACGACCAGCGGCCGCTTCATGGCCGCCAGGCCATCAGTTGACGGGCTCGGTATTGGGCTGACGAACACGCGCTCGCGACTCACGATGCTGTACGGCGACCGGTATGCGTTTCGCATGAGCAATCAAAGCAGCGGTGGCTGCCGGGTGGAGATTCGCCTGCCGCTGGATTGAACGGTGTATTTTGCGGGTGCCCTGCCGCGCCGCCCCGGCGCATCGCCTCCGACCGCCGATCGAACTCCGTGCCCCTCCTGCAAACTGCTTCCGCTGATTCCAAGCCCGCCAATCGTAGCTCCGTCGGCGCCGTGTCGGGCGCCCCGCACGCGCGCCGTACGGCGGCCTATGCCGCCGCGGTCGCCGCTGTCAGCCTGCTGCTGCCGGCAAACGTCTTCGCATGGGGTGATGCGGGGCATCGCATGATCGGACTGGCCGCCGCGCAACAGCTCCCCGCTGAGATGCCCGCGTTCTTTCGCAACGCGAGCCAGCAGCTCTCGTACCTGAATCCGGAGCCGGATCGCTGGAAGGATCGCGCCGAACGCACGCTCGATCCGGCACTCGAAGGCGGCAGCTCGCCGGAGCATTACATCGACATGGACCTGGTCTCGCCGGCCGTGCTCGCGGCGGCGCTGGCGGCGCCCAATCGGTTTGCCTTTGCCGATTCGCTCCGGGTCGCCGCCGCGCCGGTGAGCACAGTGGGGCTGCTCCCCTTCACCATGCTCGAGTTGGCGCAACGCCTGCGCGGCGATTTCCGCATGTGGCGCATCGCGCCGGACTCAACGGTGCGCGCCTGGGTTGAGCAACGCATCATCGACGACGCGGGCATCCTTGGTCACTACGTGGCCGACGGGTCCAATCCGCACCATACGAGCAAACACCACAACGGATGGGTCGGCGACAATCCCAAGGGCTACACCAGCGACAACCGCTTTCACGGGCGCTTCGAGTCGGCGTATGTGCAGGGGCAGATCAAGCTCCCCGACATTCTCGCACAAATGCAGCGGACGCCGCGCGTCTTCCCGAACATGCGCGAGGCGGTGCTCGCCTACCTGAACTCCAGCTTCGCGCAGCTCGATCGCTTATACGAAATCGACAAGGCCACGCCATTCAACGCCGAAACCAGCACGGCGGAACAAAAGGCCTTTGCGGCGGCCCGGCTTGCCGCCGGTGCCGAGATGCTACGCGATATCTGGTGGACCGCTTGGGTCACGAGCGGACAGCCCGTGCCGATGCCGCCGCGCAACCGGTGACCCGGGGACGCGGGGCGCGGCGGCGCGGGGCGCGGGGGCCCCGGGCGACCGGTCGCCGGAGGTCAGTCAGCTGGTCGGCGGACTACGCGTCGCCGAGCGCACCGACAACGCGATATCCTTCGTCGAGTACGGCCTGTGTGACCCGGGCGGCATCAACCTGCGCGTCGTCGAAGGCCACCGTGGCCGAGCCGATGCTGACCTCCCGCACTTCGACGCCCGGTACTGCCGTTAATGCGTCACGCACCGCCTTCACGCAGTGGCCGCAGGTCATCCCGCTGATTTGCATCGCAAGTGTGGTCATGCTTCGATCTCCAAGTGAAAGGTCTGCTTGAAGAATATATACCCCCTCCCCCTATTTCAACTCTTTTCACCATGGCTGAATCGCTTTCTCAATCGCGATCGAACCTGATCCCCGCGCTGCTGCTCGCCGCCGGCATCGCGGCCGGTGGGTACTTGGCCGGTGCAGGCGTCGCGCGCGCGCGCACGGTGGACCGGGCGGTCACGGTCAAGGGCGTGGCGGAGCGTGAGGCCAAGGCGGATCTCGCGATCTGGCCGCTGCGCCTCGTAGCCACCGACGACGACCTGACGCAAGCCAGTGCGTCGCTTGAGCGCAGTGTGCGGGCGGTGCGCGCCTTCCTGCGCGAGCAGGGGCTCGACTCCGCCGGCACCGAGATCTCGGTGCAGGAATTTTCCGTGCAGGATCAGCGCACGATGGGCGGCTATCAGGCGAGCAGTCGCTACATCATCCGGCAAACGCTCGTGGTGCGCTCCACCCGCGTGGATCTCGTGCAGTCCGCGAGCCAACGCGTGCCCGATCTCGTGCGCAATGGCGTCGTGCTCTCCTCCGGACAGGAATACGGCGGCGGCGGCCCCACGTTCGTCTTCACGGGACTGAACGCGATCAAGCCACCGATGATCGCCGAGGCGACCGCGCGCGCGCGCGAAGCGGCCGAGCAATTCGCGCGCGATTCGAAAAGCGCCCTGTCGGGGATCCGCCGGGCGAATCAGGGCACCTTCGAAATCCTGCCACGCGATCAGGCAATGGGCATCTCCGAGGAGAGTCAGGTCACCAAGAAGATCCGCATTGTGACCACGGTGGAATACGGCCTGCGCGACTGAGGCCGCCGCAGCACGCACGTGTTACGCGGCCAGCTCCACCGCCCGCGCGTCCATGCGGCCCCCGTGCGCAATCGCATCACGTACGTTCAACATTCTGACCTTCGCCCGAGGCGGGCGTTTGCGTAGCTTTCCAATCGCAGCGCCCGCGACCGCGCACTCGTGTTCGCGATTCATCCCTTTGGGAATCAGATGAGCATTCGTCAACTTCCAGCGGTCCCAGCCGCAGAGTTGCAGCAGCAGTTTTCGACCGAGGAGTTCGTAGTGCTGTACAAGCACAGCCCGCTGTGTGGACTGTGCGACATCGCGATCGCCGAGGTACAGCAGTTCGTCGCCGCCAATCCGGACGTCCCCGTCTGGATGGTCGACGTGATTGCGCAGCGTCCCATGTCGCAGGGAATTGCGGCGCTGCTGAACGTCGAGCACGAGTCACCGCAGGTGATCATGGTGCGGCGCGGGGCGGCCGTTTGGCACGGCTCCCATCGCCGCGTAACGAAAGTCCGTCTCGAAGAAGCGATCGCAGCGCTGCCTTGACGCGCCGCCAAGCATGTGCAGCGCGCCGATGGCGTTGACATCGTCCCTCCGGGCAAGCCACTTAGCATATCGTGTGGCTGAGCTGTCAGTCCCGTCCCAGTCCCATGGGATACGCCGAGTCCGCGTATCTCCCCGCGACCGATGGGTCGCGTCCCTCCGATCCCCACAGACCATGTACGACTTCACCCTGTCGTTCCGTCGTCGCCGCCCCGCGCGCACCGCGATGGTGCTCTTTTCGGCCGCCATGCTTGCGCTCGCCGGCTGCGAATCCGATCCCTCGGTGCCGGACAGCGTCATTGCCAGCGTCGCGGTCACGCCGCGCCTGAGCAACCTGGTCGTTGGAGGCACGCAGCAGTTGGCGGCCTCTGCGTTAGATGCCTCCGGCAACCCGGTCGCGGGCGCCACGGTGACCTGGACCTCCTCCGAGCCGAGTGTCGCGACCGTTTCCGCCACCGGTCTTGTCACAACCGTCGGTGCCGGGTCGACAGCCATTCAGGCGAGCAGCGAAAACGCGACCGGCTTCGCGTCGATCACTGTGACCGCGCCGGTGGCGGCGGTTTTGGTGACCGGCAACTCTGGCGTCGTCCCCGTGGGTCAGACGCTGCAACTTTCCGCACAAGCACGTGACGCCGCAGGCAACTCCCTATTCCTGCGTCCGGTCACGTGGGCCAGTTCCGCCCCCACCGTGGCCACGGTGTCGAGCAGCGGATTGGTGACGGCCGTCTCGGCCGGGTCAGCGACGATCACCGCGACGTCCGAGGGTCGCACCGGTAGCACGACGATCACGACCGCCGTCCTTGCCGCACCGGTCGCCACCGTGACCGTGGCACCGGCGTCGGCTCAGCTCATTCTTGGCACGACGCAACAGCTGACCGCGACCCTGCGGGACGGGACGGGCCTGGTCCTGCTTGATCGCGCAGTGACGTGGAATTCCTCCAACACCGCGTTGGCCACGGTCAGCAGCAACGGACTGGTGACCACGCTCGCAGCGGGCGCCGTGACAATCACCGCCAACAGCGAGGGACGCAGTGGCTCGGCGGTCCTCACCGCACTGCCGGGGCTCGCGAACAACGCGCCGGAAACCATCGCCGCCGCAATTAATTCGTCGCTGTTTTACTACGTCAGTGTGCCAGCCGGCACGACGCGACTGGTGATCACCACGACGGGTGGCTCCGGCGACCCGGACTTGTACGCCTATCGTCCCGTCGCCACACCGACCACGCCCGGCACGGCGGTCTGTTCGTCCGAGTCTGACGGCCCGGTGGAGACGTGCACCATCAACGCGCCCGCTGCGGGGCTCTGGTTGGTTGAGGTGTTCGCGTACGCTGCGTTCTCCGGCGTGCAGATACGCGCGGCGATCACACCGTAGTTGACGCGGTCGCCAGAGGCTTCGCGCGGGGGGCCGTCGTCAGCGACGGTCCCCCGCGTGCTATCTACCCCCACCCACGCGTTCTGCCGCCAATGGCTCACGTGACTCTCGACAAGTACCTCGCGCGGCTCGGCTACGGCACGCGACGCGAGGTCACGCAACTCGTGGCACAGCGGCGAGTCACATGGTGCGACGGCCGAACGATATCGGCGGATGATCGCGTTGGACCAGAGTTGCACGATCAACTCCGGGTGGACGACGAACCGCTGGACCCTCCCGCCGGGGCGCTGCTGATGCTGCACAAGCCGGTCGGAGTGGTCTGTTCCGCCAAGGATATCGCGCCGTTGGTGTACGATCTGCTGCCGCCGCGCTTCCTGCAGCGTACACCGGTGATGGCTCCGATCGGTCGGCTCGACCGCGATACCTCCGGCCTGTTACTGCTGACGGACGACGGTGCGCTCAATCATCGGATCGCTTCGCCGCGTACGCACATGCCCAAGTGTTACGAGGCGGAACTCGCCGAACCGCTGCGCGGCGACGAGCGCGCACTATTCGCCAGCGGAACGCTGTTGCTCGCGCAGGAAACAACACCGCTGCGGCCTGCGGAGCTTCAGATCCTGGGAGAGCGACGCGTTCTCCTCACGATTCACGAAGGGCGATACCATCAAGTGCGTCGCATGTTTGCGGCCGTCGGCAATCATGTCGTGGCGTTGCACCGTACAGCGATCGGCACACTGACGCTCGACAACCTGCCGGTCGGCTCGTGGCGTGTACTGTCCGACGTGGAGCGCCCGGGCCTCACCAGCGGACGGACGGACGGCGCGCCTACACGCGCTTCGTCGCCTACACGCGCTTCGTCGCCGACAGGACCTTAAAGCGCGGACCGTCGTGCATGGTCTGCATCGCGCCGAAGATCTCCATCAACACGGGTTCATACGGCAGCGTTCTGTTGGCCACGAAGTACGCGCGACCGCCGGGCCGCAGCACCGCATGTGCGTCGCGCATGAACTGCATTGGCACGTTAAGCGCGGTGGCCTTGCCGATGTGAAACGGCGGATTGCTCACGACGACGTCGAACCGCTCACCCTGCACGGCTGAAGCGATGTCACTGGTGAGCGCGCGCACGTTTGCGATCCCGGCGGCGTGTGCGGTTCGAATGGCAGAGCGCACGGCTTCCACGTCGGCGTCCACCATCGTCACCGCGCCTCCGCGCGTCACCAGTCCCGCGATCGTCCCCAGCGCACCCGCGCCGCAGCCGAGGTCGAGCACCGACTCGCCGTCGCGAACGTCCATGACGTCGGCGAGCAGCATGGTGGCGTCGTCCACGTGCTCCCACGAGAAGACACCGGGGCGCGAGTACACGGTCAACTCGATACCGCGCAGTGTGCCGCGCATTTCATGAAAAGCGTCGTACGCCAGGTAGGGCGACGACAGTTCCACTCGTGACGGCATCGGTTCATCACGCTTGACCGCGACGACGAGCCGATGACCGCCTGCACTGGCCAGCACAGTCGCCTGCCCAAAGAGCAGTTCGAGCAGACGCGATGCGCTTTTGGCCCCCTCGTTGGTGGCGCCAGCGACCACGCACCGGCCGCCCACGCGCAGGAGCTGCCATGCATCGTGCAGGAGCTGGATCAACGCCGGCTTCTCGTGTGGAATGCGGATCGCCACGAGGTCGGCCACGACCGCCTCGCCAAATCCGTACGTGCCCTGCCCAAGCCACACGTCGCCGTTGACGATCGCGTTCTCCTCGAGCGTGCGGCGCGCGGCCTCGCATGACACGACGTTGCGATCGCTCAGACACACGCGCGACGCGCCCCGTCCCGCCGCAACTGCGCCGAAGAGGCCGTTGCCGCAGTTGAGCACGGCCACCACATCGCCCGAGGCCGGATGCACGTGCTGTGCGAGCAGGCGCGTCGCCGGATCGACCACACCGTGGGAAAACGCGCCGGGCTTGGTGGCATACCGATAGCGCCTGCCGTGGAGCTGGATGGCGCCGGCCTGCCACTGGTGGTACGCCACGGAATTCGCCGGCGCGGCGATCATGCGTGCGCCTGCGTCGGCCGCGTGGTCGGCCTCGGGATGCCAACCGCCCCGACTACGCTCGCGCAAGGTCCTGCAGCGCGCGCACGAACGTATCGAGTTCGGCCGTGGTCGTGAAGAGCTGTGGCGTGACGCGCACGCCGTGCACGTTGGCCGAATCGATGGCCACCGTCCAAATGCGATACTTGGACAAGAGCGTGCCCGCCAGCGCGGCTGGGGTGATGCCCTGCACGCCCACGTTCGCGATGGCACCGTTGCGCGAGGGATCGGCCGGCGTGTTGAGCAGGATACGGGGCAGGTCGCGCACCTTCGATGTCCAGTAGTGCTGGAGAAAGCGCAATCGCGCCTCCTTGCGTGCGATGCCGATCGCATCGTGTGCTTCGACGGCGTAGCGGATGGCCAGATCGGTGTGCACCGGATGGGTGCCGGTGTGGTTGAGTTTCCGGATGTCATCGGCCGGTATCGCCTCGTCGGCGAACATCGGCCAGAGTGCGGCGATCCGATCACGGCGCACGTACAGCAGGCCGGTGCCCAGCGGGCATCCCAGCCACTTGTGCAAGCTGGCGCCGTAGTAATCGCAGCCGAGTGCCGGGATGCGAAAGTCGAGCTGCGCGAACGCGTGCGCGCCGTCCACCATCACCTGCACGTTGTGCCGATGCGCCATGGCCACGATCTTTTGCACGGGCAACAGCTGACCGGTGATGTTGACCTGGTGACAGACCATCAGCAGGCGGGTGCGCGACGTGATGGCACGCTCGTAGAGCGATACGATCTCGTCGTCCGACGCGGGATGCAGCGGCAGTGATACGACCGCGTTCACGATGCCGTAGCGTCTCGCCTGCATGCGGAACATGTCGAGCATGGCGCCATAGTCCTGCTCCGCCATCACCGCGCCGTCGCCCGCCTTCCAATCGAAGCCCGCCACCACCGTATCAAGCGATTCGGTGGTGTTGCGCGTGATGATCAACTCGTCCGGCGAGCAGCCCGCCAGCGCGGCGACGCGACGCCGCGCGTCGAGCTTGTCGTCGGACTGGCGCGTACGCATGTAGTACGACGCTTCGAGGTTGACCTGTCGCACCTGTGCGATGAAGGACTCGAGCATCGGCTCGGACTGCATCGAGTAGTAACCGTTCTCCAGATTGATGTAGTCCGGCGTCAGGCGGTATGTGCCGCGTAGCGCCGTCCAGAAATCATCGTCACGCGCGAGGAGCGCGGGCGGCGTGGTCGCCAACCGCTCGCGAAGCGCATCGTCGATGCGCAGGTCGCCCCAGAGCACACCCAGCGACGCGGCGCTCGCCGACTTGAGAAATTCGCGCTTGTTCACGGCACACGCTCCGAGACGAAGTTCCACACACGCCCCGACCCGAAGTGCATCGTGGCCACCCGGCCGCGCGCATCGCGCTCGAACCACACCGCGTCGGCGCCGTTCGCAAATCCCTCGCGACCACCGGCACGGTAGCGCGCGACGACGGTGTCGGCCACGCCGGTTCGCGGACTGATCGACAGCGCGCTCGTGCCCGTGTCGGCGATGTGTACAACACGCACGTCGAACGTGACACCGATCTCGTCATTCCGGTAGCGACCGGCGAGTTGGGCGAGGTCCTGCGCTGACGCGACCCAGCGCGTGTTGCCCACGCGCACGTACTCCACCGAGTCACCATCGGCGGTCGATGTGCGCAGCGTACGAATGGCGCCATCGGGTGCGCGTATCGGCCGGTAGCGTGTGTTGCCCGCCAGCAGCGTTCCGTCGCGCAGCGCGCGAACCGCGGCTCCCCCCACGCGTCGCACGCGCGTGCCCATCGCCTCGAACTCCAGAAGCGTGTTCGTGCGCGTGTCGCGAAAGATGCCGGTCAGCTCCGTTGGCACCGGTTCCGCAGCACCGGTCGTATCTGGCACGACGGCGGGCGGCAGATCGGGGTAGAGACTATCGACCAGTCCGTGCACGTACGAGGTGGCGGACGCACCGGCGGCGTTGCACAGGACCGCGATCGACAGGTTGTCCTTCTCGGGATAGCGGGCCAGAAACGTGCTGTAGCCCGCTGTGGAACCCGAGTGGCCGATCTCCCGCAGTCCGCGGTAGCGTCCGACGGTGAGCCCCAGCGCGTACTGGATATCGAGCCCGCGGGTCAGTGTCATGCGCTGGGTGATCGAATCCGCCCAGGCCGACCCCAGCGCGCGCGAGGTCAGCCCCTCGTTCCAGCGCAGCCAGTCGGCGACCGTGGTGAGCAGTCCGCCCGCCGCAATGATGTTGTCATTCGGCATATCGAGATGCCAACCGTTGGCGCGCCGGGTGTAGGCCTGCGCCAATCCCGGGGTGATGCGCGTGAAGTCGTCGCGCCACGTGGTCTGCGTCATGCCCAGCGGTTCAAATATCCGCGCGGCGGTGAACGCGGCAAACGATTGGCCGCTCACCCGTTCCACGAGGGTACGCAGCAGCAGAAAGCCCGAGTTCGTGTACGAGTAGTAGTCGCCGACCGGATAGTTGAGTGCGCGCTGCGCGGTGATCAGCCCGAAGACGTCCGACTGCGTGTGGACACGCGTGCCACGTGGCCACCCCTGCCACGCCACCAGATTGCTCCACTCGCGCAGCCCGCTGGTGTGCGTGAGCAGATGCCGGATGGTGATGGGTCGTGCATAGACGGGCAGCTCGGGGAGATACGTGCGTGCGTCATCGTCCAGACGCAGTTTGCCATCCTGCATCAGCAGCAGCACGGCTGTGGCCGTGAACTGCTTGGCCACCGACCCGGATTCGAGCACGGTCGCGGGCGTGATGGCGATGCCGTGCGTGAGATCCGCCATGCCATACGCACGCATCAGCAGCGTGCGCCCGCGCTGCGCGACGCCGACCGCGCAGCCGGGCGTCTGCGTCGAGTTCCAGGCGGCAAACACCCGATCTGCCGCGCGAGCGAGATCCACCTGTTGTGCCTGCACCGCCGGAGCGACGAGGCCCTGTGATGACAGCGCACACATCAGCAGCGCGCGTCGCACGCTCCACGTCATGCGACGACCGGCCTTCGGACCATGGACTGCGTGCACCGACACCTCGCAATCTTGTGGATACCCCGTCGGTGCGGCTCGATGGCATCCGCCACGCCGACCGACGATCTACGTGCGCACGAGCCGGCCGACGATCGACACCAGCGATGTCACGAGTTCGGTTCTGGAGATGATCAACTCCACACCGGCGCGCGAGGCCTGCTGCTCCAGCTCCTGTGTGAGATAGCCTGAACTGAGCACGATGGGAATCTCGGGGCGCGCCGCGCGGTCCGCCAATGCGAACCCGAGCCCGGATAGCCGATGCCTGTCGAAGGCGATAACCGCCCATTCGATTCGGTGCACGCGACGGCCGGATATCCCTCGCGCGTGCGCAGCACGAGCCGCGATGAACCCGCCGGCAGGCAGGTGAAAGCTCGATCAGACGATCGGGCGCGATGCAGGCCATTAGCACCCGCAGCGGGGCGACTAGCGGGGGGCGCGAAAGAGATCGGCGTCCGGATCACGTACTCCATCGATCTGACCGGCCACGACCTCGGCGCCGATGACGCTGTAAGTGATGCCGTTGCCTCCGAACCCCGCGACGACGTGGCACCGGGGGAGACCTGGGACCCGATCCAGGATGGGTAGCCCGGTCGGCGATTCGCCAAAGGCACCAGCCCAGCGGTGCGTGACTGTTCCGTGCACGCCGGGAAGTAACGCCTCCACCTTGGACGCGATCTGTCGCGTCTTGCTGCGCAGCGCCCGACCGTCCTGATGCCGGGAGCCCGAATCCTCGTCTTCCCCACCGGCAATGAGGCGTCCGTCGCCAATTGACCGCAGATACAGATACGGATCAGAGGCCTCCCAAAGCAGCGTCTTCGTCAGCCACGCGGGTATGGGCGACCGAGCTGTCATGGCAATGGCCCACGTGCTTTTCACGCGGTGCCCCTCCAGTGGCAGCTCCTTGAGCAATTCGTAGCCGGTACAGAAGACCGCGTGCCGCGCGGCAATCACTGCACCGCCAGCGACGCCAAGCTCCACGCCACCCCGATGGCAGTGGACCTGTGTGACATCGACCGGCGAATGGATACGAGCACCGGCATCCGCGCACCGACGGAGCAGTCCGGCCGTGAGCTGCGCGGGGTTTGCGGCGGCAGATCCGTCGCTGATGATTGCACCGGTGCGGTCGATCCCGAAGTTGCGGAAGAGATCGGCACGACTGACATATTTGCCTGCAACTCCAGCCCCTGCGCGCGCCTCCACCTCGCTCTGCAGCGCCCGATAGCCGTACGCATCTCCCGCCAGATACAGACTGCGCCTGGGCATGAAGCCGCAGCGGATGCGTTCCTGCCGGACGATCCGGGCGAGCGTCTGCACCGCGCTGCTGGAGCGCAGCCAAGCGCGCTCGGCTTTGCGCCGACCGATGCGATCAGTGAGCTCGGTGAGCGGAAGGTCAATCTCAAATTGCAGCAGCGCCGTGCTGGCCAGCGTGCTGCCATGCACGGGTGCCCGCCGGTCGACGATCGTGACGTGATGTCCACGCCGAACGAGCGCATGCGCCATTAATGCGCCGCTGATGCCGGCGCCAACCACCACGACGCCGGTCCGGATATCTCCCGTCAGCGGCGTCGCGTGCACCGAGGTCCCATACGATCCCGCCCACACCGACTCCCCACGACGGAGGAGTCGGCGCGTGGTCAGACGACCCGACACGGGGCGTGGCGGGTCGGTGCCACTACGGCCATTGCTCTGACAAGCTTGTAAACGCGAGCGTTATGCGCACGTCACTTGAAAATATCGAAGTTGCCGAGCAGCCACCACAGGAGCACAAAGACCAGAATCGTGGTGAAGCATCCGCCGCCGAGCTTTTTTGCTCCCCACCCGGCGGCAACGCCGCGCAACAGCTTGCTCATGTCCTTCTCTCCACAGAGGGGGCAACCGCGATAAGCGTCGAGGCGACGCTCAGAATTGGACAGTACCGGTATCGTTGCTCACGTCCGTTCCCGTGCCGGTGATGACCGACTTTGCGAGCGAGAGTAGCGACGCTACCTTGCCGCCGGGCGTATCCCAGTACTCGGCTTCGTCCACCTGCACGCGAACGATGCGGATGGTAGGGTCTTCCGGCCCTTCAAACCACGGACGCAACCACGCCGACCAGAACTCGCGGATTCTCTCCCGATCGTTGAGTATCTCGGCCTTGCCCGTGAGCGAGAGGTAGCTCTCCTTCGCTCCGGAAGCGTACGCCACGTTGACCATCGGGTTTCGGGCGATCTCATCCGCCTTGAGCGAATCGGCGGACGTGAGGAACCAGAGCGTGCCATCGAACGGCGCCTCCTGCGTCGCCATGGGGCGGCTGTGCGGACGACCTTGATGGTCGATGGTGACCAGCATGGCCATCCGGATATCCTTGATCAGATCGGCTACGCGCTGCACGGCCTCCGCGCGGGTTGATCCGTCCTGCTGCGTGGCCTCGTGGGGGGTGTAGGGCGACGTGGGGTGCGACGTCTGGTGCGATGACTGTTCCATGCAGGCTCTCCCGGTGCGTGTCGAACGCGTTCGTGTGCGCGAGTCTCACGTCGGTCCGCAAAGGGCGAAGCCGCGAAGGCGCGTCGACCGATCCTTGTGCAAACCGTGCGCCACACGCACACGGGACCCGGCTCGAAGTCTGCGCTGGATCACGCATGCCGGCGGTGCGGGAGCCTCGCGTGCTTGGTCGCCAGAAACGCCAAACGCCCCAGAGCGAATGCTCCGGGGCGTTTGGGGAAACTTTGCATGAACGTCGCGGCACGGAAGCAATGCGCGACCGTGCTGAAGTGGGCCTTGTAGGAGTTGAACCTACGACCTCACGCTTATCAGGCGTGCGCTCTAACCACCTGAGCTAAAGGCCCATGGGGAGTGGCAAAGCCACTCCACCAGAGCCGAGTAATTAAACCCCGTCGCGCCGAAGCGTCAA
>JBBQSM010000110.1:0-15208 GCA_038234895.1 Gemmatimonadales bacterium
AACGATGTGAAGGTCGGCGACGTGTTCGAGTGCTATCGCACCGAGGAAGTCGCACGTACGCTCGACCAGGCATCGAAGTCCTGAGGAGGCGCTATGGCCGATCCGCGACGTCCTGATCGCGTCGCCGAGGCCATCCGCGAGCAGGTGGCGACCTTCCTCTCGGAAGGCGCCAAGGACCCGCGGATTCGTGGATTCGTCACCGTCACTGCGGTGGAGATGACACGCGACCTTCGGCACGCCACCGTGTTCGTGAGTGTGATGGGTGACAAAGACGCGACAAAGGCGACCTTCGAAGGGCTCGCCAGCGTCGCGACCCATCTCCGCTCGATGCTGGGCAAAACGCTGCGCCTTCGCAACGCGCCGGAAATTCATTTTCGCGCCGACGAAAGCATCGCCCGGGCGTCACGCATCGAACAGTTGCTCGCGCAAGTGCGCAATGAGCGGGATGCGTCCGACACGGTGTCGCCAGAGGCCGTCGCGCTCGACGATGCGGCCGCTGCCGATGACACGCCGCCGTCCGTAACCTGACGGCTGCACCCCCACGTTCTAACACCGCGCTATCATCCCGTGCACGGTCTGCTGTATGTGGATAAGCCGGTCGGCATCACGTCACACGATGTCGTCGCCGTAGTCCGTCGCGCGGCGCGTTCCAAACGCGTCGGACATGCCGGAACGCTTGACCCATTCGCAACGGGCTTGCTGGTACTCGGCATCGGACACTGCACGCGGCTGCTCCCGTATGTCGTCGGCGAGCCGAAAGTGTACGAGGCGGTGATTCGCTTCGGCACCGAAACGGACACAGACGACCTCACCGGCGCCGTCGTGCACGCGTCGGACGTCCCGCCCCTCGATGAGGCGCCGGGCAGTGCGCTTCACGACGCCATCGCGCGGCTGACCGGCGCGATTCAGCAGCGTCCTCCCGCCTTCTCCGCCAAACACGTGGATGGCGAACGCGCCTATGCAATCGCGCGCCGCGGGGGCACGCCCGATCTCCCACCCGTGCCGGTCGTCGTGCACCATTGGGAAGTGCTGGGCGTCGATGGTGCGCGACTGACGGTTCGCATCAGCTGCGCCGGCGGGACGTACGTCCGGGCGCTCGCGCGCGACCTCGGTCGCCTACTCCAAAGCGCCGCCCACTGCGAGTCCCTGCGTCGCATCAGCAGCGGCCCCGCTGCCGTTGCTCGCGCCGTTCCGTTGGACCAGCTCACGCCGGGCGCGATTGCCGACGGCGCCATTCAGCTGCAGTCGCCGCTGGCCGCCCTCGGTGCGATCGCGACGGAACGTCTCAGTGCCTCCTTGGAGCGCGATCTCGCACAAGGACGCGCGATCCCTGCGACAACTGCGGGGAGTACGGTCGCGTTCCTGCGTGCGACTGATCCCGTGGCCGATGCGACCGCATCGACGGACGACGTGCTCGGCATCGGTGTACGCCTGTCCGGAGACCGCTGGCAGCCGCGCGTCGTGCTGTTGGGAGCGGAGGCATGACAGTGCTGTCTGAAACGGAATGCGCGCTACCCGTCGGCGAGCGGGGCAGTGTGATTACGGTCGGAACGTTCGATGGGGTGCACCGCGGGCATCAAGATGTTCTGCGACAGCTGGTGCAACGTGCCGAGCGCACCGATCGGCCCAGTCTCGTGGTCACCTTCGATCCGCACCCACTCCAGGTCATCAATCCGGGAATGGCGCCGCTGCTGCTCTCGACGCTCGAAGAAAAGCTCGAGCAGTTCGTGCAGAGCGGAGTTTCCTATGTCGTCGTACTGCCCTTTACACCGCTGCTGGCATCGTACGAGGCCGCGACATTCGTGGACGAGGTACTGCGCGCACGCTACGGGATGTCGGAATTGCTGGTTGGGCACGATCACGGGTTCGGCCGTGGCCGATTGGGGGATATCGACGTACTTCGGTCGCTCTCCGCATCCCGGCAATTCGGCATCACCGTGCTCCCGCCGGTCCAGGCGACGCATGGCGGACCCGTCTCCTCGACGGTCGTTCGTCGTGCCCTCGCGGACGGCGACCTGGCAACCGCCACCGAATGCCTGGGCCGACCGTACAGTCTGAGCGGACGTGTCGTGGCGGGCGACAAGCGTGGCCGATTGCTCGGCTATCCCACACTGAATCTGAGCGCGCCGCCGCCTCAGAAGCTCGTACCGCCCGACGGCGTGTACGCGGTCCGGGTGCAGACGCCGCAGGGAGCGTTCAGTGGCATGCTCAACCTCGGCCCTCGTCCCACATTCGGCGACGCGGACCGGCGGATCGAGGCGCACGTCTTCGATGCGAGTCATGACTGGTACGGTGCGCCGGTGCGGCTGGACTTCATCGCCCGTCTCCGCGACACCCGCGCTTTCGATGGGATGGAGGCCCTCCGTGAACAGCTCGGGCGCGACGAGCGGCGCGCCCGTGCGGCGCTGGCGGAGAATCTTCCGGCTCTCGAGCTACCGCGGGGCAACGAGGGCGCCTAAGTTTCGAGGCTAGGCGCATTTCGCGTCGTATCCACTGGTCGAGCCCGAGTCCGTTCCGGGCTGTCGACCACGAATTATCAGGCGGCGCACTGCCGACCGTTCTCACCCCTGGCCACCGGCATCGATGGCGAACTTGAAGTCCCGCGTCCTGCTCATTGCGGGTTTGCTTGCGGCCTCCGTTTGGGCCCTCTTTCCTCGCACTGTCGTCGAGCGCGTCAAGCGCGATGGCGTGTTCGTCTACGACACGGTCAAGCGCGTGCCGCTGAAGCGCGGACTTGATCTGCAGGGCGGAATGCACCTCACCCTCGAAGTCGACGAGTCGAAGCAGACGGTCGCCAACAAGTCCGAGGCGCTCGATCGTGCGCTGAAGGTCGTGCGGCAGCGCATCGACGAGTTCGGCGTCGCCGAGCCGGTCGTGCAGAAGGTCGGCGACGAACGACTGATCGTCGAGTTGCCCGGCATCGATGACGCGGAACGCGCGCAGGATGTCGTGCAGAAGTCGGCGTTCCTCGAATTCCAGATCACTGACAAGACGCAGGCTCTCGAAAAGGTCATCGCGCGATTGGACGATATCGTCCGCGCCGCTGGTATCTCTGCGGCGGGTGACAATGCGAGCGCCGATACGACGAAAAAGGTGGGCGTCGCGTCGCTCCTCACACAAAAGACCGACAGCACCGCTGATTCCACGGGCAAGGTCGTCGCAAGCACCGGCGCAGACTCTGTAGCCAAGGTGCCGACGCAAACCGGCGGATTGTTCGCTTCGAATGTCCAGCCGGGGCAGTTGCCCGGGCAGTACATCATTCCGGAGGCTGCATACAGCGCCTTCGAGCGTGCGTTGGCGCTGCCCGCGCTGCAAGACGCACTGCCGCCGGGTAAGGTGATTCGTTGGGGCGTTGATTCCCTCGTCAACGGCGCGCAACGGTTCTATGCGTTCTACGTGCTCGACTCCCGTCCGATCATTACCGGCGAAGTCCTCACGGATGCGCGCCCGTCCGCCGATCCGGTTGAAGGCAATGTCGTGCAGTTCACGCTGAACAATGAAGGCGCGCGTCGCTTCAAGGTTGAGACGGGCAAACACGTGCGCGACAACATGGCCATCGTGCTCGACCAGCGTGTCGTCACGGCGCCGGTGTTGAACAGCGCCATCGGCCGTAACGGTCAGATCACACTTGGTGGCGGGTCGTTGCAGGCGGCGCAGGATCTCGCGCTGGTACTGCGAGCGGGCGCGCTGCCGGTGCCGCTGAAGGTGGCCGAAGTGCGCAGCATCGGTGCCAGCCTCGGACAGGACTCGATCGATAAGGGCGTCATTGCGCTCGCCATTTCGCTCGGCCTCGTTGTTGCCATCATGGTCGGCTACTATCGGTTCGCCGGCCTGCTCGCCGTTGGTGGTCTGGCGCTCTTTCTCGTATATACGCTCGCCATGCTGGCCGGCTTTCAGGCCGTGCTCACGTTGCCTGGTCTCGCAGGCTTCGTGCTCTCCATCGGTATCGCAGTCGACGCCAATGTCCTGATCTTTGAACGCATCCGCGAAGAACTCGATCTTGGTAAGTCCGTTCGCCTGTCCATCGACGAGGGCTTCAAACATGCGCTGAGCGCGATCGTCGATACTTCCGCGACAACGATTCTCTCGGGCTTGGTGCTCTATCAGTTCGGCACCGGACCCGTACGCGGCTTCGCGGTGACCCTTATCGCCGGTCTGGTCGCGTCGCTCTTCACGGCGATCTTCGTGAGCAAGACCTTCTTCCTGCTCTGGATGAACCGCTCGCGCGGCCCCCAGACGCTGAGCATCTGAGCCCACCATGATCCGCATCTTTCATCACTCCAAGTTCGAGTTCATCCGTCATTGGCGTCTGGCGGCGGGCATTACGGCCGCTTTCATCGCGGTGGGGCTCGCGACGTTCTTCGTCACCGGCGGCGTGAACTACAGCATCGAGTTCACCGGCGGCACGCTCATGCAGGTGCAGTTCGAGAAGGCGCCCGACGTCGCGGTGATTCGCTCGACGCTCGACAAGGCGGGCATCACGGGTGCTGAAATTCAGCAGTACGGTGCCCCCACCGAGTTCACGATCCGTGCGCGCGATGAGAAGCAGGTCGAGGCGCAGGCCGCCGGTGCGGAAGGCGTCTCGAAGGAAATCGCCACGGCGCTCAACGCACAGTTCGGCGAAGGCGCGATGACCGTCGTTCGCACGGAAGCGGTCGGCCCCAAGGTCGGCGGGGAGCTCCGCCAGGGCGCCTTCTACGCGATGATCATCACGTCGATTCTGACGATGATCTATCTGGCCATTCGCTTTGACTGGCGCTTCGGGCTTGCTGCCGTGCTGTCCACGTCGCACGACATTCTCGTCACGTTCGCGTTCATCAAGCTGATGAACCTTGAAGTGTCGCTGACCGTCGTCGCCGCCATTCTCACGCTGCTAGGATACTCGGCGAACGACACGATCATCATCTTCGACCGTGTGCGGGAGGATCTGCGCAAGCGCATGAAGGGAGAATCGATGGCCTCGGTTCTCGACCGCGCCATCAACGAGACGTTGCCGCGATCCGTCATGACGCACGCAACCACGCTGGCCGCCACGCTGGCCCTGTTGTTCTTCGCCGGCGAAGTGATCCGTCCGTTCGCGTGGGTCATGGCATTCGGTGTGTTCGTCGCCACCTTCTCGTCGATCTACGTCGCCGGACCGCTGCTCCTCTACATCGAGTCCAAGTACCCGCGCGGTGCGTCCGAGGCGGCTGGCCGCGCGATGCGTGCCGGAGCGGACACGCCGACCACGCCGCCGGCAAAGCCGCGTGGTAACGAGCGCGTCATCGCGCGCTGATTGACCGGCATCGAGTCACACGTGACTGTCTTTGCGGATAGTCACGTTCACCTCGGCGATAGCGCGTTCGCAGACGACGCGGACGCGGTCATCGAACGGGCCCGTGCAGCAGGTGCGCGGGCCCTTGTCTGTATCGGTGAGTCGCCCGCCGCTGCGCTCCGTGCGCAGGCGATCGCGGGCCGCCATCCCGGGTTCGTCTTTCATACCTGCGGCGTGCATCCGCACGACGCGGCCGAGTGGGACGCCGAGCGTGATAGTGAGGCGATTCGCCAGGCCGTTTCGGCAGGAGCCGTGGCGATCGGCGAATGCGGTCTGGACTATCACTACGACACGGCCCCCCGCGAACGGCAGCGCGAGGTGCTTTCGGCACAGCTTGCAATCGCGGCGGAATCGCGCAGACCCATTGTCATGCACACGCGAGAGGCCGAAGCCGACACCATCGCATTCCTGCACGACGCAACACGGGCGGGCGTTGGCGGAGTGCTGCATTGCTTCACCGGTTCGACTGAGCTCGCTGATGCTGCGCTGGAAGCGGGCTGGTACGTTTCGTTCAGCGGTATCATCACCTTCAAGTCGTGGGCCGATCGCGCCGTGCTGCAACACGTGCCCGACGATCGCGTTCTCGTTGAATCGGATGCGCCCTATCTCGCGCCGGTCCCCTTTCGCGGCAAGCGCAACGAGTCCGCCTATGTTAGCCTGACGCTGCAGCACCTCGCGGCTATCCGCGGGACCTCCGCCGACGCTCTGGGGTTGAGAGCGTTGGCCAACACGCGGCGGCTCTTCGCACTGCCGGAGCCGTCGGCCCACACCGAGCACGCCATCTGACTATGTCCATCCAGACGCTCCACACGGATCACGCTCCCAAAGCCATCGGCCCCTACGCGCAGGCCGTTCGTGCGAACGGATTTCTCTTCACCGCCGGTCAGATCGCGCTTGATCCCGTGACGATGGAGATCGTGCCGGGCGACGTGGCGGCGCAGGCGGCGCAGGTGCTCAAGAATCTCACGGCCGTCATTGAAGCGGCCGGAGCGAACTGGTCGCACGTGGTCAAGACAACCGTATTCCTGCGTGATATGGCGGATTTCACGGCTATCAATGCCGTGTACGCCGAGGTGCTGGGTGATGCGCGCCCTGCGCGGTCGACCGTGGCCGTGGCGGGACTTCCCCGTGACGTGCGCATCGAGATCGAAGCGGTCGTCGCACTTCCGACCGCCTGATTTCGCGATGGCGCGACGAGACCGGCGTACAATGGTGAGAGTGGCCGAGCGTCACCTGTGCCCCCGAAGCCGCTCGGGTGCGCGAGTGCTGCGCGCGGTAGTCTTTGCCATTGCGTCGCTGGTGCAGGGCCGGAATACACTGCACGCGCAGCAATCCGATACGTCGCGTCTCGTGGTTCGCACCGACACGATCAAGTCCGCGCCAGCTCGACCGCGACTCCTGTCGCGCATGAATCCGCCCATCACACCGCGCCGGGCGTTTCTGTACTCACTCGCGCTGCCGGGCTTCGGTCAGTCTCGTCTCGACCGCGGCGTGTCCGGCGCGCTCTTCTCCGGTGTCGAGTTGAGCGCGCTCGCGATGCTTCGTCGCAGCAACGCGGATCTCCGAGAGGCTCGTCGCTATCTCGGTGATTCATTGCCGGCCACGTTCGTGGTATCCGGCAATACGCTCCGGCCCACCGGCTTCGGCCCGAACGAGTACACCGCCGACCTGGTTCGAACGCGTCGATTGCACGCCGAAGACTGGCTGGCCGTTATCGCGTTCAATCACCTGCTCTCGGGTGCGGATGCCTTTGTCTCCGCGCAGCTGTGGGACGTGCCTGTCCGCATGTCGGCCGTGCCGCGGGCTGACGGAGGCGTCATGTTCGTCGCCGCCATTCGTTGGTGACCGGCGACATCTGCAACGCACCGGTCGGCGTCTTCGATTCTGGTTTCGGTGGGCTGACGGTTGTGCGCGCGCTCGCCGAGCGGCTCCCGAATGAGTCGCTGATTTATGTCGGCGATACCGCGCGTGTTCCGTACGGGCCCAAGAGTCCCGACACCGTCCGTCGATATGCGCTGGAGATCGCCGGATGGCTGGTGCAGCAGGGCGTGAAGGCGATCGTTGTGGCATGTAATACGGCCACTGCGCACGCGCTCGCGACTCTGCAGGCGACGCAGCCGGTACCTGTGATCGGCGTCATCGAACCCGGTGCGAGAGCCGCGGTACGAATGTCACGAGGTGGTACGATTGGCGTCATCGGGACCAGTGGCACGATAGCCTCCGGTGCGTATACCCGGGCTCTTCAGGCTATCGATCCATCCGTGTTAGTGGAAGCGGTCGCTTGCCCTCTGCTCGTGCCCTTGGTGGAGGAGGGATGGGTCGATCACCCCGCCACACGCTTGGTGCTGCGCGAGTACCTGGCACCTTTCGAACGGACGCGAGTGGACACGCTCGTGTTGGGATGCACCCACTATCCACTGCTCGCTCCGCTACTGCAGGAGCAGATGGGACCCGACGTGCGTCTCATTGACAGTGCAGAAGAAACCGCGGCGGAAACAGCGCAGCTGCTGGAGGATCGCCAGCTGCTCCGGACCGAATCCGCTGCGCCGACCTTCCGTTGTGTCGCCTCAGACGCGCCGGATCACTTCCTTCGACTCGGCCGTCGCTTCCTCGGCGACACGCTCACCCACGTCGAGCACGTCGCCTTCGCCTGAGCCAGTCCAGAGGCAGCGCGAAATGCGCTCGTCTTCGATCTGGAGGAACTGTTGGTCCAGATACCACGCGCCGGCATTGGCGTACCATCCGCCCGCAACGCGCTGCAGCAGCGGCACGTGGGAGTGTCCGTGGATCACGAGCGCCGGTCCCGCAGGTGCGGCGATTGCCTCCGACCCAATGCGCAATAGCCCGCGCCCTTCGTCGCCCGCGCGTCGGTGCCGGCTCGTATCCGACGAGGCGAGGGCAACTCTCGTCGCGAAATCAGGGTGCAGCCATCCGAAAGCGCGAATGGCGAGTGGGTGACGAAGCACGCTGCGCAGCCGACGGTACGGCGCGTCTTCCACCTCGCGCAGGCCGTCGCCATGCTGTAGCAGCGTGTCCCACGGTCCGATGCAATCGCGCCAAGGATCAAGCGTGTACGTGACGCCGGTCTCGGCTTCCAGGGCGCGACCGCCCCAACAATCATGGTTTCCGCCAATCCAAAGCACCTCGACGCCCGCGTCCCGCAGATCGGCAAGCGCAGCCAGCACCCGGAAGCCCGCGCGAGGCATGACATGACGCCACTCGAACCAGAAGTCGAACAGATCGCCCATAATCACCAGAGAGCGACTGCGACCCGGCAGGTGGCGGAGGAACGCGATCAACGCGCGCTCGGCCGAAGGCGATGCGACGCCGAGATGCGCGTCGCCAATGACATGACAGGAGGTAGGGAGCACGAGCGGAGTCTAACGTCCACCGCTGGTGGCCACAAACCGCAGGGGTCGCCTTGAGGACGCGGCGTGCCCGGGGGCATTATCCCTGCATGGGACATGAATCCGCGAGTGAGCTCAGGGTGCGATACGCCGAAACCGACCAGATGGGCGTGGTGTATCACGCCAATTATCTGGTTTGGTGCGAGATCGGGCGAACGGATTTCATCCGCGCCATCGGCAAGCCATACGCCGCGCTCGAACGGGACGGCGTGGTGCTTGCGGTATCGGACGCGTCGCTTCGCTTTCACGCATCTGCCCGCTACGACGATCCGATTCGCGTTCTTACGAGACTGACGGAGGTACGTTCGCGCGCCATGACGTTTACCTATCGCATTGAACACGCCGAAACGGGCGTGCTGCTGGCCTCGGCCACTACAGCGCTGGTCTCGCTCACGAAGGACGGTCGCTTGGTTGCGATGCCGGAGCATGTCCGCGCCTTTTTGCAGTCAGCGGCGACACCGGCGGCAACGCGTGCATCGTGACCCGAACGCTGCAGGCGTGCTGGCCGCGGCGCGCTCGAGTGGGCGCATCGTCGGCAAGGTCGCGGTTGCGATCCTCGTCGGGCTGACGTCCGCGTGCGCGGCGCGCGTCACCGGAGCCGGCGCGTCCGCGACACCGCAGCAGGTCACGCGGGACGCACAGCTGTTGGCGATGATCGACCAGCGCGAACGTGATACGACGCTGGTCGATTCCCTGCTCCTCGATTCCAGCGCCGAGCGACGTGCGCGAGCCGCCCTTGCGATTGGACAGGTGCAGATGCGCGCACGCTATCCACGGCTCCGCGCCTTGCTACTGGACGCCGACACCGGCGTCGCCGCAAATGCGGCGTTCGCGCTCGGCCTCGCGAAGGACAGCGCGGCGCTGGTCGCTCTCGGTCGTGCCGTCGCGGGCGCCGCGGATCCGGTGGCACGCGAAGCCGCGTGGGCGCTCGGCGAACTTGGTGACGTGGCGCGCCCGCTGTTGTCCATCGCGCTCGGTGAGGGCGCGCCGCAACCGCTCGCGAACTCCACGGCGGCGTTGCGTAGCGGCAGCGTACGCGCGGAGCTACTGCTTGCCACGGCGAAGATGCGCAGCGTCCAAGCGGCTGTCATCACACCCTGGCTGGCCGATACGTCGGCCGAAGCCGTCCGCGCTGCAGCATACGCGATTTCTCGTGCGCGCTTCGTGGGCGGCTATCGCGCACTGATGGCCGTGGCGTCGTCGCCGGATGAGTTGGTGCGACAGCACGTCGCACGTGCGCTCGCGCGCACCGGTCTTGCCGATTCGCTCGCCGACCAGGCGCGATCGTTATTGCGTGTGCTTGTTGCCGACTCGAGCGCGCGTGTACGGGCGAATGCAGTGCGGAGTCTTGCCACCTTCGGCTCGAGTGTGCGTGCCGACGTGTTGCGAACATTTGCCGACCCCGACGGCAATGTGCGGGTTGCGGCCACGGAGAATCTCGGTACCGCATTCCTGCGTGATTCAGACAGTTGGATGAAGGCGTGGTCCATGGACTCGTCGTTTGTCGTTCGTCGGGCACTGCTGCTGGGCGCACGACGCGCGGGAAGCGACGCATTGCAAGCGCGTGAGAACGAGTGGATCGCCGACGTCGATTGGCGGAGGCGTGGCGCGGCACTCGAAGCCTCGCTGCAGCGACAGGGCCCCGACCGGATGCCGCTTGCACAACGATTTCTCGGCGATGCCGATGGGCGAGTACGCGCGGTCGCCCTCAGCGCGATCGACTCCGGTACTTTGGCAACCGCGGAGGGGCGCGCGCGCGTGCGCCAGCTGCTTGCCGATTCCGACCTGGTCGTGCGTGCGCAGGCCGTGGGCGTACTTGGCCGCCGCGCGTCTGCGGCCGAGTTGCCGGAGATCGTCGCGCTGTACGAACGGCATCAGACGGCTGCGACCGATGACGTGCGTCGAGCCGCGCTGCGCTACATCGCGTCCGCGTGGACACGTGATAGTGCGCGCATCGACGCGACGCTACGGGCTCGACTCGCAAAAGTGCCCGTGCCCGATCGCGTCGCCGAACGTGCCATCGTTGGTCGTGTCGGTCCCTTGCTCGGTTGGCGCGATTTGCCGGCTGTCGATGCGCCACGCGCAGCCGCCGACTATGAACGCATTGCGCGCCGCGCGTATGCAAACGGCAGCCGACCACAGATCGCCGTCCTGCACACCGAGCGCGGCGACATCAGCATCGAACTGTTCTCGGCGGATGCACCACTCGTCGTCGAAGCGTTCGTGCGTCTCGCCGAGAGCGGATACTACCGTGATACGTGGTTCCATCGCGTGGTGCCCAACTTTGTCGCGCAGGACGGCAATCCCCGCGGTGACGGGAGCGGAGGACCCGGGTTCAGCGTGCGGGACGCCTGGACGCGGCAGCGGCACGAGCGCGGCTCGGTTGGTTTGGCGACCGCTGGGCCGGACACGGGCGGCGCGCAGTACTACTTCTGCCACTCACCGCAGCCACATCTGGATGGGCACTACACGGTGTTTGGCCGACTGGTGAGCGGATTAGACGTACTCGACCGCATAGTACAGGGCGACCGCGTGCGCAGCGTGGAGATTCGATGAGGCGCCTGCGAATCGAACTTCTTGTCGGTGCAGTTTTGTTCAGTGCGATGGCGGCGTGCGCGCCGGGCGCGCGTCCGTTAACGGGCTCGCTGACCTCCGGCGCGTTGCCGGTCGCGGAACTCTCCCCACGTCCACAGCGACTCAACTTCACTTGGACGTACAAGGACGAGACTTTTGAAGCCAACGGTGACGGCGTGGTGCGCCACGCGCCCACGGATAGGGCCCGTCTGGATTTCTTCCTTCGCAACGGCATGGCGGGCGGCTATGCCATTCTCGTGGGTGATTCGTTGATCGTACCCGGAATTGATCTGGTGCGACGGTTCCTCCCACCGGTGCCGCTCCTTTGGGCCACCCTCGGCCGGCTGTCGCTGCCGCAATCGCCGGACACGGTCGCCCGTATGGACGGCGACACGCTGCGCGCCGATCTCGGCCAACTCCGTGGGCGCGATGCCTCCGTCGCCGATGGCCGCGCGTGGCGGGTATCTTTCGGCGGGCGCGATCTGGGGCGGGTGGAACGGATCGAGGGCGGACGTGTGATCGAATGGATCTCGCGACGTCGGACCGCCGGAGGGCAGTGGGAATTGCAATACGTACACGAGAAGGCCAGGCGTCGCTTGGGCATTACCGTGACCGATACTCTGGTGGTCGAGGGCTTTGATGACGCGATTTTTCGACGGCCATAGCGCCACGGTCGCGCTCCGCCGATCTGCACCCGCGGTGCGCCGGAGCGTTGTTCGCGCAGCGATACTGGCCCTCACGTTGACACTCAACGGGTGCCTGTACGGTTTTTCGAGCGGGAGTGGGCTGCCCAAGAATCTGCGCAGTGTCGCCGTGCAGCCGTTCGACAACCAAACGGCGGTTCCGGAACTGCAGCGGGAAATCTTCGAGCAGATGCGCAAAGGCATGCGCGAACGGCTGAGCCTGCGCGAAGCGCCCGAGCAGCGGGCGGACGTCGTCGTGCGCGGCGTGATCGTGCGCTACGAAGTCGATTTGCCGGCTGGTGTCAGCGCGGATCCCCGACAGACCACCTCGACGCGTCGCCGATTGCAGCTCGTCATGGATGTGGAGATTCTTGACCAGACGACTGGCCGCGCGCTCGTGAAGCGCGCGGGGATTTCCAAGGAGGCGCAGTACGCCGAAGGCGGTGAAGCCAACGGACGTCGCGATGCCATCGAAAGTCTGGTCAACGAACTGCTCGACGGGATGCAGTCACAATGGTAGATGCGACTCGGCCGCGTCGGCCGGCCGACAAGATCATGACGCGTGCGTTCGTTGCCGAGTGGCGACGGAGCGTTACGGGACCGGTGGTCTTCACCAACGGCGTCTTCGATCTGCTGCACCCCGGGCACATTGACGTGCTTGACGGTGCGCGCCGCGAGGGGGCGGTACTGGTGGTTGGACTGAACAGCGACGCGTCCGTGAAGCGTCTGAAGGGCCCGACGCGTCCTGTGCGCTCCGAGGCCGAGCGCGCGCACGTACTCGCGGGGCTCGAGGCGGTCGATGCGGTGGTTGTGTTCGACGAGGATACGCCCCTCGAACTCGTGCAAACGTTGCAGCCGGATGTGATCGTGAAGGGCGGCGACTACTCGCCGGAGACAATCGTGGGCGCGGACGTCGTGCGGTCGCGCGGAGGTCGCGTGGTCGTCGTTCCGTTGCTGGCAGGCCAATCCACCACATCGATCATCGAGAAACTGCGTGGCTGAAACAACGGCAACTGTGGTCATTCCCCGCGTCGGACGCTCCAACGACGCGTTGCGAGAGGTCTCGCTGGAGCGGGGAGCGGTTGGGTACGCGGAGGGCTCGTGCCTCATCTCTTTCGGCGAGACGCGGGTGCTGTGCGCGGCATCGGTGGAGGATGGGGTGCCGGGATGGCGCCGCGGCAGCGGCGAGGGCTGGGTGACTGCCGAGTATGCGATGCTGCCCCGCGCCACACGCACGCGCTCCTCACGCGAGCGTTCGCAGGTTGGCGGACGGACGCAAGAGATCCAGCGGCTCGTCGGACGTAGTGTGCGTGCAATGCTCGATGATTTCCGCTTCGGGGAGTTCACCGTCAAGGTTGATTGCGACGTCATTCAGGCCGACGGTGGTACCCGCACCGCCGCCATCACCGGTGCATGCGTTGCGGTGCACGACGCGTTCGCATGGATGGTGCAGACCGGTCGGATTCCGACCTCTCCCGTACGTCGTCGGGTCGCGGCCGTGAGTGTCGGGCTGGTGGATGGTGAAGCACGACTCGATCTCAATTATGACGAAGATGTGCGCGCTGGCGTCGATATGAACGTGGTGATGAGCAGTGAGGGGAGATTCGTGGAAGTGCAGGGGACCGGAGAGCATGGCACTTTTGCGCGCGAGGAGTTGGACGCGCTGCTGGCGCAGGCGACGGCAGGCATTCAGCAGCTGGAAGCGGCACAGCGTGCGTGCCTGGCGCGCGGTTGATTCACGGATGAGTCGGGCACCATGGCTGCTCGCGACCAGGAGTGCGGGCAAGATCCGTGAGCTTGTACCGCTGCTGGAAGAGTTCGGGTTGACCGTGAGTTCGCTCAGCGAGTTCGGTCTGCCCGAAGAGGCGCACGAAGACGCGCTCGAAGTCTTCGATACGTTTGAAGCGAACGCGCTGGCGAAGGCGCGTTGGTTCCACGCGCGCTCGGGTGGGCTGCCGACGTTGGCCGACGACTCCGGTCTCACCGTTGACGCGCTCGACGGCGCGCCCGGCGTCCGCAGCAAACGATGGGGTGGATTTTCGACGCTGTCGGGTCGCGCCTTGGACGATGCGAACAACGGTCATCTGTTGCAGGCACTGCGCACGGCGGAGGCGGGAGGGCAGTCATCGCGCGTCGCATCGTATGTTTGCGCCGCGGCCTGCGTCTGGAGCGGCGGTGAGATGGTGGCGCTGGGGCGCACGCCGGGTCGCATTGTTCAGGTGGCCGATGGGGTCGGCGGATTTGGCTACGATCCGTATTTCCTTTCGGACGAGCTCGGTGTCACGTTCGCGTCTGTGTCGGACGCGGCGAAGTCTGCCGTCAGTCATCGCGGGCGGGCGTTTCGTTCGCTTCTTGCAGCGTTGCGCTCCGACAGTGCGAACGAAACGAAGTTGATCGGCCCGGTTGACCCCGCGCATGAGGCGGGATAACATACCCGCCCGCTGCGGGGCGTAGCGTAGCCCGGTATCGCGCCTGCTTTGGGAGCAGGAGGTCGCCGGTTCGAATCCGGCCGCCCCGATCGAGGTGAGATGGTGTGCGTGGTGTAGGACCGCGTTGGGTTCCCGTCGGGGAGGCCGGCGGCAGATGCAGGCGCCAGTAGCTCAGGTGGATAGAGCGGCAGCCTTCTAAGCTGCGGGTCGGGGGTTCGAGCCCCTCCTGGCGCGCTGTGGGTCGGTGTCGGTGGACAGCGGTGCTGTCGGTTGTGGTTTGTTGTTGCGCGGAGGATTCGCGCACCCTTAGCTCAATGGTAGAGCAGCTGACTCTTAATCAGTAGGTTCTAGGTTCGAGTCCTAGAGGGTGCATATGGGTCGTGGTGGCGGTACGGCAGGACGGATCGTGAGGTCTGTCCTGAGTCTCGGTGGCGGAACGAGCCGAGAGCACGGGTGTGAGTGGCGTCCGGATTTTGGGTCTTGCGTGAAAGCAGCTACGGACATAACTTCGCCACCCCTTCGCCGGTCGGGCGACCTCGCGACGTAGATCGCGGTACGGTTGCCGGCAAGAGAAAGACCTCAAGAAATGCTGATCGAGGGCTTTACAAGGCGAGGTCAACGGTTTATTAGTTAAGGCTCTAGCCAAAACATCGGCGGACAAAAAAACGGTAAGTGCTGCAATCTCAAGGGGTTGCGGAAGGATAGCAGGACAAGTTGGTCGCTATTTGACAATCGAAGTTGAGATCGAAGGATGTGCGAGGCGGTGTTTATGACCTGCGGTTCCATCAGGACTGCAGCGAG